>NZ_JAOCKC010000007.1:0-152013 GCF_029844625.1 Stenotrophomonas sp. GD03680 | reverse complement strand
CGGCCCAATCACATGAAACGCGTTACACGACCGGCCACGAGGGCTGCGCCGTTGGCGGGAGTTCCTTGGAATTCGTTAGCTGGAAGTTAAAGATCCGTAAGCATTCTGCTGCGATCCCGCCGTCATCTGCATGCAACCGATCGTCATTAGCCTGCGTGACGTTCCAGTCAGGTACGACGCGGTAAGCTCCTCTCCGATGGGCTCGCAGCATCGCTCATCGAGTGCAGTACGCAGTAGCAATTTGGAGGAATACATCACATGGCAATCGTTCTCTATGTCGGTGGTAGCAAGGATGGCGAGAAGGGCGTGGTGCCCTATGGCTTCAGCAAATCGCGCGCCGACACCGCGCTGGGGCCGGAGTTCTACACCGAGCGGTTCATGGAACTGCAGGGTGTCGGCAAGGTCAGGCTGATGGCACTGGAAGGCATGCGTGACGAGATCGTCATGCAGCGCGCCGCCCGCCACTACCGCTGACCCTCGCAACACGCGGCAGGGCGCGCCCACCATCGCGCGCCCGCGCCGGCATCCCAGCCCCGGGCCAGTCCGAGCCCCCCTGCCAGGATGCCGGCGTCCAGACCGGCCACGCCGCTGAACCCCGTCTGCTGTCAATGTCTTGTCCGGCTCCGTCGCGGATTGCCAGAATGGGGTCTTCCCGTAACGCGGCACAGACCTGAAGCAATGCACGACGCCAAGAACGCCCAGAGCGCGCTCGCCCAGCAGATCGCCCAGACCATCGCCGAGGAAATCGGTGCCCAGCCCAGCCAGGTGCGCGCCGCGGTCGGCCTGCTTGACGAAGGTGCCAGCGTTCCGTTCATCGCCCGCTACCGCAAGGAAGTGACCGGTGGCCTGGACGACACCCAGCTGCGCAATCTCGAAGTGCGCCTCACCTACCTGCGCGAACTGGAAGACCGCCGTGCGGCGGTGCTGGCCAGCATCGACGAGCAGGGCAAGCTCAGCGACGAACTGCGCAACGACATCCTCGCCGCCGATACCAAGAGCCGGCTGGAAGACCTGTACCTGCCGTACAAGCCCAAGCGCCGTACCCGTGCGCAGATTGCCCGCGAGGCCGGCCTGGAGCCGCTGGCCGATGGACTGCTCGCCGATCCGACGCAGGACCCTCAGGCCTTCGCGGCCAGCTTTGTCGATGCTGACAAGGGCGTGGCCGATGCCAAGGCGGCGCTGGAGGGCGCGCGGGCGATCCTGATGGAGCGCTGGGGGGAAGATGCCGCACTGGTGGGCGAGCTGCGCACCTGGCTGGGCGAACACGGCGTGATCCGCGCCCGCGTGGCCGAGGGCAAGGAGACCGAGGGCGCCAAGTACCGCGACTATTTCGAGCACGCCGAAGCCTTGGCGAAAATTCCCTCGCATCGCCTGCTGGCGCTGTTCCGCGCGCGTCGCGAGGAGATCCTGTACCTGGAGCTGGACCCGGGCAGCGATGCCGAGGCAGGCCATCAGTACGCAGAGGGGCGCGTGGCCCGCAAGGCCGGCATCGCCGACCAGGGCCGTGCCGCCGACCGCTGGCTGCTCGATGCCTGCCGCCTGACCTGGCGTGCCAAGCTGCACATGCACCTGCTGCTGGACCTGTTCAACCAGGCCCGCGAAAAGGCCGAAGCGGACGCGATCACCGTGTTCGGTGACAACCTGAAGGATCTGCTGCTGGCTGCGACGGCGGGCCCGAAGACCGTGCTCGGGCTGGATCCAGGCATCCGCACCGGCTGCAAGATCGCAGTGGTCGATGCCACCGGCAAGCTGGTCGCCACCGAGACGATCTATCCGCACGAGCCCCGGCGCCAGTGGGAGCAGTCGCTGCAGACGATCAGGCAGCTGTGTACCCGGCACAACGTGGAACTGATCGCGATCGGCAACGGCACCGCAAGCCGCGAGACCGACAAGCTGGCCGGCGAAGCGATCAAGGCGGTCGGCAACCCGAAGCTGCAGAAGGTGGTGGTCAGTGAGGCCGGTGCTTCGGTGTACTCGGCTTCCGAGCTCGCAGCCAGGGAGTTCCCGGACCTGGACGTGTCGCTGCGCGGCGCGGTGTCGATCGCGCGCCGCCTGCAGGATCCGTTGGCCGAGCTGGTCAAGATCGAACCGAAGGCCATCGGCGTGGGCCAGTATCAGCATGACGTCGATCAGTACCGCCTGGCGCGCGCGCTGGACGCCCGCGTGGAGGACTGCGTGAACGCGGTCGGGGTGTACGTGAACACCGCCTCGGCCGCGCTGTTGTCGCGCGTGTCCGGCCTGTCGGCGACGGTGGCCGAGAACATCGTGCGCCATCGCGATGACAATGGTCCGTTCAAGCGCCGCAAGGACCTGCTGAAAGTCGCCCGGCTGGGTGAGAAGACCTTCGAGCAGTGTGCCGGCTTCCTGCGCATTGCCGACGGCGACGAGCCGCTGGACGCGTCCGCCGTGCATCCGGAAGCCTATCCGGTGGTCGAACGCATCGTCGCCAGTACCCAGCGCCCGATCAAGGCGTTGATCGGCGATGGCAGCTTCCTGCGTGGGCTGAAGGCCGAGCAGTTCACCGATGCGACCTTCGGCGTGCCGACGGTGCGCGACATCCTCAGGGAGCTGGAAAAGCCCGGCCGTGACCCGCGCCCGGAGTTCAAGGCCGCACGTTTCGCCGAGGGCGTGGAAGACATCAAGGACCTGCGCGAGGGCATGGTGCTGGAAGGCGTGGTCAGCAACGTCGCCGCGTTTGGCGCCTTTGTCGATATCGGCGTGCACCAGGACGGCCTGATCCACATTTCGGCGCTCTCCGACACCTTCGTGAAGGACCCGCGCGACGTGGTCAAGGCTGGCGATATCGTCAAGGTGAAGGTGCTTGAGGTGGATGTGCCGCGCAAGCGCATCGCGCTGACCCGGCGCCTGGACGATACCCCCGGCCAGGCCACCAGCCGCCCCGGCAGCCGTGACGAGCGTGGTCAGGGACAAGGGCCGCGGCGTGACGCAGGCGGGCCGGGCCGGAGCCCGGGGCGGGGCCAGGGCAACGGCGGTCGGCCCGCCCCCTCGGCAGCCCCGGCCAACAACGCACTGGCTGAAGCCTTCGCCCGCGCCAAGCGCAGTTGAGGAGCGTGTTCCCCGTCACGGTTGAACCGGGGCGGGGGACTTGTCGATTTTCCCCGTGATTGCGCACACTTGCGCATCTGGGGAGGCGTGTGGCCGACCCGCTGTCGCTGGGGAGGACCATGACGCCAGCACGCCCCGTCCGATTCCGTGACAGCTGCAGCGGATTGCTGCGGCCCGTGCACGCCTGCGCGGGACGGAGAAGGGCTTGATGGCGGGTCAGGGCAACAACAGCAACGATCTGCTCGAACGCCGTCTGCATGCGCTGGCCGAAGAGCGTCGGCGGCTTGCGATGATCATCGAAGGCACCGCTGCCGGCACCTGGGAGTGGAACGTGCAGACCGGCGAAATGCGGGTCAACGCGCGCTGGGCCGAAATCGTCGGCTACCGGCTGGAAGAGCTGGAGCCGATCTGCCAGAAGACCTTCGCGGCACTGGTGCATCCGGACGACATCGCGCTGTCGGACGCCGCGCTGCAGGAGCATTTCGACGGGCGCAGCGACAACTACGCCTGCCTGGTGCGCATGCGCCACAAGAACGGCCAGTGGATCTGGGTCCATGACCGTGGTCGCGTGTTCGAATGGGACGGTCAGGGGCGGCCGTTGTGGATGGCAGGTGCCCACGCCGACGTCACCGAGCTGCAGCAGGCACGACAGGACGCGGCCGAGAGCCGCCAGCGCCTGCAGTCGGTGGTGGACGCCTCCGACGACGTCGCGGTGATCGCGACCGATACCGATGGCACCATCACCCTGTTCAACACGGGTGCGCAGCGCCTGCTGGGTTACAGCGCCGCCGAGGTGGTCGGCCTGCGGCGGCTGGATGCCTTCCATGAGCCGGATGAGCTGAAGGCCTGGCTGCAACCGCAGGCCGACCCGCAGGGTCACCTGCCGGATGTGTTCGAAGCCCTCAGTGCGCATGCCGAAGGGCAGACCTATTCGCGGCGATGGACGCTGCTGCGCAAGGATGGCCGGCAACGCCAGGTGCGGCTTTCGATCAGCCGCATGGACGGGGCCGATGGCGCGCGCATCGGCTATGTCGGCATGGCCATCGATATCACCGAGATCCTGCAGGCACGTGCGGAAGCACGCATGGCGGCGGAGAAGTTCGCAGGCGCCTTCACCTCGGCTGCACTCGGCATGGCGCTGGTTTCGCTGGAAGGACGCTGGCTGGATGTCAATGACGCGCTGTGCCGCATCCTGGGCTATGCGCGCGAGGAGCTGCTGCAGGTCGATTTCCAGCGGCTGACCCATCCGGACGATCTGCAGGCCGACCTGGCCCTGGTGCAGGACCTGCTGGCAGGCCGGTGCAGCCATTACCACCTGGAGAAGCGCTTTCTCGATCGCAACGGCAGGGTGATCTGGACGCGGCTGTCGGTATCGCTGGTGCGCAACGAACGCGGTGAGCCGGTGCATTTCGTCTCGCAGATCCAGGACATCAGCGCACAACGCAGCAGTGAACAGCGCCTGTTTGAAAGCGAGCAGCGCAGCCGCATCACCCTCGACGCCGTCGCCGACCTGGTGCTGAGCGTCAGCCTGGAGGGCCGCATCGAATATGCCAATGCCGCTGCCGTGCGCATGCTGGCCGGCGACGGCGCACAGGCGCTGGCCGGCTACAGGGTGCAGGACGTGCTGCAACTGACCACCGAGTACGCCCCCGGCTCGATGCTGGACGTGGCCGTACTGCTGGACCCGGAAAGCAACGCGGTCGACCTGCATGCCGACCTGCTGCTGCGGCTGGGCACGGCGACGGTGCCGGTGGACCTGACCCGCGCCTGGCTGCGCGACGATGAGGGCCATGTGCGCGGTGCGGTGTGGGTGCTGCGCGATGATACCCAGCAGCGTGCACGGCAGCGCGAAGCGCGCCAGCTGGCGGAGATCGATCCGCTGACCGAACTGAGCAACCGGCGGGGGTTCGAAGTCCATCTGCAGCAGGCCATCACCCGGGTCGAGCGGACAGGCCAGGCGGCATCGCTGATGTACATCGACCTGGACCGCTTCAAGCCGGTCAACGACACCTGGGGCCACCTGGCCGGCGATGCGGTGCTGTGGGCGGTGGCCAGCGTGCTGCGCCACGGCGTGCGCGATTCGGACGTGGTGGCCCGGCTGGGCGGGGACGAGTTCGCGGTGATCCTGTCCGGCTGCACGCCGCGCCGCGCGGCGCGGATCGGCGGCGAACTGCTGCAGACCCTGGCCAGCCTCTCCATTCCCTGGGACCAGCACCGCCTGCGGGTGGGCGCCAGCATCGGCATCGCGCCGCTGCTGGGCGGCATGGGGGTGGACCAGGCCGTGGCTGCGGCCGATGCGCAGTGCTACAGGGCCAAGGCAATGGGACGCAACAACGTGCAGGTGCAGGGGGAAGCCGGCGAATGGCCGGCTGAGGGCGTGGACAGCGACGCCGGTGGCGGCTGATCTCAGTCTGTGAGAGGGCGGCCGCGAATACTGCGCGCACACCCACCCCGTTGGAGAACGACATGCGTTTCTGGACCCCGGATGCCCTGCGTGCCTTCGCGCCGGCGATGGTCGGCTGGTGGCTGGCGGTAGCCGCCTGCCTGCGTTTGGAGCAACTGCACGGCGATGCCCGGGCGCAGGCGCTGCTGCCCACCCTACAGGGCGGCGTGGTGGTGCTGCTGATACTGACCCTGGGTGCGATCGTGGTCGCCTGCGTGCTGCTGTGGCGGTCGCGGCGCGGCGATGCGCCGGCCCCCTGCTAGCCCTGGCGCTCAGTCCAGCACGCTGTTGGCATCAACCAGCCGCACGTCGTGCATCTGGTTGAGGTAGGCCTCGTAGTAGCCCTTGTGCGAGGCGCCGACGAGGGTCAGCATGCGGGTGCCCGGGTGCTGGCCCAGCACCTCGCGCATATTGGCGACCATGCGCAGGTTGCGGGTTTCCCAGTAGCCGACGTAGTTGCGGCCGAAGCCTTCTGGCGATGGTTCGACCAGGGCCGCGCCGAAATCGCTGTTGTAGACCTGGGCGATGGTGTCGGGCGCGTTGTAGTTCCGATAGAGCGCCAGCAGGCCATCCGTGCTGCCGAGTTCGGCGTGCAGGGCCGTATCGGCGGCCCGTCGTGCCTTGCTGGCGGGATTGTTCCAGGCGTTCATGATGGCTTCGCCAGCCGCCTTCTCCAGTGCCGCAGGGGTGGGCGAATCAGCGGTGTGGTCATCGACTGCCCACAGGCGTTCCAGGCCCAGGCGTGCGGCAAGCTCGGCCGCGATCAGGCTGACTTCGTTGCGTCGCACGGCGCGTTTGTCGAGGAACTGCACCAGTTGCGGTGACAGGCTGTCTGCGGCGCGACGCTCCTGCGCCGGCAGGCGCAGCCACTGCACCAGCGCGGAGCCGTTCTCACCTGCGGCCAGGAACAGTGCGGCCAGCCGGCGACGCTGTGCGTGCGTCGGTGTAGCGGGCCATGCCGCCAGTACGCGATCGACTTCGGCGTTGGCCGCTGGAACATCCAGACCGGTGGCGGCCTGGGCAGGTGCAGGATCGACGCAGTAACTTTCCACGCTCTCGGCATAGCGGGCGGGATTGCGGCGCATGAAATCGCATTGCAGTCCGGACAGGTTCTCCACCGCGATCGCCGTCGGCCGCCATGCCTGCAGGCGCTGCAGCAGCGGCTCCAGCATTGCCGGCTGGAAGGTCGGGGGCAGGCCGGACAGGTGCGGTGAGCCCAGCACCAGCACTTCGTTGACGCGGCCGGCGGGCGGGCCCTTGAGCTGTGCGGGGTTGAAACTCGGCCGATAGCCTGCATCGGCGGCCAGCGCGCCGCTGCTGCACAGGCCGAGGGCGAAAAGAGCAGCCAGGCGTGAAAACATGCGATCTCCGTGTCGATGGACGGTCCGTGGTGGGCGCATCCTTGCCTGTCCACCCCCTTGCCGACAGCCCCGATGGTCATGGCAACCTTTTCGTTGCAGGCTGCATCGAGGGCGCCGTCAGGCGCTGCAGGGGGGAGGGGGCTGGACAGGGCCCGCTGCGGAGGGGCCTAAAGCCCGGAACGGAGGTGCCGATAACCTCACTGGATCCCGCTCCCGTCACCCGCTGCAGGACCCCAGGCTGCCCTGTCGGGCGGCCCGCGCAGTGTGTTCCGCCGCTCCCGGATGTCGATCGCACCCGCCCCCAGATGTTCTTGCCCGTTGCTCGAGAGGTGCCTGCCGGCACCTGTAGTCCAAGCAATTGATGTCGCCGTCGGGCATCCCGCCTGGCGGATCGCAACCGCTTACCGGACACCGAGGATCAGACAATGCTCATTCCAGGCCTTACGGCAGGCGCACAGGCGCCAGCCGAGCTGCACACCCGTTGGTCGCCGTGGCGTTCCCTGCTGGGGGCGCTGGCGGGACAGCCTCGGCCCGGCAGGGTCGACAGCGATCGCGGTCATGCCGAGCTGGCCGCCCAGGTGGCCGCACTGCATCGCGTGCAGGCGGTGATCGAATTCGATCTGGATGGCACCATCCTGCAGGCCAACGACAACTTCCTGCAGGCGGTGGGTTATCGTCTGGACGAAATCCAGGGCAGGCATCATTCGCTGTTCGTCGATCCCGATCAGGCGTCCAGCGCCGAGTATCGGGACTTCTGGGCCCGGCTGGGACGTGGCGAGTTCGACGCCGGACAGTACCGACGGCTGGGCAAGGGCGGGCGCGAAATCTGGATCCAGGCCTCCTACAACCCGGTGCTGGACCCGCAGGGCCGGCCCTTCAAGGTCGTCAAGTTCGCGACCGACATCACCGCGCAGAAGCTGCAGGCCGCGGACTCGGCGGGGCAGCTTGCCGCCATCGACAAGTCGCAGGCGGTGATCGAGTTCAGCCTGGACGGGCACATTCTCTCGGCGAACGCCAACTTCCTCGCCGCCACCGGCTACAGCCTGGAAGAGGTGCGCGGCCAACACCATGCGCTGTTCGTGGAGCCCGAGCTTCGCGACAGCGCCGAGTACCGCCGGTTCTGGGAAAAGCTCGGGCGCGGCGAGTACGACGCCGGGCAGTATCGGCGGCTCGGCAAGGGCGGCCGCGAGATCTGGATCCAGGCCTCCTACAACCCCATCCTGGATGGCAACGGCAGGCCGTTCAAGGTCGTCAAATACGCTACCGACATCACCGCGCAGGTGCATGAGAACCAGGCCATGCAGCGTGCGGTGGCGCAGACCCGGGAGGTCGTGGCGGCGGCCAAGCAGGGCGACCTGACCCGCACCGTCGCCATTGCCGACAAGAGTGGCCCCATCGCCGAGCTGTGCGATGGCGTCAACGCGCTGGTCGAAGCCATGGCGGGCATCATCGGCCAGATCAAGTTCGCTGCCGATACCATCGCGGTCGGCGCGACCGAAATCGCGCAGGGCAACAGCGACCTGTCGCAGCGCACCGAACAGCAGGCGGCCTCGCTGGAAGAAACCGCCGTGTCCATGAAGGGCCTGGCCGATACGGTGCAGCGCACGGCGGCCAATGCGCGCCAGGCAAGCCAGCTGGCCGGCGGCGCAGCGGAGGTGGCTGCGCGCGGCGGCAGCGTGGTGCACGAGGTGGTGGCGACGATGGCCTTGATCAACGCCTCCTCGCGTCGCATCGTCGACATCATCGGGGTGATTGACGGCATCGCATTCCAGACCAACATCCTGGCGCTGAACGCTGCCGTGGAGGCGGCCCGTGCCGGCGAGCACGGCCGTGGGTTCGCGGTCGTCGCCACCGAGATCCGCGAACTTTCGCAGCGCTCGGCCAGCGCCGCCAAGGAGATCAAGCAGCTGATCGACACATCGGTGGCCAATGTCGGTGCGGGCACGGCGCAGGTGGAAAGTGCTGGCCGCACGATGGACGAGATCGTACTCAACGTGCGCAGGGTCAGTGACCTGGTCACCGAGATCAGCAGCGCCTCGCAGCAGCAGAGCGATGACATCCAGCAGATGAACCACGCGGTGGACCTGATCGACCAGGGAACCCAGCAGAACGCGGCGCTGGTCGAGGAAGCGTCCGCCGCGGCGCGCAGCATGGAAGAACAGTCGGCCCACCTGCTGCAGACCGTCGCCGGATTCCGTGTGCAGGGGGCGGCGGGCGGCGCTGCCCTGCAGCATGGCGTGCCGACCCTGCGCGTGGTCTAGGCGCGCAGGGCAGGGGCCGCTGTACGTTCCGGCAAAGCCTCGCCGCGGACGCAGTTGCGGCCCGCGCGCTTGGCCCGGTACAGGGCCTGGTCCGCACGTTCGACCACGCTGTCCGGTTCCTGCCGAGCATCGGCAGCCAACCATGCCACGCCGATGCTGACGGTTACGCTGGACGGGCCGGACGGCAGCGCGGCGTCTTCGACCGCCACGCGGATGCGCTCGCCCATGGCCATCGCATGGGCCACGTCGGAGGAAGGCAACGCAGCGATGAATTCCTCGCCGCCGTAGCGGGCGAGCAGGTCGTCACCGCGCTGCAGGCAGCCATCGATGATCGCGGCCACCGCCTGCAGGCGGCGATCGCCCTCCGGGTGTCCGTAGGTATCGTTGAGGCGCTTGAAGTGGTCGATGTCGATCATGAGCACCGCCAGGCCCAGGCCCTGGCGCCGCGCGCGCCGTTGGGCGCCCGGCAGCGATTCATCGAAACTGCGGCGGTTGCCCAGCCCGGTCAGCGGGTCACGCCGGGCCAGCGCTGCCAGCTCGTCGCGCTGGCGCTGGATGTCCACCTGGCTCAGCACGCTGCGCAGTGCGTAGCCCAGCATGGCGCCGATGAAGCCCACCGTTGCCATCGTCTGGTTCGTGCGCGCCATCAGCAATGCGACCAGCATCAGCAGAAGCGGCAGCATCAACGGCACGCTGGCCTCGACGAAACGCCGCAGGTTGCGCGGGACAGGCGGCGCGGTCCTGCGCCGCGGACTGCCGGCGATCACCGCCAGCAGCAGGAACAGGCCGCTGATGAGCAGATCTGCCCATCCGCCGTCCGGGGTCTGCGGCCGATACCGGCTGACGTACTGCTCGATCAGGAAGTAGCCGAGCAGGAACAGGGTGAGGGTGCGGAAGAAGTCGCGGCGATCTGCGTTGTCCTCGGCCAGGTAGCGGATCAGCGCGAAGCTGAACAGCAGGCTGTTCTGCGTGGTGCTGATGGCGTTCAGGCCATGCGTCCACAGCGCGGTATCCAGCTGCGCAGTCGATTGCGCATGCGTGTAGTACAGCAGCCAGAGCAGGCTGATGATCGACAGGTCGACGCTGCGGACATGGCGGTTCCGGCTGTCAGCGCTGGCGGCCACGTAGGTCAGCGGGATGCGATAGAACACGTAGAGGATCAACGATGTCAGTGCGACCTGCGCCGGCCAGGCATCGGTGATGCCTGGAAACAGCAGTGGCAGCAGTGCGACCGGAAACAGGCTGACGGCGAAAGCGAAGGTCCTCCATTTGCAGGCGGCGTGGCTGTCACGCGCACGGCGCACGCATGCCATGGCCGCCAGCAGCGGCGCGGCGCTCGACATCAGGAACGAACCCACCGGATCTCCAGGGCCTGCCAGGCCGACGACGAATGCATGCGTGACCAGAAAAAACAGTGCAGCCGGCAACGTCATGCATTCCCCCGCCCCCAGGTACGGCCAGTCACGATAGGCAGATGCGCATGCGCCTTGCAAGAATTCCGCAGCGTTGGCCTGCTGGCAACGTTGTCAGCTGCGGCGCGCACGGCGGCGGCGCTGGGCGGTCGCCGCGCGGGAGGGGCGACGCAGGTGACGGGCCGGAAATGCAGAAGGCCAGGTCGTGGACCTGGCCTTTGATGCATGGTGCCGGTGAAAGGACTCGAACCTTCATGGGGTTGCCCCCGGCTGATTTTGAGTCAGCTGCGTATACCATTCCGCCACACCGGCAGGCAGCGGGTGATTTTACCCGAGGTCGAGCGCACTTTCATAGAGGCTGCCCGGCGCGGGACGATGGCGGCCGAATCTGCCGGCATTGCCCCCGTGATCGCTATACTGCGCCGGCGTGATATGCACAGGAGCGGGAATCGATGGCGGCGTTGCAGGACCTGCGGGTACTGGTGGTCGAGAACGACGAGATGAGCGCGGCCCTGCTGCAGATGCAACTGGTGCAGGCCGGTGCACAGGTGGTGGGGCTGGCTGCGAGCGTCGGCGAAGCGCTGAGGCTGCTGGAAGAAACTACGCCGGACGTGGCGCTGCTGGACTATCGCCTGGCCCACCAGGAAACCAGTGAGCCGGTCGCGGCGGCGCTGGCCGCCCGCGGCGTGCCCTTCGTGCTCGCGACCGGCATGTCGGCGGAGCAGCTGCCACAGGCCATGCAGTCGGGTGTGCTGCTGGTCAAGCCCTACCTGTCCGCGGAGCTGTCGCAGGCGCTGGCCCGCGCGGTCGGGCATTCCAGCGCCCGCGCCTGATCCAGGCGCGGTGGCCGGACGATCCGGCCGCAGTGCGTGCTCAGGCGGACTCCTCGAAGACGTAACGGATCTCCTCGCGATCGTCGAGGATGCGGTATTGGTTGGCCAGATCGCCAGGTTCCGGATTGAGCCATGCATCGAGGTGCTCGGGCCGGATCGGCACGATGCCGCGATCATGGCCGGCGGCGGAGATATCGGCCGGCGGCGTATCGGTGATGGTCGCAAATGAGAGGAGGCGTCCTTCGGGGCCGTCCCACTCGGACCAGAGGCAGGCTACCAACAGGTCGCGGGGCGGGTCGGGGCGGAACTCAAGGACCACATCTCCCGTCCTGTCATCAGGGGCCGGTGCGCGTCCGCCAACCGCGTGCCGGGACACGTGTTCGTAGAAGGCCTGGATGACGACCACGCCATGACGCTGCCCGAAAGCGCCGCGCCAGTAGCCTTCCAGGCTGTCACGGCGGGCGTTGTAACTGCCCGGATAGAGCACGTCGTTGCGCGCGGGCGCATCCGGCAGACGGCACCGGTAGCGCATCGGTTTGATCACCCGTTGCCCGTTCTCGCTCACCATCACCGGCGCGTAGGTGCCGGGGAAAATGCGGTTGTCGCGTGGCAGCAGCTGCACGCGATGCAGGTCGTCGAGCCGGGTCTGCGCGCGATCGATGCGGTTGCCGGCGATGCGCAGCTCGTTGCGCGCCTTCAGTGTGGGACGGGTGGCCAGGGCTGCGATTGCGATGTCGCGGCGTTCGCGCTGCTGGGCCAGCTCGGCTTCCAGCGTGGCCTGCTCCTGTGCATGCCACCGCTGGATCCGGGCCACGATGTCGCGGCCGAGCTCCGTGCGCGCGCCAGCGAAGCCGTCATCCATGGCCTTGGGCGTCCTGGGTTGCTTCTTGCCGGGGTCGTACGCGTACAGCTCGGCGAACTCCTCCAGCGACAGCACGGCACCGAACTCGCGCACCAGCTTGGCGTAGTCGGCCCGGATCAAAGCGGAGTAGCACATGCGATATCTGTCGGGGTGAGTCGCGGCGGCTGCGACGCGGATGCGGCAGGATAGCCTGACACTCAGGGAGATTCCGCATGAACGATCCGGCCCATTGCCATTTCCGTGAAGGCGTGCCCACGGTCGAGGCCTATTGCCAGCTCCGGGCGCTGGCCGGGCTCAGCGCCAAGACCGCCGAAGCGGCTGCACGTGCGCTGCCCAATACCCTGTTCGGTGTCTGCGCCTATCAGGGCAGTGAGCTGGTGGCGATGGGCCGGATCGTCGGCGATGGCGGCTGCCACCTGCAGGTCTGCGATATCGCCGTGCTGCCGCGGTTGCAGGGGCAGGGACTGGGCAAGGAGGTGATGCGGCGTCTGGACGAATGGATGCAGGCCAACCTTCCGCCTTCGGCCTATGTGAGCCTGCTCGCCGATGGCGAGGCACATCGGTTGTATGCGCAGTACGGATTCGCGCCGACGGCGCCAGCCTCGATCGGAATGTATCGACGCTTCTGAAAAGAAAAACCCCGGCCGAAGCCGGGGTTTTCAGAAATTGGCGTCCCCACGGGGATTCGAACCCCGGTCGCCACCGTGAAAGGGTGATGTCCTAGGCCTCTAGACGATGGGGACGCACGAAAACTTCAAGTTGTAGAACCTTCGACGGCCTGATGTCGAAAGTGGTGGAGCCAAGCGGGATCGAACCGCTGACCTCCTGCATGCCATGCAGGCGCTCTCCCAGCTGAGCTATGGCCCCATGAAACCAGGATGCCTGCCGGGAGCAGGGTCCTTTTGAAACTGGCGTCCCCACGGGGATTCGAACCCCGGTCGCCACCGTGAAAGGGTGATGTCCTAGGCCTCTAGACGATGGGGACGCACGAAAAACTTCAAGTTGTAGAACTTTCGACGGCCTAATGTCGAAAGTGGTGGAGCCAAGCGGGATCGAACCGCTGACCTCCTGCATGCCATGCAGGCGCTCTCCCAGCTGAGCTATGGCCCCGTGTTACCGAGCCGCCTATCATACCTGCGTGTTCACGTTTGTGGAAGCCTTTTGAGCTTTTTTCGTTCCGGCGCCCCGCATACGATCCGGGAGACCACCGTGACGCCACAACCTGAATGCCGGTTGGCGGTGAACAAAAAAGACCCGGTTATCGGCCGGGTCCTCGTTGTTCGTGATGAGTGGCGTCCCCACGGGGATTCGAACCCCGGTCGCCACCGTGAAAGGGTGATGTCCTAGGCCTCTAGACGATGGGGACGCAATTCTCATCAATGTTCTTTAGCGACCTTTCGACGGCCTAATGCCGAAAGATTGGTGGAGCCAAGCGGGATCGAACCGCTGACCTCCTGCATGCCATGCAGGCGCTCTCCCAGCTGAGCTATGGCCCCACGTCGCTGAGGAGCGAAATAATAGCGATGCCCCCTGGGGTTGGCAAGCATTTGTTGCACTTTTCTTCACGTCCGCGGCCGGGTGCGCCATCGTTCCGCCGGGTGCCTGGTCACTCGCCGTCTTCGGTCAGCGCCGCCAGGATCGGGCAGTGCACCAGCGCACCGTGGCCAGGGCAGGCCTCGACCAGTTGCGACAGTGCCGCATGCATGCGCTGCAGTTCGTTCATGCGCTGCTCGATGTCGCGCAGGCGCGTCCGTGCGGTGTCACGCACGCTGCCCATGTCGTGCTGGTGCTGGTCGCTCAGTGCGAGCAGTTCAGCGATCTCCTCCAGGCTGAAACCCAGCGCCTTCGCACGGCGGATGAAACGCAGGCGACGCAGGTCCTGCTCGCCGAAGATGCGGTAGCCACCGGCCGAACGTGCCGCGGTGGGCAAGAGCTGCTGGCGCTCGTAGTAGCGGACCGTATCGATCGGGACGCCCGCCCGGCGCGCCAGCTGACCAATGTTCATGGCGGAATTCCTCGGGTTTCCGGTCGCCATTCTGAACCCTTGAGTCTGGTCCAGGGTCAATGCGATGTGTGAGATACGCATCCAGTGCACTTTGCAACTTTCTTCATAGCCTCGCCGATGGAGCACTTTCTACCCTGCACCTGAACCGGTCATTCGCTGGCCAGAACCGAGGAGGTGCACCGTGGAGGGAATCAGGAGCGAGGGGTTCGTTGAAGTGGGGGTGGTCGAGTACCCCGGTGGCGACCCGTCGGCAGCATCGGTACTGGCTGAAATGGCACATGTGGCCAACCGCGTGGCGCAGCAGCAGCGGCGCCCGTTCAAGCGGGTGCTGGTGACCCGCTGGATCGTGCCGGCCAGCCGCAGCGGGGTACATCGCGTCGCGGGCGCGGACATGCTGGACGCGGCCATTCCCGCGGTGATCGCGGTTCCGGGCCAGGTCAGTTCGACGGCCTCTCTTCGTACCGATGAAATCCTGCTCGACTGGCTCCGTGCGCACTACGACGGCGGCAGTCTGCTGGCGGCCGCGGCGGATGGGGTGAGCGTATTGGCCCGGGCCGGCCTGCTGGCGGGCCGGACCGTGTCGGGTCCGGATCTCAGCCGCCATCCCGGACTGGTGGCGCAGGCTGTCAGCTGGGTACCCAGCGAACGCGCACTGGTGGACGATGGTGATCTGCTGACCGTCGCAGGTGTGCAGGCATGGCGCTTTCTCGGCCTGCGACTGCTGCACCGGCTGTTCGGTCAGGGCGTGGCCAGCGCGGTGGCCACGCAGCTCGCGATCACCGTTCCGGAACCGATCCAGCAGGATCTGGAGCGCTTCAGCGCCAACTTCGCCCATGGGGACCGCGACGTGCTGAAGGCCCAGCGCTGGCTGCACACCACGGCGGCGCGCGGCGCCACGCTTGCTTCGATCTGCGAAGTGGCCGGGCTGGAGCCGCGCACTCTGCAGCGCCGCTTCCTCAGAGCGACCGGGCTGCGTCCGATCGAATACTGCCAGCGACTGCGGGTGGCCAAGGCGCAGACATTGCTGCAGCAGGGGGCGGGTATCGATGAGGTGGCCTGGGGGGTCGGCTATGCCGATCAGAGTGCGTTCCGGCGTCTGTTCCTGCGCATCGTCGGCATGACGCCGGCGAACTATCGACGTCACGTCAGCAACAAGCGCCGCGAACGCCCGCTGCTGCCCTCCGTGGCAGGGAGCCTGCGCGGATTGGCGCCGGCGCCGACGCCGGGCATTCAGATGGGGCGCAGCGCGGCTTGACGATTGACGGTCGGTCGTCGCGCTTGCATCGCAGGCGCGACGCTTCGACCATGCGGTCAGTCGATCGTTGAGTGGATGGAATGATGTCCAGCGTTGGGCCGGTGCCGATGCCGGTCGTTCTGATTCTGATCTGTGTACTGATTGCGATGATGATCGCCCGGCTCTGGCCCGGTCGCCGTGCGCAGGGACCGCAGCCTTCGGCGGCCGGCATGGTGCTGGATATGCTGCTGGTGGGGCTGCTGTGTGGCCGCATCAGCTTCGTCGCCGTCAATGCGGCGCTGTATCGCGACTCGCCATGGAGCGTTCTGCAGATCACCGATGGCGGATACCACCTGGTCGTCGTGCTGATGGCTGCGTTGGCGTGGGGATTGTGGCGGCTGCGTGGACATCCCGCGCTGCGCCGGCCGGTACTGGCAGCAGCGCTGGCAGGTACGCTGCTGTGGGGCGCAGCCACTCACGGCGTGTCCGGGTGGCAGGCGCGGCATATGCCGCTGCCCAGGCTGGAGGTGATGGACCTGCAGGGCCGTGTCATCGATCTGCAGCAGTTCCGCGGGAAACCCGTGGTCGTGAATCTATGGGCAACGTGGTGTGGTCCGTGCCGACGTGAAATGCCCGTGCTGGCAGCCGCGCAGGACGCACATGACGATGTGCGGTTCGTGTTCCTCAATCAGGGAGAAAGTCTGGACGAGGTCCAGGGTTTCATTGCCGGCGAACGCCTGCAGCTGCGCAACGTGCTGCTGGATGACGATGCTGCCGCATCTGCGGCGCTCGGGGTGCAGGCGTATCCTTCCACCCTGTTCTTCGATGCTGACGGACGCCTGCAGGAGCTGCATCTGGGTGAACTGACCATGGCAGGGCTTGAACACAAACTGCGCCGGCTGCGGTAGCCTGCGCTGGCATCCCACTATGGAGTTCCCATGTCGTTGATTTCCCTGCGCACCGTTCCTGCGGTGCTGTTGCTGCCGGCCCTGCTGGCCTTGGCCGCCTGCAGCCAGGCGCAGACGCCACCGGGCAAGGCAGGAGCTGCGCCGGCAGCCGGTGCGCCGGCCTCCGCTGCCAAGGGGGATCGCCCGGCGGTCCTGAAGGGCATCGAGAAGCATGGTTTCGAGGTCGTCGCCGAGTTCGACGCACCGGGTGGGCTGCGCGGCTTCGCCGGCGTGGTCGGTGGCCAGCAGCCTGCCGCCGCTTACGTGACCGCGGACGGCAAGCACGTGGTGGTAGGCAGTCTGTTCGATGCCGAGGGTAACGATGTCGCCGCTGATGCAGTGGAAAAGCTGGTGGCCGCGCCGATGTCGGCCAAGATGTGGAGCAAGCTGGACGCCAGTGCGTGGGTGCGGGATGGCAAGGCCGACGCACCGCGCGTGGTCTACACATTCAGTGATGCCAACTGCCCGTACTGCCACAAGTTCTGGGAGGCGGCACGCCCATGGGTGGATGCCGGCAAGGTGCAGCTGCGTCATGTGATGGTCGGTGTGATCCGCGAGGACAGCCCGGCCAAGGCGGCCGCGATTCTGGCCGCACGCGACCCCAGCGCGGCGCTGCTGGAGAACGAGCGCCAGTTCGACCGCGGTGGCATCAAGCCGCTGCCGAACATCAGCCGCGAGATCGCGGGGAAGCTGGATGCCAACCAGGTCCTGATGATCGAGATGGGCTTCCAGGGTACGCCGGGGATCCTGTTCCAGGATGCGCAGGGCCAGGTGCAGCGTCGCTCCGGTCTTCCACAGGGTGCTGATCTGCAGACGGTGCTGGGTCCACGCTGAAAAGTGATCCTGCATGCAGGCTGTCATCGACAGGCCCGTACGGAAACGTGCGGGCCTGCTGCGTTTGCATGGCCATGACGGCGTGAACTGCTGCGCAGTGCTTGTTCGCCGTCACGTCTGAATCGTGACTGAGATCAAGCATCGTGCCTTGATTCCAATCAAGGCCAAAAACGACATGCGCACTAGCCTGTGATGCATGAAATACAGCGATATCGCTTCTGCACTGCTGCACACGCAGGGCTCTCCCCAGAGCATGCCCGCATCGCAATTCACGACACTCTCACTCTGCGCTTGCTACCCAGACTGCTCCGGTCGCTGCCTCATCGGCGGTGCGAACCTGCCGGCGACCGTCTGTCTTAATCGCAGTATCCGTATTTCCAGCAACGGCGGAGCGAAGCCAGGACGGCGCACGCGTGCGGTCCGGCATCGCGTGGCGAGTGTTCGTGCACGGGGGATGCAATGCGCATGGCAGTACTGAGTCTTGCCTGCCTGGCCGCGCTGGCCGCTGCGCCGCTGCAGGCGCAGGCGGTTGCCGACGACGACGCGCAGGCGCTGCGCCGTGAGATCGCGGCGATGCGACAGGCCCTGGAAGGCATGCAGCAACGCCTGGACCAGCTCGAGCGGCATGATGCGGGCGTCGCGCCTGCTGCTACGGCTACGCCCGTGTCCCCAGCTCCGGCGACGACGGCCGCCACATTGCAGCCCACCCGCGTGCCCGGCGTGGCGCAACCGGTGCTGCCGGCGCGCGAATCAGTGGCGGACCCGTCGACGGCCGCCTCGCGTCCAGACAACGCTGCCAGCCCCACCGACGCAGATCTGAAAGGCTTCTTTGCCATCCCCGGAACCGACACGGTCATCCGCATCGGCGGCTATGCCAAGCTCGATGCCATCGCCGACTCGCGCCGGGCGGGGGACGAGGACCAGTTCATCCCTTCATCGATGCCGGTAGGGGACAGCCATCGCGACGTTTCCAACTTCAACATCCACGCCAAGCAGACGCGGTTCAGCTTCGAGGCGCGCCGGCCGACCACGCACGGCAACCTGCGCTTCTATCTGGAGAATGATTTCTTCGGCAGCAGCGATGGATACCAGTTCCGCCTGCGCCACGCCTATGGGCAGCTTGGCAATACCTATGCCGGTTATGGCTACTCCACCTTCATGGATGCCGACAGCCTGCCCGATACGCTGGATTTCGCAGGCCCGGGAGGTGCTGGCTACCTGCTGGTGGCCGGCATCCACCACAGTTTCGCGCTGGGCAAGGGAAGCACGCTGACGATCGCCGCCGAAGACCCGGAGACGGAACTGGCCGGGGCCAGCGAGACGCTGGCGGCGGTGAACCGGCTGCCGGATGTCACGGTAACCGCGCGCATGGAGCGCGATTGGGGCCACCTGCAGATGGGTGCGGTGGCCCGCAGTCTGGCCTATGACGGCCAGGACCAGCGCGACCGGCGCATCGCCGGCGGCCTGCAGCTCAGCGGTTCTGCTTCCGTGGGCGCGCGCGACCTGCTGCTGTTCGGCGTGCTGGGCGGCCGCGGCCTGAGCCGCTACACCGCTGATCTGACCGGCTCCGGCCTGGATGCCGTGGTGGATGCGGACGGTCGCTTGGAGGCACTGGATCTGCACGGCGGCTTCGTCGGTTACACCCATTACTGGTCCGATCTGTGGCGCTCGAATCTGATTTTCGGACAGCTCACGCTGGAGCGGAATGCCGCTCTTGCCAGTGACGCGTTCCGGCAAAGCCGTTACGGCGTCTTCAACCTGATCTGGAGCCCCGCGCCCTCGTGGACGATGGGCATGGAGCTGCTTTACGGCCGCCTGCAGCAGCAGGACGGTGCACGCGGCGACACAGTAAGAGTGCAGGGCAGCCTGCAGTACAACTTCATCAAATAGGCGCCAGCGGCAGCACGCCAGCGCAGCCAACCCCCATGCCCGGCGCAACCGGGCTGATGCCGGTACAGGAGATTGTCATGGCAGAAGCAAAGAAGATCGGTGTGGTGGGAGCCACCTTCCTCGTCGCGGGCAACATGATGGGCTCAGGCGTATTCCTGTTACCCTCCAGCCTGGCCAAGATCGGTACCGCCTCGATCTGGGGCTGGCTGATCACCACGGCGGGTGCGCTGCTGTTGGCGTTCGTGTTCGCCAAACTGGGCAAGCTGGCCCCGAAGGCCGGCGGCCCCTATGCCTATGCGCGCGACTGGTTCGGCCCCTACATGGGCTTCCAGACCAATACCATCTACTGGTTCGCCAACTGGATCGGCAATGTCGCCATCCCGATCGCGGCGGTGGGTTACTTCAGCTACTTCTTCCCGATCCTGTCCGAGCCGCTGGTGCGCTGCATCGCGGTCCTGGTGCTGGTGTGGGCGCTGAGTTTCGCCAACGTGATCGGTCCGGCCTTCGTCAGCCGCGTGCAAACCGTCACCACCAGCTTCGCGCTGGTGCCGATCCTGGGCATCGCCATCTTCGGCTGGTTCTTCTTCGATGCCGACATCTTCAAAGGGGCCTACAACGTCTCCGGTGAATCCAACTTCGGTGCGATCTCCAGTGCAGCCGCACTGACGCTGTGGGCGTTCATCGGCGTGGAGTCGGCGTCGGTGACCGCCGGCGTGGTCGAGAACCCGGAGAAGAATGTCGCGCGCGCTACGCTGGCCGGCGTGTTCCTTGCGGCCATCGCCTACATCGCCAGTTCGTCGGTGATCATGGGCATGGTCCCCAACGGTGAACTGCAGACTTCGGACGCGCCGTTCGCCTTGGCGGCGGCCAAGGCCGTGGGGGGGTGGGGCGGTGCGCTGGTCAGCCTGTGCGCGTTCATCGGTGCGGCCGGCTCGCTCGGTGGCTGGATCCTGCTGACCGCACAGAGCGCGAAGGCCGCATCGGATGATGGCCTGTTCCCGAGCATCTTCAGCAAAACCAACAAGGATGACGTGCCGGTCAAGGGCGTGCTGATCGTGGCGGTGCTGATGACGCTGGCCGTGCTGGTCACTTCCACCTCGGAAACGGCATCCGCGCAGTTCGATGTGATCACCTCGGCCGCGGTGGTGCTGACCCTGCTGCCCTACATCTATTCCTGCGTGGCCTGCTACTTCGTGGTCGAACGCTCGCACACCCTGGTGCATACCGGCGCGTTCTGGACCTTGACCAGCCTCACCGTCGTGTACTGCCTGTGGGCGATCTATGGCTCGTCGGGAACGATCGTGCAGTACGCCTTCCTGTTCGTCCTGTTCATCACCGTGTTCTATCCCTTCTTCAGCGAGGAGCGCCGCCAGCAGCGGCAGCGTGCCCGCGAGGCGGCGGCGATTTCTGCCGGCGCGCAGCATTCCTGATTCGGACAAGGAGAAACAACGTGTATTTCAAGTCATTGGACTATCCGATCATAGTCATCGACGGTGATTACGACTCACCACGCATCGGCGGCATCCTGATCCGCGCTCTGGTGGAAGAGCTGCGCAGCAACGACCAGCGCGTGCTGTGCGGGTTGAACCTGGATGATGCCCGTGCAGGAGCACGCACCTATGTTGCGGCGTCAGCCGTGCTGATATCGATCGATGGAAGCGAAGAAGTCGATGGCGAGTTCCAGCGCCTGACCGCGTTCCTGCGCGAGCAGAGCGCGCGCCGCGCGAACCTGCCGGTCTTCCTGTACGGCGAACGCCGCACCATCGAGAAGGTACCGAGCAAGCTGCTCAAGTACATCCACGGCTTTATCTTCCTGTTCGAGGACACCAAGAACTTCATCTCCCGGCAGGTGATGCGGGCCGCTGAAGACTACATGCAGCACCTGCTGCCGCCGTTCTTCAAGGCACTGATCCATCATGCCGCCGAGTCGAACTACTCCTGGCATACGCCCGGCCACGCCGGTGGCGTGGCCTTCACCAAATCGCCGGTTGGCCGTGCATTCCACCAGTTCTATGGCGAGAACACGCTGCGCAGCGATCTTTCGATCTCGGTGCCGGAGCTGGGATCGCTGCTGGACCACACCGGGCCGATCAAGGACGCCGAGAACGAAGCGGCCCGCAACTTCGGCGCCGACCATACGTTCTTCGTGACCAATGGCACCTCCACGGCCAACAAGATCGTATGGCACGGCACGGTGGCGCGGGGCGATGTGGTGTTCGTCGACCGCAACTGCCACAAGTCGCTCCTGCATGCGCTGATCATGACGGGCGCGGTACCCGTGTACTTCACGCCCAGCCGCAACGCGCACGGCATCATCGGCCCGATCAGCCTGGACCAGTTCACTCCGGAATCGCTGCAGCAGCGCATCGCCGCGAACCCGCTGGCGAGCAAGGCATACACGGCGGGCTCCAAGCCGCGTATCGCCGTGGTCACCAACTCCACCTACGATGGCCTGTGCTACAACGCCGAGAAGATCGCCGACGAGATCGGCAGTGCGGTGGACTTTCTGCACTTCGATGAGGCCTGGTATGCCTACGCGGCATTCCATCCCTTCTACGAGAACCACTACGGCATGGCCAAGGGCAAGCCGCGCGAGCAGGATGCGATCATCTTCACCACGCACTCCACCCATAAGCTGCTTGCCGCGTTCTCGCAGGCCTCGATGATCCATGTGCGCAACTCGGCACAGCGCAATCTGGATGCGGAGCGTTTCAACGAATCATTCATGATGCACACCTCCACCAGCCCGCATTACGGCGTGATCGCTGCCTGTGATGTCGCGTCGAAGATGATGGAGGGCGAGGCCGGTCGCTCGCTGGTGCAGGAGATGCACGACGAGGCGATCGCATTCCGGCGCGCCATGCTGCATGTGCGCGACGATCTCGGCCGTGATGATTGGTGGTTCAGCGTATGGCAGCCGACCAAGGTCGAGCGCAGCCTTGACAAGGGCGACACGCCGGCGCCGATGGTGGCCAAGCGGGAGGAGTGGTACCTGCAGCCGGATGGGCACTGGCATGGTTTCGAGAATCTGGTGGACGACTATGTGCTGATCGATCCCATCAAGGTGACCCTGCTGACCCCTGGCCTGTCGATGGATGGTGGAATGGGCCGGCTGGGCATTCCAGCGGCGGTGCTGAGCAAGTTCCTGTGGGGTCGTGGCATCACTGTGGAGAAGACCAACCTCTACTCGGTGCTGTTCCTGTTCTCGATGGGGATCACCAAGGGCAAGTGGAGCACGCTGGTCACCGAGCTGATGGCGTTCAAGGAGCTGTATGACCGCAACGCCCCCCTGAGCCAGGCGCTGCCGACGCTGGCGGCGGACTATCCCGTTGCCTACGCTGGCTGGGGACTGCGCGACCTCTGCGATGCGCTGCACGCCTTCAACCAGGAGTTCGCAGTGGCCCGGGTAATGCGCGAGATGTACGTGGACCTGCCGACGCCGGTGATGACCCCGGCCGATGCCTACAACCATCTGGTGAAGGGGGAAATCGAACGGGTGGACATCGAACAGCTCAGTGGCCGCATCGCGGCGACCATGCTGGTGCCGTACCCGCCCGGCATTCCCACCATCATGCCGGGCGAGCGCTTCGGTGCCAGCGATGAGCCCATCATCGAGTCGCTGCGCATCGCACGCGAGCAGAATGCGCGCTTCCCGGGCTTCGAGTCGGACGTGCACGGACTGATCATCGAGCACGACGGCGAGACCGTTTCGTACAAGGTGGAAGTGCTGAAGGCCTGAGCCACTCCGTGGTCCTCCGCACGCGTCGCGGTGCGGAGGACTGCCAAGGAGGGGGCCCGGTGCACCGTCGCGTTGATCCGGTTGCCGCATCTGGCAGTGGTTGGCCGAGATCGTAGCGGAGGCGCGGACCGTCTAGCGCAGGTAGTACTCCACGGGCACCACCAGTTCCTGCGGTGCCTTCATTTCGTTGGGAATGCGTGGCAGCGGCTGTGCGCGGCGGAAGGTCTGCAGCGCCGCGTCATCGAGCAGGGACTGGCCGCTGGACTGCTCCAGGCGCAGCGCCAGAAGGCGTCCGTCGCGGTCGATGCTGGCGCGGACCCAGCTGGTGCCCTGCTGGCGCCGCGATCTAGCGCTGGAGGGGTAGTAGCGGTATCGCTCCAGTCGTGCCATCAGCCGCGCTTCCCACTGGTCGCTGGCAGCGCCGGCCTGGACGTCCGCGGGTGGGGCGTCCGGAGCAGGCGGCGCGGCCGTGATCGATGCCGGTGCGGGACGGGCATCGGCCGCGGCCGCAGGTGGGGCGACCTGCGTGGGTTGCCGGCCGGCGCCGGCGATCTCGCTGGCGGCCAGTTCGCCTTCACGCGCGTGGGTCGGCGCGGGTGGCGGCGGCGATTTCCGTGGCTGCGCGGCGCGCGCCTGTTGCGCCTGGCTGGGCTGTTCGGCCTGGCGTTCCTCCACAGGCTGTGGCGGTGCAGCCGGCGCAAGCAGGCGCAGGCTGATGCGCACATCCTGCTCTGGCGGCGGCAGCGTAGGCGGGGCTGCCACCCAGTGCACGAGCAGCAGCAGCGGCAGCAGGTGGATCCCGACGGTGATCGCCATTGCCTGCCAGTGTTGCCTGCGTTCACTCATCTGCGATCACCCACAGCAGGTCGGCGTCGCTGGCGTCGATGGCTTCTTCCGCCGATGCCAGAGCGACCACCAGCGCAGGCGCGGATGCGGGCAGATAGCCCGGTACGCCGGTGCCGCGCAGCACATGCCAGCGGCCGGCAACCAGCAGCGCGGGTGTCTGTGCGGCCGCCAGTACCTGCGCCATACGCGAATCGCGGGCCTGCTGAACGGCCAGCATGCCTTCCAGCAGCGGTGCGGCGTCGGCGTGCTGGGCCAGCACTACGTTCGACAGGCGGTGGCGTGCGCCAGGCACCGGGAAGCGCGCCGGTGCCGACGAAGCGAGCAGCGCGTCGACCTCCGCACGCGAGAGGTTGCCACCGTGCAGGGCGATGCCTGCAGCGGCGGCATCCTGCACCAGTCCGCCATAGGCCGACCACGGCCAACGGGGGTCCCAGCCCAGCAGTTCCTGCAGGTGTTGCCCGTCGGCACGGTTGCCCTTGTCCAGCCAGCGCTGCACGCGCTGCAGGCGGGGCTGGCGTTCACTGCCGATCATCTCCAGGACCAGCGCACCCTGTGGTCGCTGCTGGTGCAGGGCCTGCAACAGCCAGCGTTCGGCGGCATGGTCGGCGGCGACGTCATGGCGTTCCCCCAGCAGCAGGTGCCGGGCGGCGGCGACGCGCTGCACGAACGCCGCTTCCTGCAACGGCCGGCCGCTGGCCAGGTCGATCACCGTGCCGGGCATCGACTGGGCCTGCCCGGTCGCCAGCACGGCAAGCAGGCACAGCGGCAACCAGCGTCGGCTAGAACGCCACGTTGACGCCCATCGAGACGGTGCGGCCGCGGCCGTTGCCGCGGTCCAGGATCGGGCTGAAGATGCTGTCGATCGAGGCATTGTTGTCATAGGCTTTGTTTTGCAGGTTTTCGATGTTCAGCCATACGGTGGTGCTGGCCTGTGGCTTGAAGCTGGCGTAGAAGTCCAGCAGCACACCCGTGCCGCGGGTCTTGCGGGTCTGGAAGAAGTCGTAGCCTTCCTCAGTGGGGCCGGAGTATTCGGCGCGCACGCCGGCCTGCACGCGCTGCTGCCACCAGCGACCGCCGACGTCCAGCGTCCAGTAGCGGTCGGGAAGCGTGGTGATGTCTTCCAGGTTGACGAACTCGATGGTGGGCGCGCTGGTGTGTGATCGTGTCCAGCTCAGCGTCGCGTGATAGTGCTCGCTGGCGTAGTGGGCCTCCAGCTCGATGCCACGCATGCGCACCACGCCCGGGTCGTTCATCCAGCGGGTGGTGACGCTGAAGTCGTCCACATCCAGCGCATCGGTCCAGGCCGAAAGCTGCGGGTCGCTGTCGATCGGTACCACGACGGGCTCGATTTCCGGTGGATGCACGATCAGCAGGTACTGCGGCTTGATGTAGTCGCGAATGCGGTTGTCGAAGCGAGTTACCCGCAACTGGGCCAGGTCGCCGTCGCGCAGCAGCGAGTCGGTGCTGAGATTGGCGCCGAACTGCAGGTTGCGCGAGCGTTCGCGACGCAGGAATGGATTGGCGCCTACGCCATCGGCATCGCTCATGCCTTCCAGCGGAATCTTCTCGAAGAACATCTCCTGCACGCGTGGGGGCCGCGATGTCCGCGAGGCCTCGGCGTACAGCTGCAGCCAGTCGGTTGCCTGCAACGAAACCGAGAGGCTGGGACTGAGTGCATGTTGGCGGCGGCGGATGTCGATGCCCCCGCCGTTGATCCGGGTGCACTGGCCCGGCACATCCGAACAGGCCGGGATGTGCCCGCGGATGCCGTAGCGATCCTGGCGCAGCCCGGTGGTCAGTGCGTAGATGCCGTACTGCAGTTCGAGCGTACTGAACACGCTGTCCAGCTGGCTGCGCCCCTGCGGGTTGGCGCCGCGCAGGGTGGGCGTATCAGCAACGAAAATGTCCGACTGGTGCTTGAGGCCTGTGTTCCAGCGTGCCTGCAGCGAGCCGATCTCGAGGCGGCTGGTGTTGTCGATGTTCCAGCTGCTCAGGCTGCTGTGGGTACGCCGGCCGATGTAGCTGGACACTTCCACCGGCGGATAGAACAGCCGCGTCTTGTTGGCGGCGAAGCTGGCGCGCAGATCGATCCAGGGCGTGTAGGGCGTGTAGTGATAGCTGGCGCGCTGGTTGCGTGCCGAGATCTGCCACGGGTAGTTGTGATAGAAGTCGTTCTCGTAGCGCATGTGGCTCAGGTCCAGCCGGTGCAGCTCACTGGGTTGCAGGCGGGCCTTGAGCAGCCAGCTTCTGGGGTGCTGGCTGCCCGGGTCGGCGCTGTTCTTCTGCCCGTTGGCGGTCGCGTACTCGCTGCTGCGGCTGCTGCTGGCCGCCGCAAGCAGGCCGAACTGACGGTCACCGCCTTCCTCGCTGTGGCGCCAGGCGCCGGCGAAGGTGCGGCCACTGCCATAGCCGTTGTCGCCGTGCCGGTAGCCGGCGCGCAGGCCCCAGTCGCGGCTCTCACCCAGCAGGTCATCGATATCCAGCGTGCGGAAGTTGGCGGTACCGGCCAGGGTGCCAGCGCCATCGCCGCCAGCGACGGCACCGCGCTGCACATCCACCCCGGCCAGCAGGAATGGATCGACATAGGCGAACGGGCCCCCGGAGCCGTGCCCGGCGTTGTTGCGGAAGGTCTGGGTGACACCGTCGATCATCGTGTTGACGCGGCCGGCGCCGGTCATGCCACGGATGTTGACCTGGAGGCCGGGCTGGCTGCGCGAGTGGAAGCTGTGCGTGCCGGGCATCGAGCGCAGCAGGCTGTTGCCCTCCTGGCGTTCGGCCATCGCCACGCGTTCACTGCCAACGGCTGGCGCGAAGCCATCGCGGGTGGCGGGGACGTACTGGCTGGCGCCGGTGCCGGGCGCATGGCCCTGTGCAGGAGTGCCCTGCACGCGCAACGGACCGGTGCGGCGGCTGCCATCGCTGGACTCGGCAGGCGCCGGCTCGAGGGTGGCACGCCGTGCATCGATGAAGCGGGGCCGCAGGCCGGTGCCGGCCAACAATTGTGACAGCGCCTGCCTGTCGTCGAAGTTGCCGCGCAGGGCGGGCGCCATCTGGCGCTGGGGCAGCGCGCCACCGATCACCAGATCGATGCCGGTGAGCCGGCTGTAGGCATCCAGTGCGCCGGCCAGCGGCTGTGCAGGCAGGTCGTAGTGGCGGGTTGCGGTCTGTGCCTGGGCATGGCCGGACAGAAATGGAACCGGGCTGGCGCAGGCCAGCGACAAGGCCAGGATAAGGGGGCGGTGGGACAGCATCGAGGTCTCCAGGGAGTGACGCAGAGCGTCGTCAGCCTGGGAAGACGCACGGGCAGGGACGATGTCAGGGTGCATGGCCGGTGCCGTGCGTTGATGACAGCCACAGCTGCAGTCCGGGACCGATGCGCAGCACGCGGACCTGCAATTGCCGGGCGAGCTGGTCGCGGGTGCCGGTGGCGCCGGTGGCATTGCCCAGCACGGTGACCCGCTGCTGGCGCAGGCGCGCGCCCATGATCCAGGTGTGCCCACCGTCCCAGCGGTCCAGCCCCCGGGCGACATCCTCCAATGGTGCCGATACCCAGTGCAGGCGCCGCTCGCGCCAGGCGAGCACGCCTGCCGGTGCGGCCGACGGGGTGCCGGGTGTCTGGCCATCGAAGCGCAGTTGTTCGCCCTGGCTTGCCTCTCCGCTGCCGCTGCCGCTGTCCACCCGCACCTGGTGTTCGGTGACGGTCACCACGCTGCTGCCGTTCTGCACGGCGACATCGAATGCGGTGCCCAGCGCGGTGACCCTGCCATGCGGCGTGCGCACCTGGAACGGCCGGTCGGCATCGGCGGCAACCTGGAACCAGGCCTGTCCCTTCTTGAGCTGCAACTGCCGGCGCTGCCCGTCGATGCGGACGCGCACCTCGCTGCCCGGAGACAGCACGACGCGCGAACCGTCCTGCAAGGGTGTCTCGCGGATCTCGCCGACGGTGGTGCGCAGCACCAGTTCTGGCGGCGGTGCGTCCTGGCGGAGCGACAGGCCCAGCACGCACAGCAGCAGGGCGCCGATGCCCGCCTCGCGCAGGGCGCGCCGGCGGTGACGCTGCTGCTGGCGTTGCAGGCTGGGCAGGCCGGCACCGGCCTGCCACAGCTGCTGCAGGTGCAGGTACTGTGCTGCATGGCGCGGGTCTGCCTGATACCAGTGGGCGAACGCGCGCTCGTCGCGCGTACCGTCATGGCCGTCGAGCCACCAGCGTGCGGCTTCGCGTGCGATCGTGTCCTGGCTCATGGGCCGGGCACCTGTTGCAGCGCGACCAGCGCGCGCAGCAGGTGTCCATGCACGGTCTGCCGGCTGATGCCGAGCTGGCGACCGATTTCGGCCAAGGCCATCTGTTCGACCCGGGCCAGCAGGAACACCTGCCGCGAGCGCGGCGGCAGGGCGGCGATGATCGCGTCCAGGTGACGCAGTTGTTCGAGATCGAGCAGGCGTTGTTCCGGCAGGGGCGCCGGATCGGCGAGGGTGGTCAGAGATGCTTCGTCCAGCGGGTCTTCCCGGCGGCGCTGGCGTTGCCGGTAATGGTCGGCGATCAGGTTGTGGGCGACGCGGTACAGGTAGGCGCGGCCATTGCTGAGCAGGCCACTGGCGGCGACCTTGACGACACGCAGCCAGGTCTCCTGGACGACGTCATCGGCATCGCTGCGTTGCGGGAGTTTGCGGCGGACGTGGGCGTGCAGCGGCCGGTAATGGGCGGCGCACAGATGCGCGACATCCGTCGGTTCGACAGGCGTGGACACGGGGCGGGCTACAACTGGGAAAGGGAACAGCCCGCGGCGGCAAGGGCAGCGCCTGCACCTTACAGTAAAAGAGAATCATTTGCATCCATGGTGCCGGCGCATCGAAGGCGAGCGGGCCGGCAGCGCGCTCTGCGTCAGAGGTCGCGGTACTGGATCTGTGCAGCGAGCACACGCAGGCCTTCGGCGCTGCTGGACAGGATGCGTTCTTCGCCAATGCCCTTCTGGCGTTGCAGCTGGAATCCCGCTGCGTTGGGCAGGTGCGCGGCGATGGTCTCCAGGCGTTGCAGCGCATCGGCCCCTTGGCAGTCGAAATGACCCCAGTAGGCGCCGTGACGGTGGACCAGCAGGCGGTAGTTCATCGTGCGTTCTCCGGTAGTTCCTGCAGCCAGTGGTTGAACATCGCAGTCGCGGCTGCGGCCAGCGGGGCGCCATAGCGGCGTGCCTGCGCGCGAAGATCGTTCGGGTCGATGCCCGCCTGGGCCAGCTCGAGCGCGTGGCCGATCAGCCAGCGTTCGAACTGCCGCGCGTCCAGTTCCGGGTGGCACTGCAGGGCCAGTGCATGCTTCCCGATGGAAAAGGCCTGGTGGCGGCAGGCGGGTGTGCTGGCAAGACGGTGCGCACCGTCCGGGAGTTCGAAGGCTTCGCCATGCCAATGCAGCACAGGAATGCCCTGCAATGCCAGCAGGGGAGAACGCTGGCCCTCGTCGGTCAGCAGCAGTGGCGCGAATCCGATTTCCTTGCCTCCGCTGGGCGCCACCTCCGCCCCCAGCGCACGTGCCATCAGCTGCGCACCCAGGCAGATGCCGAGGGTCGGCCGCTGCAGGTGCAGGCGCCGTTGCAGCAGCGCGATGCTGTCAGCCAGGAAGGGGTAGAGCAGGCCATCGTTGACGCTGACCGGGCCTCCCAGTACGACCAGCAGATCAGCCGCTTCGGCCGCGTCAAGCGCATCGATGCCGGCCTGCAACACGTGCAGCTGCCAGCCCTGGGCCAACAGCAGCGGCTGCAGCGTGCCGAGGTCTTCGAAGGCGATGTGTTGCAGGACGACTGCGTGCTTCATGCGGCCCCTCCACGGGTGGGCCAGTAGGCGCTGTCCGGTGTCGCGCGTGCTCCGAAGATGGCCTGGCCGACGCGGACCACGGTGGCGCCCTCCTCGATGGCGACCTCGAAGTCGCCGGACATGCCCATCGACAGCTGCGACAGGTCGATGCCGGTCGGCGCGCTGCGCTGCAGCTGGTCGCGCAGCGTGCGCAGGCGGACGAAGCAGGCGCGTACGCGTTCCACCTCCGGAGTGAAGATGGCCAGGGTCATCAGTCCGCGTACGCGCAGGCGGTCGAACATGGGCAGCTGCTGCACGAAAGCCTCGACGGCGCCGGGCTCCAGGCCGTACTTGCTGGGTTCGGCGGAGGTGTTGACCTGTACGAACACGTCCAGAGTGCGGTCCTCCAGCAGCAGGCGCTGCTGCAGCGCTTCGGCCACGCGCAGGCTGTCCAGCGCCTGGAATTCACTGGCGAAGCGCGCCACATGGCGGGCCTTGTTGGTCTGCAGGTGGCCGATCACCGACCAGTGCACGCCAAGGTCGGCCATCGACTCGGCCTTGCGCTGTGCCTCCTGCACCTTGTTCTCACCCAGCTCATGGCAGCCGGCAGCCACGGCCATGCGGATGCGCGCCTCATCCACGGTCTTGCTGACCGGCAGCAGGCGCACGCTCTGCGGGTCGCGGCCCGCGCGGGCACAGGCACGCGCGATGCGCTGGCGCACTGTGAGCAGGTTGCGGGCGATCTGTTCGACGGACTGGGCGACAGGCCAGTCGGCGGCGGCAAGGGGCATGCGTGCACCTCCAATGCAGGATGGCCAGGGTGGGATACACTGGCACAGGACAAGATTTATTTTGGCATAGGACAAAATGAAAATCACCGGGCACAGTGCCGAATCGATCTTCGACAGCATCCGCGAGGGCATCGGCGACGGGCGGCTGACCGCCGGCAGCGTGCTGCCGCCGGTACGCGAGCTGGCCGAGCGGCTGGGCGTCAACCGCAACACCGTGGCGGCCGCGTACAAGCGGCTGGACGCGGCGGGCCTGGCCAGTACGGGGGGGCGGCGCGGTACCACGGTGCGTGGCGTGCCGGCCCCCGTCGCGCGCGAAGGCAGTCCGCCGGGGCTGGCGCTGCACGATCTGGCAGGTGGCAATCCGGACCCACGGCTGTTGCCGAGCCTGCGCCTGGCACCGGCGCCACCTCGGCTGTATGGCGTGGGTACGGTCGACCCGCGCATGCAGCGGTTGGCACGTGCGTCGCTGGATGCCGATTGTCCGCAGGGCTACGCCCTGGAGCTGAGCCACGGTGCCGTCGATGGCATCGAACGCCTGCTGGCTGCCTGGCTGCTGCCCGGCGACCGCATCGCTGTAGAGGATCCCTGCTTCCTTGGCAGCCTCAACGTGCTCAATGCCGCTGGCCACACGCCGCTGTCCGTGGCGGTGGACACGCATGGGATGCAGGTGGCGTCGCTGCGGCGGGCGCTGGAGGCTGGCGCACGCGCGGTACTGCTGACGCCGCGCGCACACAATCCTACCGGCGCCAGCCTGGATGCGAAGCGGGCGCGGGCACTGCGCCAGCTGCTGGCCGGCTACCCGCAGGTGGCGGTGCTGATCGACGATCATTACGCGTTGCTCTCGCAGCAGGCCTACCACTCGGTGCTGCCCGTCGATGGCCGGCGCTGGGCACTGCTGCGCTCGCTGTCCAAGCCGTTGGGCCCGGATCTGCGCCTGGCATGGCTGGCCTGCGATGAAGAAACCGCAGTACGGCTGCGCCTGCGGCTGGCAGCGGGAACCGGCTGGGTCAGCCACCTGCTGCAGGACGCGGCGGTCTCGGTGCTGGAATCAGCCCCGCAGCGGGCGAAGATCGCTTCGGCCGGCGTGCGTTACCAGCAGCGGTTGCAGTCGCTGCAGATGCTGCTGCAGGCGCGGGGCGTTCAGCAGGCCGTGCCGATGGAGGGGTTGAACCTTTGGTTGCCGCTGCCGGATGACAGCCGCCCGCAGGTACTGGCGCTGGCCGCCCGCGGCTGGCATGTGCGTGCCGGCGAAGTGTTCGCGGTTTCCGCCCCCGGCCATGGCCTGCGCATCACCTGTGCGGCGCTGGGAACACCGCAGCAGCGACAGCTGGCCGATGACCTGGCGACCGTGCTGGGATGATGAACCCGCGTCCTTCAGGGCGCGGCACTGACGCCGGGGCGCACGTAGTAGGACTGCCCGCTGTCATCCACGAACATCAACTCCGGCTTGCCCTGCCAGGAGGTGAGCATCGCGCCGGTGTTGTTCTGGTGTTTGACCATCAGGCTGGCGCCGCGGTCGGGGTTGGCGACCACCTTGAACACTTCGGTGGTGCCGGCTGCATCGTCAAGCGTCAGCAGGGCTTCGCCACCGTGGTCGGTCGTGCCGTAGCCGCCGCGTTCGGAGCCGTCCGGACCCAGCAGAACCAGGCCGGACAGGGCGCTGGCACGTGTTCCCTGCACCTGGCCGCGACTGCGCGGGTCGGGCACCGGGGCGCCCAGGATCACCCGCGCCTGACCGGCGCCATCGTGGATGACCAGGCCCCGGGCTTCGATCACCCGCTGCGGCGATTGGCTGCGATGCAGGCTCCAGGCAGTCCAGCCGGAAACGAGCAGGGCGAGGGTGGAGACCAGCAGCGTGGTCAGCGTGAGTGCGCGGGGCATCGGATCGTCCTTCCATGGATGTGCCGACGATAACGGAAGCGGGCCGCTCATGACCAGTTCGCTGTGTGACGCGGTGTGTCCTCAGTGGAAGTCGCGGCTTCGGCTGCGCAGGCCCTGCAGCAGTTCATCCAGGCAGTGCATGCGTTGCACGATCACATGCTGCACGCCATCGACACGCTCCAGGCGGCCGTCGATCTGCATCAACTGGGTATCGACCAGTACACGGTGCTGCCGGTCGGCCAGGTGCCGCCAGACCACGGCATTGACCATGCCGGTTTCATCTTCCAGGGTAAGGAAGGTGACGCCGCTGGCGGTCTGGGGACGCTGGCGCATGCGTACCAGCCCGGCGATGCGTACGCGGCGGCCATGGCCGTGGCCGGCCAGTTGTGCGGCGTCGAGGCAGCCGCGGCTGCGCAGCTGCATGCGCAGGAATGACATGGGATGGCGACCCAGGGTAGTGCCGATGCTGCGGTAGTCGGCCTGCATGTCTTCCCACGCACTGGGCAACGGCAATGGCACGCGTGATTCAGCGGTGGTGCGGGCCTGATCGAACAGCGGCAGGCGGTTTTCCACGCCGGAGACATCCCAGCGCGCACGATGACGATGCCCGCTGAGGCCGCGCAGCGCGCCGGCATCGGCCAGCAGGCCCTGATGGCGCCGGTCCAGGACGGTGCGCTGGCACAGATCGCCGACATCGTCGAATGGCCGTCGCGCGCGTTCGCGCATGATGGCCTGTGCCACCTGTTCGTTGCAGCCATCGACCAGGCGCAGGCCCAGCCGGATCGCCGCGGGACCCCTGCTGAAATCCAGCGTGCAGTCCCAGTCGCTGTGGCGCACGTCCACCGGCAGCACGATGATGCCGTGCCGGCGCGCATCCTGCAGCAGCTGGTCGGGGCTGTAGAACCCCAGTGGCTGGCTGTTGATCAGGCTGGCGGTGAACGCGGCCGGATGATGGCACTTCAGCCAGCAGCTGTTATAGGTCAGCAGGGCGAAGCTGGCGGCGTGGCTTTCCGGGAAGCCGTAATCGCCGAAGCCCTTGATCTGCTCGAACAGGTGCTCGCCGTATTCGCGACTGAAGCCGTTCTCCAGCATGCCGGCCAACAGCTTCTCGCGATGCGGCTCCAGCCCGCCGCGGCGCTTCCAGGCCGCCATCGAACGGCGCAGGGCATCGGCCTCGCCCGGGGTATAACCGGCCGCATCCACCGCCAGCTGCATCACCTGTTCCTGGAACAATGGCACGCCCAGCGTACGTGCGAACACGCGTTCCAGCCGCGGTGGGTAGAGCGGATTGTGTGGATCGTTCAGTGCATCAGGGCCGTGCTCGCGCAGGATCCGCCGCCGCTCCAGATAGGGATGCACCATGTCGCCCTGGATCGGACCGGGTCGCACGATCGCGACTTCGATCACCAGGTCATAGAACGTGCGCGGCTGCATGCGCGGCAGCATCGCCATCTGCGCGCGCGATTCGATCTGGAACACGCCGATGGTGTCGGCGGCGCAGATCATGTCGAAGGTCTTCGCATCCTTGGGCGGGATCGCATCCATGCGTCCTTCGTGCAGGCCATGCTGCTTCAGCATTGCCAGGCATTTGCGGATGGCGGTGAGCATGCCCAGCGCCAGGCAGTCGACCTTCATCAGGCCTGTGGCATCCAGATCGTCCTTGTCCCACTGGATGACGGTGCGGTCGGCCATCGCTGCGTTCTCCACCGGCACCAGCGTCGACAGCGGGTGTTCGGAAATCACGAAACCGCCCGGATGCTGCGACAGGTGGCGCGGGAAGTCGATCAGCTCGGCGGTCAATGACAGCAGTCGCCGCATCAGCGGCGTCTCCGGGTCGAAGCCGCGCTCGCGCAGGGTTTCCGGTAGCGGAATGTTGCCACCCCAATGGTCCATCGCCGCGCCCAGTTCATTGACCTGGTCCATCGGCAGTCCCAGCGCGCGGGCGACATCACGGATCGCACTGCGGCCGCGATAGCTGATCGCCACCGCCGTCAACGCGGCGCGTTCGCGGCCATAGCGCTTGAACACGTACTGCAGGACTTCCTCGCGCCGTTCATGCTCGAAATCGATATCGATATCCGGTGGTTCATTCCGCTCGGCGGAGATGAAGCGCTCGAACAGCAGATTGCTGCGCGCGGGGTCGATCTCGGTCACGCCCAGTACGAAGCACACCGTTGAATTGGCGGCCGAGCCGCGGCCCTGGCAGAGGATGTCCTGGCTGCGGGCGAAGCGCACGATGTCGTGCACGGTGAGGAAGTAGGAGGCATAGTTCTTCTTCCTGATCAATGCCAGCTCGTGCTCGATCTGCCTGCGCTGTGGTTCCTGGATGCCCTCCGGCCAGCGCCAGGGAATCTTTTCTTCCACCAGCTCGCGCAACCAGCTGTCCGGGTCATGACCTTCCGGCACCAGTTCACGCGGGTAGGTGTACTTCAACTGGTCCAGGGTGAAGTGGCAGCGCTCGGCGATGCGCACGGTCTCGGCCAGCAGTTCAGGGGGGTACAACCGGGCCAGCGCGGTGCGCGGGCGCAGATGGCGTTCGCCATTGGGGAACAGGCGCCAGCCGGCTTCGGCCACGCTGCAGCGGTGACGGATCGCGGTCAGCGTGTCCTGCAGCGCGCGGCGGCGGCGCACATGCATGTGCACATCGCCGCTGGCGACCAGCGGCAGGCCGTGGCGTTCGCCGAACGCCTGCAGCTGCTGCAGGCGGCGCGCGTCGTCGTGCTCATGATGCAGTTCCACCGCCAGCCACAGGCGGTCCTTGAAGGCTGCGCGCAGCAGTGGCAGATCGGTGGCGGCGGGCTGCCGGTCCAGCCACAGGCACAACAGGCCGTCGGGCAGGCCGGACAGGTCATCGCGCAGGCAGCGGTACTCGCCCTTGCCGGCCCGCCGCCGGCAGGTGGTGATCAACTGGCACAACCCGGCGTAGGCAGCCTGGTCGGTGCACAGCAGCGCCAGCTTCGGTCCCTCTTCGACCTGGAACTCGGCACCGACGATGAGCGCCACGCTCTGTGTCTTCGCTGCCTGCCAGGCGCGCACGATGCCAGCCAGCGAACACTCGTCAGTGATCGCCAGCGCGCGGTAGCCCTGGCCGCGGGCACGTGCGAACAGTTCCTCGGCGGTGGAGGCACCGCGCTGGAAGCTGAAGGCCGACAGGCAGTGCAGTTCGGCATAGCCGGGCAGCTCATCGTGCATGGTGGTTCAGCCGAACCAGCCGTGCAGCATCCACGGTGCATGTGGATCATTGCGCTCGCGGAAGGCCCAGCCGCGCTGGCCGTGTGCGGTTTCCACCACGTAGTAGTCACGGCGCGCATCGGCCTGGTCCCACCAGCCTGATTCGATCCGCTCCGGCCCGGTGACGATGCGCAGCCGCGGGTCACGCAGCACCTGTGGTGTGTCCAGCAACCAGCCGGGGCGCAGCGGCCAGTACGCCGGTGGCCTGGCGGGTGCCTGGGTGCCACTGGCGCGTTCGGGGCGATGGTCGGCCTGCACGGCAAGGGGCTGCACGGCGTCATCGCCGAGCCGTGCACGCAGGCGCTCGCGCAGCTGGGTCCACGGCATCGCCTGTGCCGGGCGGGTGTCGAACAGATCGCGTGCGGCGGGCACGAAGGGCGGCAGCTGTTCGGCCTGCAGGCGCAGGGCCCGGCTGCCCGCCGGCAGCGGGAAAGCCTCCATGCGGTTACGGGCGATCTCGAACAGCAGCGCGGCATCGCGCTCGGGTGCGAGCAGGCCGATGGTCAGCACGCTGGCAGGCAGCAGGTCGTGTTCGAAATGCAGGTCGAAACGCTGCACGCCGCCATCGCGCGAGCACAGGAAGGCCGCCAGATCCAGCAGCAGGCGTCGCAGCGGAAACAGCAGGGCCTGGCTGGATTCGATCTCGTACTCGAATTCGATGCGTGCGTCGAAACGGTCTGGTGGCTGGTAGTAGCGCAGGGGGGCGGTGGGCAGGCCACGCAGCGCGTCCAGCTGCTGCAGCACGTCCGGCGCGAAGCGGCGCGCCAGGCTTTCGCGCGGCAGGTCGAACACTGCCCCCAGCGTACGCAGCCCGGAGCGGCCAAGCACGGTCACCGCATCGGCCGGCAACCCGCTGCGCGGCAAGGGCAGCTGCGCCAACAGGGCTGGCAACTGTCCTGCATCGATACCGAGGCCATCATGCACGTTGGCCAGCACCCGTGCGGCATGGGGATTGGGCGCCGCGACCAGGCGGTGACGGAATCCAAGTTCATGCAGGCCATCACGCAGGCGCCGTTCGATCGCCAGCCAATCGCCGAACAGGGCACGGCTGGCACCGATCTCCAGGACCAGTGCGTGCGGAAAGTCGAGGCTGACCTGCGAACTGAAGCCGTACAGCCAGCTGGCCAGCAACTGGCGGGTGTGCAGCTCGGTGGCCGGATCGTAGTCATGCAGCTGCAGGTCCTGCACCAGTACCTGTGCGGCCGACAGCAGCATGCCCGGACGCAGGCCGGCTGCACGCGCAGCAGGGCTGACGGCGCGCAGCACGCGACGCTGCGCCGGCCCCTGCAGCAGCACCAGTGGCCGCTGCGGATCCGCTTGCAGGCGCAGCACGCAATCCAGCGCCAGCTGCGGCAACAACAGGCAGGCCCAGTCCATGCGGCCGCCTCAGTGGGCGATGGCCAGTGGCAGCGGCTGTGCCGGCGGCAATCCGCCACGGCACTTCAGGACCCGGACCTGGCCGTGGTCGAGCTGCAGGCGCAGGCTGGCCGGGGACGGGTTGCGGGCTGCACGCGCCTCGCGGAACACGAAGCCCAGGCACTGGCCACTGTCGGCGGCTACCTGCAGGCGGCGCAGGGCGCGGTCGTCGGCCTGCTGTGGCCAGCACAGCACTGCCGCGCAGGCCGCCGAGCGCAGGCATTGTTCGGTGGCCCACAGCGCCTGCTTCGGCCCGGCCTGGATGATCTGCAGCTGCGCCAGATCCAGCCCGGCCGCGGCCCAGGCCGGCGCATGCGGCCGGTAAGGCGGCGCGACCAGCACGATCGGCCGCTCGCGGCGGCTCAGCTTTGCCAATGCCGGCCAGACCAGCGCCAGTTCGCCTACACCCGGCGCGCCCTGCAGCACCTCGCACAGCCCGCTGGCCGGCCATCCCCCCCCGGGCAGGCGTGCATCCAGGGCGGGGTGGCCACTGGCCAGATGGTCGCTGGTTAGGCCGTGCCGCGCCGGACCGCGCCATAGCTGGCGACCGTCCAGGAGACGGTCGAGGGCAATGACCGCACCCATCAGCCCACCGTCCGGAAACGCGTGGGGGCTGGCTGAGAGCGACAATAGTTGTCGGAAACGGCTGGCATGGAGCGAGTATCGACAGGCCGGTATCAAGGGCTGAGACCGGACATGCTACTCGCCTCGTGAGTAGAATTACTAATGAATTCGAGCGCCGCGTTTCAGGTTGCTGAAGAGCGGGCGCGGTTCATCGATCAACGTGCCCCGCACTCACCGCCCCTGCGGATCCGGGCGGTGGTGCACGTACTCGACCACGGTGCCATCGGGATGTACCGCATTGAACGCCGCACCGGTCGGGACGATCTGCAGCGGGAAGATGATCTCGGCTCCGGCAGCGATCAGTTTGTCGTGATAGGGCCGGACATCGTCGACCAGCAGGGTGCCCGTGGTCGAGGTGAAGGGTGCCAGTGCGGTCTCGCTGCCTTCGATCAGCAGGAAGGCACCGACCATGGCCAGGCGCAGTCCTGCATCGGGAAACGGAAACCCGGCATCGGCGACCACACCCTGCAGCTGCTCGTAGAACGCCACACTGCGCTCCAGTTCGCCGGGAGCGACGAATACGCGGATCAGCACGCGCGGGCTGCGTTGGCTGGAGGTGTCACAGCGGTCGCGCCAGAGATGGTCGAAGTCGCGATGTACGTTCATGGGCGTGATCCGTGGCCAGGGGCTTCCATTATCGGCAGCGCCGCGCACCCTACTGATGACCGCCGGTGATGGACTGATAACCGGCGTGCAGGGGCTGGCCTGTGCCTTAGGTCCTGTTGACAGGCATGAACGCCCTCGCACAATCTTCACAGGTTGGGCCACGTGCGTGGCCCGGGCAGGCAGGTTGTCACGCCGGGAGGAGGGTCCCGCGCGCAGACCGGTCCGCCCTCCGGCCTGAGGTGTTGCCCGGCAACGCCTGTACGGCATGAACGCTGCACCCTTCGGCGGCATTTTCCCTGGACCGATTGCCTTGGCAACGGAATTACGCCCGTCGATGAAAACGTTTACAAAGCCGCTTGCCCTGTCCCTCGCCGTGTCCGCCGCCGTCATCGCGCCGGCGTGGGCCGATCCCGCCGCGTTCACCGTGTTGACCCTGGAGCAGGCGCCGCCGGCCGAAGCGATGCCGGCCCTGGCCACCCAGCTTGGATCCCTGCAGGTGGATGCCGTGAGTGTGCGGCAGGTGCAGCGCAGCATCGACCAGGTCGATCCGCTGCAGCTGCTGGCTGATGGCCTGGGCTACGAATACCGCTTCATCGCCGCCGGGAAGGACGATGGCCGGACCCAGCGCGGTCAGGCCGTGCTGACCCGGCTGCCGATCGCGGCGGAATCCGGCCCGGACCAGCCGGGGCTGAACTACCTGCGCCTGGATGACGGTCGCCACACCGTTGCGGTCTACACCGATGCCGGCGCGGGTGCCCTGCAGTTGCCGGCCCTGGTGTCGCGTTCGCGGCTGGGTGCGCCGGCGGTGCTGCTCGGCGCTGTTGCTGGCGATTCCGCCAAGGCTGCCGGTTTCGATCCGGCGCGGGTGGCCCCGGAAGCCGATGCCAGCTACTTCAGCGATGGCTTCCAGGCCGCCAGCAGTGCGCCGTTCAAGGTTGAGGGCAGCGCCCTGCGCGCGACCCTGCTGACCCTGGCCTATGCCGCCGACAAGGGGGGCGATGCGCCGTGGATGGACACCACCCTCAACGCCGACGCCCGCGCTGCGCTGCTGCTGAAGGCGATGACCGAGGATGAGAAATTCCAGATGCTGCACAGCTACTTCGGGCTGGGCAAGGACGGCGGCCCGCTGCCGGACGGCGCGGTCGGTTCGGCCGGTTTCGTGCCGGGCGTGCCACGCCTGGGCATTCCCTCGCAGCAGTCGGCCGACGCCGGCGTCGGTGTGACCAACCCCGGCGGAATCCGGCCCGGCGACTTCGCCACCGCCATGCCCTCCGGCCCGTCCACCGCATCGAGCTGGAACCGCGAAGTGGCTTTCGCAGGCGGCGCGACGATGGGCCGCGAGGCCTGGCAGCAGCGTTTCAACATCCTGCTTTCCGGCAGCGTCAACCTGCAGCGCGATCCGCGCAACGGCCGCAACTTCGAGTACGCCGGCGAAGATCCGCTGCTGGCAGGCTCGATGGTCGGCGCGTTGATCCAGGGCGTGCAGAGCCAGCACGTGATCTCCTCGATGAAGCACTTCGCGCTGAACGACATGGAGACCCGCCGCAACTTCCATGACGTACGCATCGGCGAACAGGCCATGCACGAGTCCGACCTGCTGGCCTTCGAGATCGCGCTGGAGACCGGCCGCCCGGGCGTGGCGATGTGCTCATACAACAAGATCAACGGCACCTACGGCTGCGAGAACGGCTACCTGATGAACCAGGTGCTGAAGCAGGAATGGAAGTTCCCTGGTTTCGTGATGTCCGACTGGGGTGGCGTGCACAGTGGCTCAAAGGCGGCGCTGGCCGGCCTGGACCAGCAGTCGGCCGGTGAAGTGTTCGACGCGGCGGTGTTCTTCGACGAGCCGCTGCGCCTGGCCGTGCACGGCGGCGTGGTGCCGCAGGCGCGCCTGAACGACATGGTGGCGCGCATCCTGCGCACGATGTTCCTGCACGGCAACTTCGACAACCCGCCACAGCACCAGAAGGTTGATGCCGAGGCCGGTTTTGCCGTGGCACAGCGCACGGTGGAAGAGGGCAGCGTACTGCTGCGCAATGAAGGCAACCTGTTGCCGCTGGCCGACAGCGTGAAGCGCATCGTCATCATCGGCGGCCATGCCGACAAGGGCGTGATCGGTGGTGGCGGTTCGTCGATGGTGGGCGTGACCGCCAAGGGCACCAACGCGGTGCCGGGCGTGATGCCGACCACCTGGCCGGGCCCGGTGATGTTCCATCCGTCCTCGCCGCTGGAGGCGCTGCGTGCAGCGCGCCCGGACGCCACCATCGCGTATGTGGACGGCAACAATGCCGCGGCTGCAGCCAAGGCCGCCGCACAGGCGGATGTCGCCATCGTATTCGCCACGCAGTGGGCCGCCGAATCGGTGGATCTGCCGGACATGCAGCTGCCGGACAATCAGGATGCGCTGATTTCGGCGGTGGCCAAGGCCAACCCGAAGACCGTGCTGGTGCTGGAAACCAACGGCCCGGTGCGCACGCCGTGGCTGGCGCAGGTGCCGGCGATGCTGCAGGCTTGGTATCCCGGCATCCGCGGTGGCGAGGGCATCGCCGCACTGCTGACCGGCCAGGCCAATCCGTCCGGCCGCCTGCCGGTGACCTGGGTGACGGACGAGTCGCAGCTGCCGCGCCCGCATATCGATGGCCTGGGCTTCAAGCCGGCCAAACCGTTCGGTGATGTGTTCGATTTCGATATCGAAGGCGCCAACGTCGGCTACAAGTGGATGGCCGCCAAGGGCCTGACTCCGACCTTCGCCTTCGGCCATGGCCTGTCCTACACCTCCTTTGCCTACGACAACCTGAAGGTGAGCGTGGAAGGTTCGCGCCTGGTCGCCAGCGTGGACATCCGCAACACCGGCAAGCGCGCCGGTGCCGACGTGGCCCAGCTGTACCTGAAGCTGCCGGCGGGCAGCAGCACGCCGATCCGGCTGATCGGCTACGACAAGGTGCAGTTGCAGCCGGGTGAGCAGCGCCGCATCCGTATCGAAGCCGAGCCGAAGACCCTGGCCCACTACGATGCGCAGGCCCGCCAGTGGAAGATTGAAGGTGGCACCTACCAGGTGCAGCTGTCGCGCAATGCCGCCGAACCGCTGCAGAGCGCGGACGTGCAGCTGGTGGAGCAGGTGCTGCGCTGACACCGCGTGGTACTCACGCTTGCAGACACGGCCCCGCAAGGGGCCGTGTCTGTTTGCGGCCTGCCGCTGCGCTCGCCGGGCATGGCCTGGCGCTACCGCTCGTGCGGGTCATGGGGTAGCGCCGGGCCATGCCCGGCGCCGTTCAGGGCAGCTCGGTGCGCACCCGCGCGAACCGGCGCAGGTCATGCAGGGTGCCGCGCTTGTAGATGGCGCAGCGCTCCACACCCTCTTCGTGGAAACCGTTCTTTTCCAGCACCCGGGCCGACCCCAGATTGAAGTCCACCACGGTGGCCTGAAGCCTGAACAGGCGCAGTTCGTCCATCACCCACGGCGCGAAGACGCCCACCACGCGGGTCATGATGCCCCGCCCCCAGTACGCCCGGCCAAGCCAGTAGCCCAGCTCGGCGGTATGCCCACGCTCGGCCACGCCCGGCTGGGCACCGATGCTGCCGCAGGCCTGGCCGTCGATCTCGATGGCCAGTGCCAGGGTGCCCGGGGTCAACACGCGACCGGCAAGGAACGCCTCACCGTCCTCACGTGTGTAGGGATAGGGGAAGCGGTCGCGCAGGCCGCGTGACACCTCGGCATCGTTGGCATGACGCAGCAGCGATTCGAGGTCGCCGCCGCGCCATGGACGCAGCTGGAAACCGTCGCCGCGCAGCACTGGGGTCGGGGCCCTTTCCTGCGGGGAAAGGGATCCGACCCCGTCGGCGCGACGGTCAGGCATGCCCGCCCACCGAGGGCGACGCTGCTTCCTGCTTTTCCAGCTCGCGCTTCACTGCTTCCGGCGAGCGCGTGTACGGGGCCAGACGTGCGTAGAACGCCGGCACCACGAACAGCGACAGGAAGGTGGACAGGGTGACGCCGAAGATGATCACGATACCGATCGTGCCACGGCTCGCCGAACCCGGTCCACCGGCCACCACCAGCGGAATCGCGCCGACCACGGTGGCGATGGACGTCATCAGGATCGGACGCAGGCGCACCATCGATGATTCGATGATGGCCTCGCGCACGCTGCGGCCGTCGTCACGCAGCTGGTTGGCGAACTCGACGATCAGGATGCCGTTCTTCGCCGCCAGGCCGACCAGCATCACGATGCCGATCTGGCTGAACAGGTTCACTGTGCCCCCGCTCAACCACAGGCCGACCAGCGCGCCGAGCACGCCCAGCGGTACCGTCAGCATGATCGTCAGCGGATGGATGAAGCTCTCGAACTGTGCGGCCAGCACCAGGTACACCACCAGCAGGGCCATGGCGAAGGTCAGCAGGACCGCACCGCCCGCGCTCTGGTACTCGCGCGACTCGCCCTTCCAGTTCACCTGCGCGTACTGCGGCAGCTCCTCGCGCGCGACGTTCTGTGCCCAGGCAATGGCCTCGCCCAACGGGTAGCCCGGCGCAAGGCCTGCGCTGATGGTGATCGAGCGCAGGCGGTTGAAGCGGTTCAAGGTGCCTGCCTCGGCAACCTCGCTCAGGGTGACCAGGTTCGACAAGGGCACCAGCTCACCGGAGGTGGCACGCACGCGGATCGCGGCCAGATCGGCCGGCGTGGCGCGTCCGTCGCGGCCCGCCTGGACCAGCACGTCGTACTCTTCGCCGTTGTCGACGAAGGTAGTGACACGACGCGAGCCCATCATCGTTTCCAGCGCCGAGCCGATTGCGGTGACGGGCACGCCCAGGTCGGCCGCGCGCTGGCGGTCGATGTTCACCCGCATCTGCGGGCGGGTTTCCTTGTAGTCCGAGTCGGGGCCGACCAGGCCGGGATTGTCGGCCATGCGCAGCAGGATGCGGTCGCGCCACTGCGCGATCTCGGCGTACTCCGGGCCTCCCAGCACGATCTGGAAGGGCTGGCCGCCGCTGCGGACCAGGCCACCGCCGACCTGCGTGCGCACGCGCACGCCCTGGATGGTGTCCAGCTCCTTCTGCAGCTCATTGGCGACCTCCGGGGTGCCTTCGCTGCGCTGGCGCCACGGCTGCAGGAAGATGCTCACCCGGCCGGTGTGCATTTCCTCGCTTGCGCCCCAGCCACCGGGCACGCGCGGGTTGGCGCGCACGATCGGCTTGTCCGCTCCGACGTGGGGCGCCAGCATCGCTTCGACCTGCTGCACCTGCTGCACGGTGTAGTCGTAGCCTGCGCCTTCCGGGCCGTCGATCATGATCTGGAACGAACCGCGGTCCTCAGCTGGCGCCAGCTCCGAGGGCAGCACCTTGATCAGCAGCCAGCTGGCAGCCAATGCCGCCGCCATCACCAGCAGGTAGATCCAGGTACGGTCGACGTGGCGCTGCAGGATGCGGCCGTAGGCGCCGGCCAGCCGCTCCAGGTTGCGGTTGACGAAGCCATGCAGGCCCCGCGGCGCCTGCCCGGTATGCGGCTTGAGCAGTTTGGAGGCCATCATCGGTGTCAGCGTCAACGCCACGAACGCGGACAGCGCCACGGCCGCGGCCAGCGCCACCGCCAGCTCGCGGAACAAGCGCCCGGTGTTGCCCTCGAGGAACCCGACCGGCAGGAACACCGCCACCAGCACCGCAGTGGTCGCGATCACCGCGAAGGCCACCTGCGTGGTACCCCGCTTGGACGCCACCAGCGGCGGCTCACCCAGATCGATCCGGCGCTGCACGTTCTCCACCACCACGATCGCATCGTCGACCACCAGGCCGATGCACAGCACCAGCGCCAGCAATGTCAGCAGGTTGATCGAGAAATCGAACGCGTACAGCGCGATGAATGCGGCCACCAGGCACACCGGTACCGTCACGGCCGGAATCAGCGCTGCGCGGAAGCTGCCGAGGAACAGCCAGATCACCGCCAGCACCAGGATCATCGCCTCCACCAATGTGGCATAGACGCGATCGACGGCCGCTTCGATGAAGGTGGTGTTGTCGAAGGCAACGAAGATCTGCGTGCCCTTGGGCAGCGTCAACGCGACCCGCTCGGCTTCGGCGCGCGCGGTGCGCGCGACGTCCAGCGAGTTCGCGGTGGAGGTCTTGACGATGCCCAGGCCGATGCCCGGCTCGCCATTGCTGCGGTAATAGGCGCGGCGCTCGGCCGACGCCAGCTCGATCTTCGCCACGTCGCCCATGCGCACGACGTAACCGTCGCTGCCCTTGCCCAGCGGGATGGTCGCGAAGTCTTCGGGCTTGATGTAATTGCGTTCCACGCGCAGGGTGAAATCGCGGTCGGTGGATTCGATGCGCCCGGCGGGCAGTTCCACGTTCTCGTTGCGCAGCGCGGTTTCCACATCACCGGTGGTCAGTCCACGCGCGGCCAGCTGATCGCGGTCCAGCCAGATGCGCATCGCATAGCGCTGGCGACCACCGATACGGACCTGGGCGACGCCATCGAGGCTGGAAAAGCGGTCGACCACATAGCGGTCGGCGTAGTCGCTCAGCTCCAGCGTATCCATGGTCGAGGAGACCATGTTGAACCAGATGATCGGATCGGCATCGCTCTCGACCTTGGCGATCTCCGGCGGGCGCGCCTCTTCCGGCATGCGGTCGGCAACCCGGCTGACGGCATCGCGCACGTCATTGGCCGCGGCCTCGATATCGCGGTTGGAGGTGAACTCGATGCTGACCTGCGAGCGGCCGTTGGTGCTGCGCGCGTTGATTGTATCGATGCCTTCGATGCCGGCGAGCGCATCTTCCAGCACCTGGGTGATCCGGCTTTCGATGACCGCTGCCGAGGCACCGGTGTAGTCGACCGAGACCGACACGATGGGCGGGTCGATGGCCGGCAGTTCGCGCAGCGTGAGGCGGGTGAAGGACATGATGCCCAGCACCACCAGCAGCAGGCTCATCACCACGGCGAACACCGGCCGCTGGATGGAAACGTCGGACAGCTTCATCCGCCCTGTTCCTCGGTCGCGACCGGCGCAGGCGCATCGGCAGGCTTGGCACCGCTGGCCGGCGCCGCATCACGGGCGGCCACCTTCAGACCCGGGCGCAGCTTGCCGGTGCCGTCGACCACGATGCGCTGACCGGCGGCCAGCCCCTGCTTGATCTCGACCACGCCGGCACGGCGCGCGCCGGTGACCACGTCCACGCGCTCGACGCTGTCGTCGGCGCCGATGCGGTACACGAAACTGTCACGGCCCACCTGCACCACCGCGATCTCCGGGATCACCAGCGCCGGGCGCTCGGGGCGGAACAGGCGCACATCGAGCAGCATGCCCGGGCGCAGCGCATGGTCGGCGTTGGCGAAGTCGGCCCGCACGGTCACCGCGCGGGTGGCCGGGTCGATACGTGCATCGATGGTGGTGACCTCTCCTTCGAACGTGCGCCCCGGCCACGCGACGCTGGTCGCGCTGACCTTGTCGCCCGCCGAAAGCGCGGCCAGTTCCACTTCGGGCACCTGGAAATCGACGTGCATGCGCTCGATGTCGTCCAGGGTGGCAATCACCGTGGTCGGCGTCAGCAGCGTGCCAGGGCTGACCTGGCGGATACCCAGCACGCCTGCGAACGGCGCGCGCACACGACGGTCGCCGATGTCGGCCTGCATCTGCGCGACACGGGCCTCGGCGGCATCGCGGATCGACTTCTGCGTATCCAGCGTGGCGCTGGACACCAGCCGCTGCGTGGCCAGTTCGCGCTGCCGGCGGTACAGCTGGTCGGCCTCGTGGAAGGTGGCCTGCGCCTGCACCAGCGCCGCTTCCTGGGCCTGGCCACGCAGAGTCACGATCGGCGCACCCGCAGCGATCTGCTGGCCGCTTTCGAAGTGCACCTTCTCCACGATCTCACTGACCTTGGCGGTGACGCTGATCGACTCCCGCGCCTTGGCCGTACCCAGCGCCTGCAGGGTGTCGTTCCATTGCGTGGGCTGCACGACCTGCGCGGTGACCGGCACCGCTTCCCCCTGCCGTCGCGCGGCGGCCTCCTGTTTGCCTGCGCACCCGGCCAGGACGGCCAGGCTGAGGCCAAGGGCCAGGGTCGAAGCGATACGAGCCAACATGAACGGTCCTGATTGATCCACGGCCGCCGAGTGTAGGCATCCCCCCGCGAAGGCGGTATATGCCAAGCGTTTACCGGCGTGGAACCGGCGTCGCGATAGCGGCCTGAACCCGTTCCATGCAAGGGTCTGTGCGGCGGTGTCGGCGTATGTCGGGATGTATCCGGGCGACCGCTGGGCGTGCGGCTGCCGTAGAGTCGGACAGGTCCGGCGGAGGGCGTCGGACCGGGTCGGATCCTGGCGGGGATCCGATCCGGTTGTTCCTCTCCGCGGCCGATCCATCGGGGCCTGGCCGCGTTGTTGCTGTTGCGACAGTTCTTCGCAGGTGCAGGGCGCAGCCCTGCCCGAGCATCCTCACACCGTGATGGTCTGGGTCAGCGATTCCCAGGTCGGCGGCAGCGGCCACGCGGCCACCTGGTTGCCGTCCAGTACCCGGCGCAGGTCGCGCGGATCGATCTGCGGCGCCAACACATGCACCAGCTCCAGCGCATAATCACGCAGCACGCGGTCACGCGGCAGCACCGCCCAGGCGATGCACTCGGCGATCGGAGCGGGTGCCGGCCATGCCTTGAGGTCTTCGTCGAGGGAACTGACCGCCATTTCGGCCAGCAGGCCCACACCCAGGCCGGTACGGACATAGGTCTTGATCAGATCGGCGTCCAGCGCAGTCAGCGCCAGATCCGGAACCAGCCCGTTGGCAGCAAAGGCACGCTGCAGCGACGAGTTCGGGCGCGTGGACGATTCATAGCTGATCAGCGGCTGGCGGGCGAGCGCCGCCAGGTCCGGTGCGCGGCCCGCGCGATCCAGCGGATGGCCCTTGGGCACCACCACCAGCCGCCGCCAGCGGAACAACGGTACGGCGATGCCATCGCCAGGCTCCCCACCAGCCGTACTGATGATGGCGATGTCCGCATCACCCTGGTTCAACCGATCCAGCGCATCGGCTTCGGCGGCCTGCTGCAGGTGCACGCTGACCTGCGGATACGCCTGCTTGATCGCCGCCACCGCCGGCGGCAGCACGAAACGCGCCTGGGTATGGGTGGTGGTCAGGATCAGCTGGCCCTGGCTTTCGCGGCGCTGGTTGGCCGCGTAGGTGCGAATGTTGTTGGCCTCGGCCAGCACGGCGCGCGCGCGGGAGATCACCTCGGTACCGGCCGGGGTAACGGACTCCAGGCTGCGACCCTTGCGTACGAACAACAGGAAGCCCAGCTCGTCCTCGAGCTGCTTGAGCTGCTTGGACAGGCCGGGTTGGGTGGCGTGCACGCGCGAGGCAGCCAGCGTGATGTTCAGCTCGGCGTCGGCGATGGCGACCAGATAGCGCAGCTGGGTCAGCGTCATGGGCGGGCAGGCAGCAGGGGCGGAGGTCCACTCTAGGGTCAATTACCGTCACCAGCTTATAACCAAAGGTTGTTTAAGAAAGGCATCTGGTCATTTCCGGGCGTCATATGCCGGCGCTACGGTCAGCCGGCAGCCGCTGGCGTGAACAGCCAGCCCTCCCTCTTCCGCCCGCCGTCCTGGCGCGGCCCCGCCTCCGGAGCGCTTCCATGGCCCTGTACGACTCCATTCTCGACACCGTCGGCAACACCCCCATCGTCAAGCTGCAGCGCCTGGCGCCGCCGCAGGTCAGCCTCTACGCCAAGGTCGAGTCGTTCAATCCCGGCGGTTCGGTCAAGGACCGCCTGGCGCTGGCGATCATCCTCGACGCCGAGGCCCGTGGCCTGCTCAAGCCGGGTGACACCATCGTCGAAGCCACCTCGGGCAACACCGGCGTGGCGCTGGCGATGGTGGCCGCCGCCCGTGGCTACAAGTTCGTGGCGACCATGGTCGAGACGTTCTCGGTGGAACGTCGCAAGCTGATGCGTGCCTACGGCGCCAAGGTGATCCTGACCCCGGCGGCGGAACGTGGCAGCGGCATGGTGCGCAAGGCGCGCGAACTGGCCGAACAGCATGGCTGGTTCCTCGCCAGCCAGTTCGCCAATCCGGCCAACCCGGCCTACCACCGCAACACGACGGCGGCGGAGATCCTGCGCGACTTCGCCGGCAGGCGCCTGGACTATTTCGTCAGCGGCTGGGGAACCGGCGGAACCCTCACCGGTGTCGGCGAGGTGCTGAAGGTCGCACGGCCGCAGACCCGCATCATTGCCACCGAGCCAGCCGGCGCCGCGCTGCTCAAGGGCGATGACTGGAAGCCGCACAAGATCCAGGGCTGGACGCCGGACTTCGTGCCGGACGTGCTCAACCGCGACGTGGTGGACGAGCTGCTGAGCGTGGACGACGAACGCGCCATCGCCACCGCGCGCCGGCTGGCCGCCGAGGAAGGGATCTTCGTCGGCATCTCCGCCGGCGCCACGGTCGCCAGCGCGCTGGATGTGGCCAGCCGCGCCGAGCCGGGTTCGGTGATCCTGGCGATGCTTCCGGATACCGGCGAGCGCTACTTCTCCACGCCCCTGTTCGCCGACGTGAACGAAGGTTCCGACGACGACTGGCTGGCCGGCCTGCCGTGATGCACAGGGTCGGATCCCTTTCCCGTCCGGGAGAGGGCTCTGACCCTGCCGGCGCACCTCGGAAACATGGGGTCAGAGCCTTTTCCATACGGAAAAGGATCTGACCCCTCTCTGCTTCAGCCTGCGTGAAGGTGGCGACCGCCATCGTGCGTGAAGACCGTCGGATCGCAGCGCGTGAGACGGTCATGACGCAGCATCGATGGCCTGTCCCCTACGCTGGGTACAGCCGCCGCAGGTACTGCGCGGAACATCCGACAGGCAGGAGACGGACGCATGAAGATCGAAGTGTGGCAGGGCGACATCACGACCCTGGCGGTGGATGCGATCGTCAACGCGGCCAATGAATCGCTGCTGGGCGGCGGCGGAGTGGACGGTGCGATCCACCGTGCCGCCGGCCCCGGCCTGCTGGCCGAATGCCGGCAACTGCCGGAACTGCGCCCAGGCGTGCGCTGCCCGACCGGTGAAGTGCGCGCCACCGGCGCCCATGCATTGCCGGCGCGGCACGTGCTGCACACGGTGGGCCCGGTCTGGCACGACGGCCTGCGCGATGAACCCGCGCTGCTGGCCAACTGCTACTGGAAATCGCTGCAGCTGGCCGAATCGCTCGGGGTGCAGTCGATCGCGTTCCCGGCCATCAGTTGTGGCGTGTACGGCTATCCGCTTTACCAGGCCGCGCAGATCGCCGTGACGGAAACCCTGGCGTGGCAACGCAGCCATGCACAGCCGATGCGGATCGTGCTGGTTGCTTTCAACACCGCCACGGCCAAGGCGTATCAGCAGGCCCTGGCCAGTGCCGGGCAGAACGCGGACAACGAAGTGCGCGGCACGCTGCTGCCGCCACTGGGTGATACCGGCTTCGCTGCCGCGCATTGAACACGGGGCGGCGGCACTGAAGAAAAGGCCGGGCAATGCCCGGCCTTTTCATTGCGGCAGTGCCCCTGGACGCGTCAGCGGCTGGCCGCGTCGACCGCGGCGTCATCCGGCACGGCCGCCGCATCCGCCGCTGCGCGGGCCGCCGACGCCGCGGCGCCGGCAGCGCTGGCGCCATCGATCTGCACGCGCACCTCGACCAGGCCCTGCTCGTCGCTGAGGCTGGAAACATCGACGGTGTAATGACCGGCCGGCAACGATTCCTGCAGACGCGCGTTGGTGCCATTGCCGCCGTCGTCGTCGACCAGCTCGACATCACCGCCGACCACACGCAGCACGGTGTCCACCTGACCGGAGATCGCATCCAGGCGAACATCGCCCGGACGCTCCAGTGTCAGCAGGAAGCGACGGCGACCTTCGCTGTCGAGCATGGTGAACACGCTGCCCGACTGCGGCAGTTGGGTACCGTCGCGCTCGACGATGTTGCCCGGCAGCTCGGTGCGGGCGACGGTCAGCTTGAAGGTGCCGGACGCGTCGTCGTCCAGCCCGCGCACGCCCAGCGTGTACTTGCCGGGCTGCAACGGCAGCGACAGGCGCGAATTGGTGCTGTCACCGCCATCGTCGTTTTCCGCGTCGATCTCGCCGCCCTTCAGCTTCAGCACGGTATCGAACGCATCGGACGACAGGTTGACCTCATAGAGGCCGGCCTTGTCCACCTGCAGGGTGTAGTCCTGCGATCCGGAAACCAGCATGTCCACGACTTCGCCGCTGCCTGCGATGGGCTTGCCGTCGTAGGGCACCAGCTTCTCCACCCGCAGGCGGTAAGGGCCGTAGGCGGTCGGGCTGTCGGCGTTGACCGCCACCTGGTAGGTGCCGGCACCGTTGGCGCGGAACGCCAGCGATACATCCCCGCTGCGCTCATAGCCGGTGCGGCTGCTGGCGACCAGGCTGCCATTGTTGAACACGGCAATCGAGCCACTGAGGGCACCGGTCAGCTTCATGCCCACCAGTTGCTTGTCCTCCAGCGTGATCTGGTACAGCTGGTGGTGGCTGCCGTCATTGAAATTGATGCCGCTGCGCGAGGTGATCTCGCCGGAAACGGGCTTGTCGAACTCGAGCGACGGGGCCTTGCCCACATCCGCATTGCTGCCGGAGCGGTTGCAACCGCCTGCGGCGAGGACCGTAGCAACGGCCAGCGTGATTGCTGCCAAACGCATGTTTTTTCTCCTTGGCCTTCCATGTGTGTCCCCCGGGCCGGCCGGGCCCGCGGGAGGCGGAAAAGATACCCGCAAAAGCAAACGCCGGCGTGAGGCCGGCGTTGCCCTGTTCATCCTGCGATGGAACCGATCAACCGTTCCACTTGCCCAGTGCAGCCAGGCCGTTTTCCTTGGCGCGCTCGAACACGGTCTTCTGCGCGGCGGCGTAGTTGCCCTTCATGTCCTTGGCCCACAGCTTCAGTGCCGCCTGCTGCATGGCACGGCCGTAGGAGAAGCTCAGCGGCCACGGCAGGTTGCCCAGCTGGTTCATCGCATTGAGGTGGGCGGTGGACTGTTCATCGCTCTGGCCGCCGGACAGGAACACCACGCCCGGCAGGATCGCCGGCACGGTGCTCTTCAGGCACATCACGGTGGACTCGGCCACTTCCTCGACGTCGGCCTGCTCTTCGCAGTCCTTGCCCGAGATGACCATCGAAGCCTTCAGGATGGTGCCTTCCAGCAGCACGTTCTGCTGGTACAGGGCGTCGAACAGCGAACGCAGGGTGGCTTCGGTGACTTCGTAGCAGGTCTCGATGTCGTGGTCGCCGTCCATGATCACTTCCGGCTCGACCATCGGCACCAGGCCGCATTCCTGGCACAGCGCGGCGTAGCGGGCCAGCGCATGGGCGTTGGATTCGATGCAGGTGCCCGACGGAATGCTCTCGCCGATGTTGATGACCGCGCGCCACTTGGCAAAGCGCGCACCCAGCTTGTAATACTCCTGCAGGCGCTCGCGCAGGCCGTCCAGGCCTTCGGTCACCAGCTCGCCCGGGCAGCCGGCCAGCGGATGCGCACCCTTGTCCACCTTGATGCCCGGAATCATGCCGTGGTCGGCCATGTACTTGGCGAACGGCACGCCGTCCTTGGTCGACTGGCGGATGGTTTCGTCGTACAGGATGGCGCCGGAAATGTGCTCGTTGAGCTTCGGCGTGGTCAGCAGCAGTTCGCGATAGGCGCGACGGTTCTCCTCGGTGTTCTCGATGCCCACGCCGGCGAAGCGCTTGGCGATGGTACCGGTGGATTCGTCGATCGCGATGATGCCCTTGCCCGGGGCAACCATGGCCTGGGCGGTTTCAGCCAGCTGTTCGATGCTCATGTACTTCCTGTGGCGGGTGCGGGAAAAACGTAAGTATAGCCCCGCAGCCCGTGGCCTCGACGTGGAGGCCAGACTGGAAACGATTCCAATGTCCGTTCAGGACAGGCGCTGTCCTGCGCCGTTCCGGTCAGAGCCCCGGTGGGGCTCCGACCCGGTTCCGCAGCGGTTACAGATCGCCCAGACCGCTGGCGCGACCGTCTTCGCCCACCTCGAGCAGGCGCAGGGTGTTGGTCGCACCGTGGGTTTCCATGTGCTCACCGCTGGTGAACACCACCCGATCGCCGGCCTGCAGCAGATCCGATTCGACCAGCAGGCGGATGCTGCCACGTGCGGCTTCGCGCGGGGTCAGGCCACGGCTGTCGAAATTGATCGGAAACACATCGCGCATCAGCGCCATCTGCCGGCGTGCGCCGTCATGGCGGGTCACCGCGAACACCGGTGCCTTGGCACGGAAGCGCGACAGGTAGCGCGCGGTACCGCCGGACTCGGTCATGGCCACGATGGCCCGCACGCCCACGTGCTGGGACAGGAACATGGTCGCCATCGCGATGGCCTGGTCGGCGCGCTCCAGGTTGCGCGGCGACGCATTGAAGTCGGTCTCGGTCTGGAACTGGCGCTCGGCGCCCAGGCAGATGCGCGCCATCGCCTCCACGGCCTTGACCGGATACGCACCGGCAGCGGTTTCGGCCGACAGCATCACCGCATCGGTGCCGTCGATCACCGAGTTGGCCACGTCCAGCACTTCCGCGCGGGTCGGGATCGGGCTTTCCACCATCGACTGCAGCATCTGGGTGGCAGTGATCACCACCTTGTTCTGCGCCAGCGAAGCCTTGATGATCTTCTTCTGCAGGCCCGGCAGTTCGGCATCGCCGATTTCCACGCCGAGGTCGCCGCGCGCCACCATCACCACGTCACTGGCCTCGACGATCTCCTCCAGGTTCTCGATCGCTTCGGTGCGCTCGATCTTGGACACCAGCGCGGCGTAGCAGCCGTGCGATTCGGCGATCGCGCGGGCATCGTTCATGTCCTGCGCATTTCGGCAGAAGGAAACGGCGATGAAGTCGACACCGATCTTGGCGACGATCCCGATCAGCTCCTTGTCGCGCTCGGTCAACGCGCCCAGCGACAGGCCACCGCCCTGCTTGTTCAAGCCCTTGCGATCAGACAGCACCCCGTCGTTGAGCACGGTGCTGATGATCCGCTCACCCTGCACCTCGACGACCTGCAGCTGCATCAGGCCGTCATCGAGGAGCAGGACATCACCGGGGCCGACGTCCTGCGGCAGGCCGAGGTAGCTCACACCCACCTGCGTGGCATCGCCGGCCGGTGCGTTGGGCGAGGCGACCAGATCGAAACGGTCGCCCGCCTTGAGATGGATCTTGCCTTCGGCAAAGCGCTCGATGCGGATCTTCGGGCCCGGCAGGTCGGCCAGGATGCCCACTTCCACGCCCACCCGCTGCGCGGCAGCGCGCACTTCGGCGGCACGCTTGGCCTGGCCGGACGGGTCACCGTGGCTGAAGTTCAGGCGCACCACGTTGACGCCGGCGCGGAACAGATCCTCCAGCACGCCCGGCGGATCGGTGGCCGGACCGAGGGTGGCTAGGATCTTGGTGCGACGCTGACGCTCGAACATGGTGAATGGGCCTCTCCCGTTAAAGCACGGAAATTAGCACATCCTTCACGCCCCATGTATGCGGTTACAACCTTGTGCTGCCTGACTCTGCGGGACATGTAACGGACATCGCCCGGACATACGCTGGCGCAGGGTGCCCGGTAGCGTCGGGCCATGCCCGGTCAAAGAGGCATCAGGCCAACAGTGTCGTCAGCTGGACCGGTTCGCGTGCCAGCTGGCCCGCACCGGCTTCAGTGAGTTCCGCTTCGCCACCAAACCCCCACAGCACGCCGATGCTTCGCAGGCCGTGGTGACGCGCGCCCTCGATATCCATGCGACGGTCGCCGATCATCCAGCACTGCGTGGGCGACACCTGCAGCCGGCGCAGCGCTTCGCCGACCAGCTCGGGCTTGTGGCTGCGCGAACCATCCAGGGTCGAGCCGATGATGTCCTCGAACAATCCGCCGAAGGGCAGATGGGCCAGGATCCGGCGCGCGTGCGGCTCGTTCTTGGCGGTGACCACCGCCAGGCGGTGGCCACGCGCATGCAAGGTGCGCAGGGCGTCCTCCACCTGGGGGTACACCGTGTGCTCGCGCCAGCCCTCGGCATCGAAGCGCTCGCGGTAGTACCCGACGGCCTGCTCCACCCGCGCCGGTTCGATGAACAGCGGCGCGAACGTGGTGCGCAGCGAAGGCCCGATCCAGCCCAGCAGGGTTTCCCGCGCCGGCACCGGATGCTCCATCTTCTGCAGCGCATAAGCGATGCAGGTGGTGATGCCCACCTGCGAATCGATCAACGTACCGTCCAGGTCGAAGAAGAGCGTCGCGCGTTCTTCCGGTGCCGGGTGGGCAGAACCGGCCTGGGTGCCGTCCGGGTTCATGCGCCGCGCGCGGCGAGCGCGGCCACGGCCGGCAGGGTCTTGCCTTCCAGGAATTCCAGGAACGCGCCGCCACCGGTGGAGATGTAGCTCACGTCCTTGGCGATGTCGAACTTGTCGACCGCTGCCAGGGTGTCGCCACCGCCGGCGATGGAGAATGCCGGGGACGTGGCGATGGCACGCGCCAGCGCTTCGGTTCCCTTGCTGAAGGCTTCAAACTCGAACACGCCGACAGGGCCGTTCCAGACCACGGTGCCGGCATTCGCAATCAGCTGCGCGTACTGGGCAGCGGTCTGCGGACCGATGTCCAGGATCAGATCATCTTCGGCGACCGCATCCACGGCCTTCACTTCGGCAATGGCGTCGGGCAGGAACTGCTTGGCCGTGACCACGTCCACCGGAAGCGGAATCTCGGCCCCGCGCGCCTTGGCGTCGGCAACGATCTTCCGGGCGGTGTCCAGCAGGTCCGGCTCGTACAGCGACTTGCCGACCTTGTAGCCGGCAGCCGCGATGAAGGTGTTGGCGATGCCGCCCCCCACGATCAGCTGGTCGACCTTGCCCACCAGATTGGCCAGCAGTTCCAGCTTGGTGCTGACCTTGCTGCCGGCCACGATGGCCAGCAGCGGCTTGGCCGGTGCGTCCAGCGCCTGCGCCAGGGCATCCAGCTCGGCCATCAGCAGCGGGCCACCCGCGGCGACCGGGGCGAAACGGATCACGCCATGGGTGGACGCCTGCGCGCGGTGCGCGGTACCGAAGGCATCCATCACGAACACATCGCACAGCGCGGCGTACTTCTTCGACAGGGCTTCGTCATCCTTGCCCTCGCCGACGTTCATCCGGCAGTTTTCCAGCAGCACCAGCTGGCCCGGCTGCACCTCGACGCCGTCGATCCAGTCGCGTACCAGCGGCACCTCGCGACCCAGCAGTTCGGACAGGCGTGCGGCAACCGGTGCCAGCGAATCGGCTTCGCTCCACACGCCTTCCTTCGGCCGGCCCAGGTGCGAGGTGACCATCACCGCCGCGCCCTGCTCCAGTGCGCGCTTGAGCGTCGGCAGCGAAGCGGTGATGCGCTGTTCGGAAGTGATGCGGCCATTCTCGATCGGCACGTTCAGATCCTGGCGGATCAGCACGCGCTTGCCGGAGAGGTCGAGGTCGGTCATGCGGACGATGGACATGGGCAACTCTTGGGCTCAGGGACGGGGTGCCGGCGTTCGGCAGACCGTTATTGTATCGGCTGCGGCAGAACGGATGGCGCCGGCCGCAGCGCCGCTCCATGCGCGGCCGGGATTCGTCGGGATCTACGCCGAAGGCGAAGGCTTCTGCCTGAGCAGGCTGACCGCCAGACCGCCCACGACCAGGACCCCCACGCCCAGCAGCGCCCACAGCAGCCAGGCCTTCCAGTCCCGCTGCGGTTCCAGCGCTGCGTCTCCGGCCAGCGGCTCGGGACGGCCCTCCAGGCGTGCCAGCGTCGGCTGCCAGGCCGGATCGTTGCGCTGGCGAAGTTCCTCGATCAGCACCCCGATCGGCGCCTCCGCGCGGCGCGCCGTCGCGCTGCCCACCGCCAGTGCATAGGGCGCAGCGCCCTGGCTCAGGAACACCATCACTTCCGGCTGGTAGCCCAGGCGCAGGGTGGGGGCGCCGGCGATCTCCGCCGGGCTTGCTACCAGCTTCCAGTAGCGGTCGCGGTGCACATCGCCCAGCACCTGCGCCGCCGACTGCTGACGCGGGCCCTGCGTTCCCTGCTGCAGCTGATAGGCGATCCACGGTGCACTGCGTCGTTGCCACTCCGCGCCTTCATCGTCGCGGCTGAACAGCGTCCACTGCACCAGGCTGTTGTCGGTACTGGCGACATCGGCGCGCGCGATCGGGAAACGGCCGTCCAGTTCGAATGTGTATTCGCCCTTGCCCTGCGCTATCGGCGTCAGTGACAGCCATTCCCAAGGCAACGTCGCCGGTGCCGGCGGAAGCTCGGCGAGCACGCCATGCAGGGCAGGCAGTCGCGCGTCGCCCTGCGGCAGCACGCGCAGATAGCGCGCATTGCCGTCAACCTGCAGGCGTCGCTGCAGCAACCGTTTGCCGGCGCGCTGCAGGTCCACCAGCGGAATGTCCCGACCGATGGAGCGCCAATGCTGCAGGTCATCGCTGGCATCAAGCTGCACCTGCGCCTGCAGCGGCTGGCCACTGTCGGCCCAATCCAGCACCAGCGCCGCCAGCGGCTGCTGGCCGAGCACGCTGGCATCGATCAGCCAGCCGCCCTGCCCGTTCACCGTTCCGGCGCCGACACGCGCTTCGACCCGGCGCACACGGCCGTCGGTATCGCGCTCGGTCAGCAACTGCAGGTCGTTGCGTTGTGCATCCGCCAGCGGCGGCAGTGCAAACCAGGGCAGCTCGCGCTGCACCGGCGGCTGTGCCAGCGGCGCGTCCGGTGCCAGCAATGCCGACGGCAGGGCCTGTCCGGCCGCGTTGAACACCTGCAGGTCACCCAGGTCTGCTGCGCCTGCACGGCGGTAGATCGCCGGTTCCAGCACCACCCGATAGGCGCCGGACTGCGCACTGGACAGCGTCAGCGGCCACTGCTCGGCGTACTGCGTGCGGTAGTCGGACGCGTGTACGGCCATGGTGGCGAACAGGCCCAGCATCGCCGGCACCACCATCCTGCTCCACATTCTCATTGGTTTTCCTCCACGGATGGCACCGCGCCCGGTGGCGCCGGTGCCAGATAGCCGACGACCGTACACAGCAGGCCATAGGCGATGAACGATGCGATCCCGAGCAGGTTGCCCAGGTGCTGGCGGTCGATGAGGACCAGTTTGGCCAGGACCACGCCCATCAGCACCGCACCGACCATCCACAACACACGCTGGCCACGACGCGAGCCCCATACCCAGGCGATCACGCCGAGCACGCTCCACAGCACGGTCAGGCTGGTCTGGGCCAAGCTGTAGCGCGCCATCGACGTACTCCAGGCCAGTCCCCCCCAGTGGTGCACGCCATGCAGGACCAGGCTGGTCAGGGCGATGAAGCCCGCCAGTGCCAGCACCGGCAGGCGCAGCCTGCGCAGCGCGGGCGGTGCCACATCGCTGTACAGCCAGCGCGCCAGCAGCAACAGGCTCAGCCACTGCCCCATCTCGGCCGGGTTCAGCACCGGCAGCCACGGCAGCGGTGCCGCAGTGCCCGGCAGCAGCTGGCCCAGCAGCCATCCGGTCGCCAGCAGCGCGAACAGCACGCACTGCAGCGGCACGCGTGCGGCATCGAATGCCGGGCCCAGCGGCCAGCGCAGCCAACCCCAGCGCCACAGTGACAGCGCGGCCAGCAGCAGCCAGGGCAGCGTCAACAGCAACAATGTCCAGCCCTGTGCCAGGCCAGCCTCGCCGCCTCCCCACAGGGCCAGCAGCGAAAGCAGCGATGGCCACAGCAGCCACCACAGGAACTGGGCGATGCGCGCCACCGTGTCGCCGCCCTGGCGCAGGCACAGCAACGTGCGCACCCCCAGCACGGCGAACAGCGCCCATGCCAGGGCGCCGTGGCCCGCGAACGGTTGCTGGTGTGCATGGCTTTGCGCCAATGCCAATGGGAACGCCATCGCCAGCATCGCCAGTGCGGTCATCCCCAGCGCACGTGCCGGTTGCCGGCGCTGCACCTCGGCTGCCAGCCAGGCGGTCGCCGCCGCCAGCACCAGCAGTGCATCGGCCTGCGAGGCATGCGCGAGGAAACGACCGATCTCGTGCACCCAGCCGCCGAGCCACCACAGCAGGCCCCACAGGTAGTAGACCAGGGCGATCTCATGACGTGCCCGGCGCTGGTAGCTCCACGCCGACGCCAACCCCGCCACGGCCAGCAGCAGCGCACCGATCGCGGTGGGATTGAGCAGCAGGCGCGCGTCCTCGTGCCAGTGGTTGCCACCTGCCACGAAGGCGAATGCCGCCGCCATCTGCAGCAGCGCAGCGGACACCTGTGGCAGCCAGCGCCTCTGGCGCAGACCGAGCCAGGCCAGCCCGGCACCTTCCAGCGCGAACACCGCACCGGTGGCACGGGCGGACAAGGCCAGCGGCACGGCCAGCGTGGCGAAACCCACCGCCAGCACCGCGTGCGACTGCGCCAGCACCGTATACGAGGCCCGGGCGATCAAGGCACGCGCCAGCACCGCGTAGATCACCGCCAGGCCCAGCGCGCACAGTGCCAGTGTCATCGGCTGTTCGTGCAGCATCGCCGCCTGCAGCGAGAAGGCGATCAACGGCGTGCCGAACACCAGGCTGCCATCGACCAGATCGCGGCGACCGGCAGGCTGCCTGCGCGCGTACAGCAGGGGAATCAGCAGATAGAAGGCGAAGAACAGCAGCAGGAACGGTTCGGTGCTGGAGAACTTCTCGGCCCTGTACTGAAGCACGCCCCAGAACGTGCCGATACCGAAGGTGAACGCGAAGCCCAGCAGGTTCAGCGCGCGCCACGGACGGAACCAGGCGATGGCGAAGATGCCGGCGTTGAGCACTGCGTAGTAGCTGAAGAGGCCGACATGGTTGCCACTGCCGGTCGACAGCCACAGCGGGGCCATGAAGCCCGCCAGGATGCCCAGCACCGCCAGGGTGCGCGAGTTCTGCAGCACTGCCAGCACGCACAGGCCGGCGACCAGCGCGATCGAACTGGCGAACGCAAATCCCGGCGCAAGCAGTTCAAAACGCTTGAATGCCGCGAAGATGGTCAGCAGCAGCACACCGATGGCGCCGCCCTGCAGGGCCAGCGCGAACAGGCGCCGGCGTTCGCGCTGATGCCAGCCGAAGGCCAGCAGGCCCAGCGCACCAGCGGTGACGGCCGCCAGCCGGAGTTCGACCGGGAGCACCAGCCAGCCCTGGTCACTGACGTACTTCAGCAGCGCGGCAACACCGGCCAGCAGCACCAGCATGCCGATCTTGACCGGCACGTTGCCCTCGGTGAACCAGCGTTTGACGGCGCCGATGCCACGCTCGAAGAAGCCCGGCCCGGCCGGCTCGACCGGCGGCGCAGGCGGGGGCGGCGTGGCCGGCAGCGGTGGTGGTGGCGGCGCTGCCTGCCGCGGCGGCGCCGGCACGGAGGATTCCGGCGCATGGGCCGCCACGGGAGAAGGTGCTGCCGCAGCCCGCGGTCGCTCCATGGCTGGCGCGTCCGTTGCCGGAACGGGGGCGGGCCCGGGCGGTGGCGCGGCAGCGCGCGGCGATTGCGACACATCGGCCAGTGCGCCCTCAAGCGCAGCGACCCGGCGCCGCAGGCCGGCGATCATCACCAGCGCGACCACCAGCAGCAGCGGAATCGCCAGCAGTATCAATACGACCAGGGCTATCAGTGCTTCCATTGCGTGCCTTCCCATGCGATCCCGCGCCCCTGCGGCGGCGGTCGGACCGCCCCATGCTACGACAGGGCCGGTCCCTCAAACGACGAACCCCGGCCAGGCCGGGGTTCGTGCGCGATCTTCGCCGGCCTTACTTGGCGGCGACGACCCTGGCCATTTCCAGGCACTTGTTGGAGTAGCCCCACTCGTTGTCGTACCACGACACGAGCTTGACGAAGGTACCGTCCAGGGCAATGCCGGCTTCGGCATCGAACACCGACGTGTGGGTCTCACCGCGGAAGTCGGTAGCCACGACCTTGTCTTCGGTGTAGCCGAGGATGCCCTTCAGCGCGCCTTCGCTCTGTGCCTTCACTTCGGCGCAGATCTCGGCGTAGGTGGCTTCCTTTTCCAGCTCGACGGTCAGGTCGACCACCGACACGTCCGAGGTCGGCACGCGGAAGCTCATGCCGGTGAGCTTCTTGTTCAGTTCCGGAATGACCACGCCGACCGCCTTGGCCGCACCGGTGGAGGACGGAATGATGTTCTCCAGGATGCCGCGGCCGCCGCGCCAGTCCTTGTTGGACGGGCCGTCAACGGTCTTCTGGGTGGCCGTGGCGGCGTGCACGGTGGTCATCAGGCCACGCTTGATGCCCCACTTGTCGTTGATGACCTTGGCCAGCGGGGCCAGGCAGTTGGTGGTGCACGAGGCGTTGGAGATGATCGCCTGGCCGGCGTAGGTCTTGTCATTCACGCCGAACACGAACATCGGCGTATCGTCCTTGGACGGGGCGGACAGGATTACCTTCTTGGCGCCGGCATCGATGTGCTTCTGCGCGGTTTCCTTGGTCAGGAACAGACCGGTGGACTCGATGACCACGTCCACGCCCACTTCGTCCCACTTCAGGTTGGCCGGATCGCGTTCCTGGGTCAGGCGGATCTTCTTGCCGTTGACCAGCAGGTCGTTGCCCTGCACCGACACGTCAGCCTTGAAGCGACCGTGCACGGAGTCGTACTTGAGCATGTAGGCCAGGTAATCCGGCTCCAGCAGATCGTTGATGGCCACGATTTCGATGTCGTCGCCGAAGTTCAGCACCGCCGAGCGCAGGACGTTACGCCCGATGCGACCGAAACCGTTGATACCAACCTTGATTGCCATTTCTCAAGCTCCTGCAGCCGCGACGGGTGCGGCGGGGTGGATAGGGCCCACAAGTCTAGCAGGCCCGGCCTGGCCACCGCCGGCCAGACCGGGCCGGTGGCGGGCGGGCTGGCCGGATTTGATCCGGATCAAAGCGTTAGCGCGGCGTGAGGCCGAGACTGGCCCCATCCACCCCGCAACGAGAACACCCCCATGCGCAAGACCTCTCCCCTGATCGTGGCCAGCCTGGCCGCCGCCCTGTCCCTCGCCGCCGCCCCGGCGATGGCCCAGTCCAAGGGCGACTGGACCCTTTCGGCTGGCGTGCACCAGGTGGCACCGAAGTCGAACAACGGCTGGCTGGCCGGTGGCACGCTGAAGGTCGACGTCGACAACGACGTCAAGCCGACCATCACCGGCGAGTACTTCATCGCTGACAACCTGGGCATCGAAGTGCTGGCGGCACTGCCGTTCAAGCACGACATCAACATCAACGGCCTCGGCCGTGTCGGCAGCACCAAGCAGCTGCCGCCGGTGGTGACCGTGCAGTACCACTTCAACAGCAAGGGCAAGGTGTCGCCGTTCATCGGTGCGGGCGTGAACTACACGACCTTCTTCAGCGAAGACACCACGGGCGCGCTCAAGGACAGCCGGCTGAAGCTGCAGGACTCCTGGGGTCTGGCCGCGCACGCCGGCGTGGACTTCGCGATCGGCGAGAAGGGCGCGCTGCGCGTGGACATGCGCTGGATCGACATCGACAGCAAGGTGAAGCTGGACGGCCAGAAGATCGGTACGGTCAACATCGATCCGCTGGTCTACGGCGCCTCCTACGTCTTCAAGTTCTGAGCGCAGCCTCCGGCGTGGCGGGCCTGCCCCGCCCTCCGGCCAACCGCTGAACCCTCCGCAGCATGTTGCCCCGGTGATCGCCGGGGCTTTTTTCGGCCTACCCATCGGTGGCCACCTCCACCCGGTTGCGCCCGGACGCCTTGGCCCGATACAGCGCGGCATCCGCACGCGCCAGTGCCTGCTCCAGCGAATCGGCGCCATCGTCATGCCACCGCGCCACACCAATACTGACGCTCACCACCGGCGCGGCGTCCGAATCGGCATGGGCGATCGCCAGCGCCTGGACCTGCTGACGCATCCGCTCGAACGGCGCGGTTTCCGGCTCGCCTGGCGACCACTGCCCCAGCGCCACGAACTCCTCACCGCCGTACCGCGCCACCACCGAGTCAGCGCCGCGAAGCTGCGCGGCCAGCGTCACCGCCACCGCATGCAGGACCGCATCGCCCGCCGGGTGACCATGATGGTCGTTGTAGCGCTTGAAGTAGTCGATGTCGATCATCGCGATGCGCAAGGCGCCACGCGCGTGCGGCCGGCGGAGATAACGCTGGAAGATCTGGTTGGCACGACGATCGAATGCGCGCCGGTTGAGCAATCCGGTCAATCCGTCGTGGTTGGCCAGTGCATCCAGCCGCTGCTCGGCGCGCCAGGTTGCACGCGCCTGCCTTTCCAGGATGTAACTACCGAAGATGCCAGCCAGGTTGCTGGCCTGCACGAACGTCACGCTCTGCAGCATCTGCGCCCAGTGCCGGCCGACCTGCAGCTCCGCCAGCACGAACGCCGATGCGATCAGGGTTCCGGTCAGCGTGGCGACGCCGAAGCGCAGGCCACACAGGAAGTAGTTCAGCAGCAGGAACAGGCTGACGCCTTCATAGGGATAATCCACGCCGGCGCGATGCGCCGTCCAGATCATCGTCACCAGCGCCAGCCCGCTGATCAGCACAGCACCGCCCCCCAGCCATTGCAGATGGCGGCGGAACGCTGGGACGAAGGTGAGTGCTACCGCCACCAGCAGTACCGGCAGCAGCAGCCCGAGCCGCCAGCGCAGCACCTGTGCATGCACATCCGGCGGAAGCCAGAAATGGTCCAGAACGGCAAAGCCGATTGAAAAGATGCCGGCAACGGCACAGGCCCAGCGCATCCGCCAGACCACCTGTTCATCGAACGCGCGGGCAAAGCCGTCGTCCGCATGTATTGCCGTGATGCGCCGGTCCGTGATGCTCATCGCGATGTCCCCGCCCGTGGCCGCGCCACCGTAACGGTCCGCGCATCAAGGGCGCGTGGCGAGCGGCCATGCTGGATCAAACGCGTCCGGCCGCCGCCCCGCTAGAATGCCGGCATGAAAGCCCTGCATTCCCTGTTCCTCGCCGCCGCGATCGCGCCGGCTCTGCTGTCCGCCTCCGCCCCTGCCCATGCCTGGGGCGCGCAAGGTCATCGCCTTGTCGCTGAGGTAGCGGATTCCCGCCTCTCGCCCGCTGCACGCGCCGAAGTCGACCGCCTGCTGGCCACCGAACCCGGTGCCACCCTCGCCAGCGTGGCGCCCTGGGCCGACCAGCTGCGTGCCAAGGACCCGGGCCTCGGCCGCCGTTCCGCCGGCTGGCATTACGTCAACATCGCCGAAGACGGCTGCCACTACGAAGCGCCCAGGCACTGCACCAACGGCAACTGCATCGTCGAAGCGCTGAAGGCGCAGAGCGCGATCCTCGGCGATCGCAGCCTGACCGACGGCGAGCGGCTGCAGGCCCTGAAGTTCGTGGTGCATCTGGTCGGCGACATCCACCAGCCAATGCATGCCGGCTACGGTCACGACAAGGGCGGCAACGACTTCCAGCTGCAGTACGGCAACCGCGGCACCAACCTCCATTCGCTGTGGGACAGCGGCATGCTCAACACCCGCAAGCTGGACGACAACGGCTATCTGCCGGTGCTGCGGTCGCTGCCGGCGCCGAAACTGGCGCGCCAGTCCAATCCGCAGCGCGATCCGCAGGCGTGGGCTGAAGCCAGCTGCCGCATTTCGATGCAAGCCGGCGTTTATCCAGCCTCGCGTAAGATCGGCGATGAATACACCGCGCGCTACCGCCCGGTGGCGGAAGCGCAGCTGCGGCTGGCCGGCGAGAATCTGGCGCAGCTGCTGAACCGCGTGCTCGCCGCACGCTGAGGAGGTTGCCGATGCCGGTCCAGGTCCAGTCGTTCTTCCATCGTGACAGCAATACCTTCAGCTACCTGGTCAGCGACCCGGCCAGCGGCGAAGCTGCGCTGATCGATCCGGTCCTGGATTACGACCCGGACACCGATGCCAGCAGCGAGTCGCCGGTCCAGCCGGCACTGCGCGCGATCGAGCAGCAGGGGCTGCGGCTGAGGTGGCTGCTGGAGACCCACGCCCACGCCGACCATGTGTCGGCCGGGCGGCGGCTCAAGCAGCGTTTCCCTCACGCCACGCTGGCCATCGGTGAAGGCATCCGCGCCGTGCAGGCGACCTTTGCGCCGCGGTTCGGCCTGCAGCTTCCTGCCACAGACGACATCTTCGACCACCTGTTCGCCGACGGCGAGACCTTCACGCTGGGCGAAGTGCGCGGCCAGGTCATCGCCGTGCCCGGCCACACCAGCGACAGCATCGCCTACCTGATCGGCGACGCACTGTTTACGGGCGATTCGCTGTTCATGCCCGACGGCGGTACCGCCCGCTGCGATTTCCCCGGCGGCGATGCGGCGCAGCTGTACCGCTCGATCCAGCGCCTGCTGGCGCTGCCCGAGTCCACCCGCGTGTTCGTCTGCCACGACTATGGCCCGGGCGGCCGCGACATCGCCAACGAGACCACCATCGGCGAGCAGCGCGCGCGCAACATCCACGTGCATGACGGCGTGGCCGAGGCCGACTTCGTCAGCGTGCGCCAGGCCCGCGACGCCACGCTGGCCGAACCGGCGCTGATGCAACCGGCGGTGAAGGCCAACATCCAGGGCGGCGCCTGATCGACGCCGCTGTACTGGCCGGGCATGGCCCGGCGCTACCCGGCATCACGCGCGATCATTTTCCCTGCGTGCGGACGGTCTGCCGGCCCTTCACGATCTCGAAGGTGAAGGCGTACAGCAGGCTGACCGGCACCGGCTCGATGCGCTCGGCGCTCCCGCAGTCGCCGCGGTCGGCTGGGACCTTGCCGACCGGGTAGTGGCAGACCGCGGCAGCGCTGTACTTCCACATCGCCACCGCCTCCTGCGCCGCCTGCAGCAGCGGCGCGTTCTCCGCTGCAGCGCCGGCGGCGCACTCGGGGCGGTCGGTCAGCGGCAGGCTGCGCTCGACCATGCCTTCCGCATCGACCACCACCTGCAGGCAGATGGTGGTGGGCGCCAGTTCGGTACGCGGATCGCGGTCGCCCACCTTCGGATCAGGCGCCGCATACAGCTGCGGCATCCGATAGCCTTCGCCCGCCGCCAGCGCATAGGCCTGCACCTGGCCGCTGCCGCCCGCCGCCGTGGGCTGCAACCGCTGATGGCCGACACTCTCGCTGCGGGTGTCAACCGTGCCCAGTCGTTCCTGGGTGGCACAGCCTGCCAGCAGCGTGGCCAACAGAAGCGCGGCCTGCCTCACCGCGCGCGCTCCGCTTCCCTCTCGTCCTCACTCATGGAGAACGTCAGTGGAATCCGCACGGCGGAAGCCACCGGACGCCCATCCTTCAGGGCCGGCCGGAAGGTCCAGCCCTTGGCGGCCGTGATCGACACCGCATCGAACACACCGGGATTGGTGGCACTGAGCACCTGTACGTCGGTCGGCCTGCCCTCTGCGTCGATCTCGACCTTCAAGGTGACGACGCCGGTCAGGCCCTGCTGGAACGCAGACTCCGGATACTTCGGCGGTGCCATCCTCTCGACCTGCGCAGAACGCTGCAGGCCGGCCGCAGCGGCATCGGCCTGCGCGTACTCGGCTGGCTCGACGCCGATCGACGACACGCCGGCCATCCCGAGCTGGCTTGCCCACGCCACCGTGGCCAGGCCCGCGCACACCCCGACCACCAGCACCTGCCCGGACACCCACGGCAATGCCTTCCGCTTGGACTGCTTCAACATGGCGATTCGCTCCTTCAACACGGGTTGGCTGCGCCAGTGACACACTGCCGGCGCAACCGGGTGAACCAGCTGCGCCTTCAGCAGCGTGCTGGCGTAAAGTCCGCGCAGCGCAGGCTGCGTGGCAATGGTGCGGGCATCGCAGGCCAGTTCCTGGTCGCGCAGGAACCTGCGTGTTGCCCATGGCATCAGCGGATGGAACCAGAACGCTGCGCGTACCAGCAGCAACGCGCCGTTCGCCCAGTGATCGCCATTGCGGCGATGGCTGCGTTCATGTGCCAGGATCAACCCCTGCTCGCGTGCATCGAACTGCTGGTCGAAACCGGGGCCGACCACGATGCGCGGCCGCCACAGGCCGACCAGGGCCGGCAGACCGGGATCGCCACTGGCTTGCCAGCTACCGTCGTCGCGCGCCTGCAGGCGGCCCAGGACACGTTCGAAGCGCTGCTGCGCGCGCAGGCTGCGCAGCAGACTGATCGCCACGCCAAGCACCCAGGCCAGCAGCAGCCATTGCGGCCAGCGCATGACCTGGGTGGGCTCGCCCTCCGGCGCGAGAGGCATCACGTTCAGGGGCAGGGTCGGCACATGCTGCAGCAGGGGCAGCGCAGGCAACGGCAACAACAGGCCTGCCAGCAGCAGGGGCACCAACCACCAGCTGCGGTAGGCCAGCGAGGGCCCTCCCAGCCGCAGCAGCAGCGGCCGCATCGCCGCCAGCAGGATCACCGCCAGCGCCAGCCACACGCTGGCCCGCCACACGCTGTCGAGCACCTCACTCATGGTCCAGCTCCTGGATCAGCTTTTTCAGTTCGGCGATGTCCTGCGCGCTGAGCTGGCCGCGCTCACTGAAATGGGCAACCAATGGCGCCACCCGTCCTTCGAACACCCGGCCCAGAAAGTCCCGGCTCTGCGCCGCGACCCAAGCCTCGCGCTGCAGCAGTGGCCGATACAGATAGCGGCGGCCTTCGCGTTCGGCAGCGATCGCGCCCTTGGTCAGCAGGCGGTTGAGCAGCGTCTTGATGGTCGGTTCGGCCCAGTCCCGGTGGGCCAGTGCGGCAACCACCTCATCGGCACCGCGGGGCGCCTGCTGCCACAGCACTTCCATCACGACCGCCTCGGCTTCACTGATCGGATTCATTGTTTACGCCCGTAATCGACAATTCGATTACGCACGTAATCAAAGCCGCTGTCAAGCCTTCCATCGACCTGCACTTCATGCGCCCTGGCCCAGCATCGGCCGTCCCGGCCCCGGAGTGCGCATGAAACCGCTGCCCAAGAAGGATTTCCCCGTCGAACAGGCCCGCCGCTTCCTCGAACCCGGCCCGATCGTGCTGGTCAGCACCGCGTGGCGTGGCCAGCGCAACCTGATGACGATGGGCTGGCACATGGTGATGGGCTTCTCGCCATCACTGGTGGCGACCTATCTGTGGAACGAGAACCACAGCTTCGCGCTGGCGCGGGGCAGCGGCGAATGCGTGATCAATGTGCCGGGCGTGGAGCTGCTCGATACCGTAGTGGACATCGGCAACTGCAGCGGGCGGGAGGTCGACAAGTTCGCGCACTTCGGCCTCGATGCCCTGCCCGCCCGCGAGGTCGGCGCGCCGTTGGTCGGCCAGTGCCATTCGTGCTTCGAGTGCCGCCTGTACGACGACAGCCAGGTCGAGACCAGCAACCTTTTCATCTGGGAGATCGTGCGTGCCCACGTCGCGCAACGGCCGAAACTACCGCGCACCGTGCACTACCGCGGCGACGGCCGCTTCATGGTGGCCGGTGCGGAAGTCTCGCGTCGACGGCGGTTCAAGCCCGACATGCTGTAATGCCGGAACCCCCTTACGCAGGACTGCCCCGGATGACCGAACACCTCACCGACCTGGACGCCGCCGTCGATTGGCTGTTCGCGCGCGTGAAAGGGCCGCTGCGGATCGGAGCACCGCTGGCGCTGGGCAAGCCACACCGGTTGCTCAATGCACTGTATGCACGGGTCGAGAACGATCCCTCGCACCCCCTCCAGCTCTACACTGCGCTGTCGTTGAATCCGCCGAACGTGCGGGGCAGCGGCTTGGAGGCCCGCTTCCTGGGCCCCTTCGCGCAGCGCCATTTCGGCGAGGATTTCCCCCGCCTGGCCTACGCCGACGCGATCGCCCGTGACGCACTGCCCGCCCATGTGCAGGTGGAGGAGTTCTACATGCAGTCCGGCGCCCTGCTCGGTTCCCGGCAGGCGCAGTCCAGCTACACCAGCCTCAACTACACCCATGCCGCAGATGCGGTGGCCCAGCGCGCGCCGCAGGTGATCGTGCAGAAGGTGGCGATGCGCCCGGACGATCGCCGCCTCTCGTTGTCCTGCAACAACGACATCACCCAGGACACACTCGATGCAATCGCCGCGCGCGGCCTGCCGCGTCCGCTGATGGTGGCCGAGATCGATCCGCAGCTGCCTTATCTGGGCGGCACCGCCACGGTCGATGTGTCCTTCTTCGACCTGGTCATCACCCCGCCGCCGCCGTATCCGGCGCTGTTCGGCCTGCCGCGGCAGCCGGTCGCCGACGCCGACTATGCGATCGGCCTGTATGCCAGCACCCTGGTGCGCGATGGCGGCACGCTGCAGATCGGCATCGGCACGCTGGCCGATGCACTCAGCCATGCACTGGTGCTGCGGCATACCGACAACGCGCGCTACCGGCGCGTGCTGCACGCGCTGGATCCGCAGCTTGCGCGGCATCCGCTGGTACAGGAAATCGGCGGCCTGGAGCCGTTCGAGATCGGCCTGTACGGCTGCAGCGAGATGCTCAACGAGGGCTTCCGGCGGCTGGTCCAGACCGGCGTGATCAAGCGCAAGGTGCATGACGACCTGGCGCTGATGCAGCGCATCGAGAACGGCAGCACGCTGTCCATCGACCATGCCACGCTTGCCGCCGAAGGCGAATACCTGCATGGCGCGTTCTACCTGGGCTCGCCGGAGTTCTACCAGTGGCTGCGCGAGCTGCCGGCGGATGAACGTCGCGCCATCGGCATGCGCCGCATCAGTGAGATCAACCAGCTTTACGGCGGCAACGAGACGCTGGAGCGCCTGCAGCGCCGCCATGCACGCTTCTTCAATTCCTGCATGATGGCCACTGCGCTGGGCGCGGCGGTCTCCGATGCCCTGGACGATGGCCGCGTGGTGTCCGGCGTCGGCGGCCAGTACAACTTCGTGGCGATGGCCCATGCCCTGCCGGAAGCACGCAGCGTGCTGATGTTCCGCGCCGCGCGCGATGACAAGGGCCAGCGCGAATCGAACGTGCGCTGGAACTATGGCCACACCACCATTCCCCGCCATCTGCGTGATATCTACCTGGACGAGTACGGCATCGCCGACCTGCGCGGGTTGACCGACGAGGACTGCGTGCAGGCGATGGCGGCGATCACCGAGGCGCCGTTCCAGCAGGGCCTGCTGCAGCAGGCACAGGCCGCGCGCAAGCTGCTGGCCACGACGCAGCCCGATCCGCAGCGGCTGCAGCGCAATACCCCGCAGACCCTGGCCGCAGCGCTGGCACCCTTCCGCTCCGACGGCACCCTGCCCGACTACCCGCTGGGCAGCGACTTCAATGAGATCGAGCAGGTGCTGGTGAAGGCGCTGGGCTGGTTGAAGGCCAACACGCAGACCCGCGGCGACAAGCTGCGCACCGTCTGGGCAGCGCTGCGGCAACCGGCCGGCGATGGCGATGCGGTGTACCTGCAGCGCATGGGCCTGCAGTCACCGAAGGACTTCAACGAGCGGCTGGACGCGCGCCTGCTGCGGCTGGCGCTGGCACGCACGGCCTGAAGCCGGTGGCGCCGGGCCATGCCCGGCGGCCTTGATCACACCGCTGCGTTCGCCGGGCATGGCCCGGCGCTACCCACTACGGGTCAGCTGTTCTTCTTCGCCGCCATCGCGGCGGCCAGCTCGGACTTGTATTCCTCAAAGGTCTGGCCCTTCTCCCTGGCCTCGGCCTGCGCGGCATCGCGCAGCGCGTCGGAATACATCAGACGCACCGGCGTACCGTTGCGCTCGTGCAGTTCACCGGCTTGCATGATCAACGCCAGTACCTGCGCGGCGCTCTCGCTATGCCCGGCGATACGGCCATCCATGCCCAGCACCCACTCGCCATCGCGGCGCACGACACCTGCCAGCAGCGTGCGCTGCGCATCACGCAGTTCGGCATGCGGCTCCACCGGCGAAGTCTGGGCAGCGGCCTTGTTGGCAGCCTTCTCTTCCTGGCGGCGGCGCTGGTCGCGACGGGTCTTGGAGGTGGTGGACATGGGGGCGGCATCGCTACGGGGGGGCGCAAGGATAGCGCACCCCGGCCGTGGCGCCGCTTCACGGGTCGCCCGCCACCGCCCCTGCGGCCGGTCAGAGGCCCGTGGCCACGGCCTGCACTGCGCGCTCACGGCGGTGTTCCCAGTACCAGAACACAAACCCGGCGGCGAAGAAGCCGGCCTGGCCCAGCGCCAGATGCAGCGGGCTGGCACTGAGCAGGGGCGACACGACGCCGGCCACCACGGTGCTGACCATCAGCTGCGCGAAGGCCTGCAGCGACGAGGCCAGGCCGCGCTGGTGCGGATACATGTCGAGCACGGCCAGCGCCAGGATCGGGAAGATCAGCGCCATGCCCATGCCGCCCAGGAAAATGGGCAGTACCGCCCACGGCAGCGCGAACTGCGGCGCCAGCACCACGTAGCCGACGTTGAGCAGTGTCGACAGCGCGCACAGGGAGAAGCCGATGGTCACCTGCCGGGTCGGCGTGGTGTGCCCGGCCATGCGCCCGGACAGGAACGCGCCGGCCGTCATGCCACCGATGGTGGGAATGAACAGCCAGGCGAAGTCGCCTTCGCCCAGATGCAGGTGCTGCATCACGAACACCGGCGCGGACGCGATGTACAGGAAAATGCCGCCGAAGCCGATGCTGCCGGCCAGTGCCAGGCGCAGGAAACGCGGGTTGAAGCCGATGCGCACATAGTCACGCAGCAGTGCGCGCGGCGACAGTGGTACCCGCGCCTCCGGCGGATGCGTTTCCGGCAGGAAGCGCGCGGTGGCCACCAGCAGCACAAGCGAGAACACCACGAGGAACCAGAAGATCAGCGGCCAGCCGGCACCGCTGAGCAGAATCCAGCCACCGATGATCGGGGCGATGGCCGGCGCGATGCCGAACAGCATCGAGACCTGGCTCATCAACCGCTGGGCGTCATGGCCGTGGTACAGGTCACGGATCACCGCGCGGCCGACGATCATGCCCACGCCCGCCGACAGGCCCTGCAGCGCGCGGAACGCCAGCAGGGTCGGCAGGTCAGTGGACAGCGCGCAGCCGACCGAGGCCCCGGCAAATACCACCAGGCCACCGAGGATCACCCGCTTGCGGCCCCAGGCATCGGACAGCGGCCCGTGCGCCAGGCTCATCAGGCCATAGAACAGCAGGTAGACGCTGATGGTCTGCTGGACGGCCACCTCATCCACCGCCAGGCGCTGGGCCAGCTGCGGGAAGGCCGGGAAAATGGTGTCGATGGAGAACGGGCCGAACATGGCCAGGCCCGCGAGCAGCAGGGCCATGCGACGGGTGGACGGAGCAACAGCGGCGGTCATGTGAACGGTGTCCGGCAAGGCCATGCGCGGCACGCACGGCGGGCGCCGGTCCCGCTGCAGCAGGGACGGCGCCAGATGAATTCGGGTATCCGCCCATGATAGGCGGGGAATGCGCCCGATGCCATGCAGCACCGCACAAAACGCATGCCCCGGGCCACCGGCCATTCAGGCGCCGGCCCTGCCCGGGCGGCCCCGGCAGCAGGCCATAACCGGCTATAATCGGCGGGCAACACGGTGGGAGAAGCGGAACACCGCTGCCGAAGGCGCAACGCCCGTAATCGCTCAGGCCCGATACCACCCGCAACACAACTCTGGAGAGACCGGTTCGATCCGGCGCCGAAGGGGCACGAAGCTGCGGCCAGCCGCGCTTCCAAACTCTCAGGCAAAAGGACAGAGGGGCGCCCCGCAGCCCGCCATCCGGCGGCTTGTGCCCGTGCGTGTGCCCTTTCCTGACGGATCCTTCGCCATGTCCCAGAACACCCCTTCCCTGCGTGAGCTCGAGCACCACAGTGCGTTCGTCGAGCGCCATATCGGCCCCAATGACGCCGAGATCGCGCAGATGCTCGACGTCGTCGGCCACGCGTCGCTGGATGCGATGACCGATGCCATCGTGCCGGCCAAGATCAAGTCGCCGGCAGCGCTGGCGCTGCCGGAGTCGATCACCGAAGTGGAGGCGCTGGCGAAGATCCGCGCGATCGCCGACAAGAACACCGTGCTGCGCAGCTTCATCGGCCAGGGGTATTACGGCACCCACACGCCGAACGTGATCCTGCGCAACATCCTGGAAAACCCGGCCTGGTACACCGCCTACACCCCGTACCAGGCAGAGATCTCGCAGGGCCGCATGGAAGCGCTGATCAACTTCCAGACCCTGTGCGCCGACCTGACCGGCATGGAGATCGCCAACGCCTCGCTGCTGGACGAAGCCACCGCAGCGGCCGAAGCGATGACCCTGGCCAAGCGTTCGGCCAAGTCGAAGTCGGACACCTTCTTCGTGCACGATGCCGTGCACCCGCAGACCCTGGAGCTGCTGCGCACCCGCGCCGAGCCCATGGGCATCGTGCTGCGCGTCGGCACCCCGGCCGAAGCGCTGGAAGCGGACAGCTTCGGCGTGCTGCTGCAGTATCCGGATACGTTCGGCCAGGTGGCCGACTACCGGGCACTGGTCGAGGCCGTGCATGCACGCGGCGGCCTGGTCGCCGTGGCCACCGATCTGCTGGCGCTGACCCTGCTCGCCGCACCTGGCGAATGGGGCGCGGACATCGTGGTCGGCAACAGCCAGCGTTTCGGCGTGCCGTTCGGCTTCGGTGGCCCGCACGCGGCGTTCATGGCCTGCCGCGACGCCTACAAGCGCTCGATGCCCGGCCGCCTGATCGGCGTCTCGATCGATGCGCAGGGCAACCCGGCCTACCGCCTGACCCTGCAGACCCGCGAACAGCATATCCGCCGCGAGAAGGCCACCTCCAACATCTGTACCGCACAGGTCCTGCTGGCGGTGATGGCCTCGATGTACGCCGTCTACCACGGTCCGGAAGGCCTGACCCGCATCGCCCGCCGCACCCACCGCCTGGCCGCGATCCTGGCCGCCGCACTGCGCAAGGCCGGCGTGCAGGTTGCTGGCGACTTCTTCGACACCCTGCACGTCACCGGTGTGCACGCCGATGAGATCCACGCCAAGGCGCGCGCCGCCGGCTACAACCTGCGCGCGATCGACAGCGACTCGGTCGGCATCAGCCTGGACGAGACCGCCACCCGCGCCGATGTGGTCGCGCTGGCCGCCGTCTTCGGTGCCCAAGCCGATGTCGATGCACTGGATGCCAGCACCGCCGACGCTCTGCCGGCCGGGCTGCTGCGCCAGTCCGCGTTCCTGACCCATCCGGTGTTCAACACGCACCACAGCGAGCACGAACTGCTGCGCTACCTGCGTTCACTGGCCGACAAGGACCTGGCGATGGACCGCACGATGATCCCGCTGGGCTCGTGCACCATGAAGCTCAACGCCACCGCCGAGATGATCCCGGTGACCTGGCCGGAGTTCTCGCAGATCCATCCGCTGGTGCCGGCCGACCAGGCACTGGGCTACAAGGAACTGATCGAGTCGCTGGAAGCGATGCTGGTCGAATGCACCGGCTACGATGCGGTCAGCCTGCAGCCGAACTCGGGGGCACAGGGCGAGTACGCCGGCCTGCTGGCGATCCGCGCCTACCACCGCTCGCGTGGTGAGGAGCATCGCGACATCTGCCTGATTCCGGATTCGGCCCACGGTACCAACCCGGCCTCGGCACAGATGTGCGGCATGAAGGTGGTGGTCACCAAGACCGATGCCAACGGCAACGTCGATGTCGAGGACATCCGCCTCAACGCCGAGAAGTACAGCGACCGCCTGGCCGCGATCATGATGACCTACCCGTCCACGCACGGCGTGTTCGAGGAGGAGGTGGTCGAGATCTGCGAGATCATCCACAAGCACGGCGGCCAGGTGTACACCGACGGTGCCAACATGAACGCCCTGGTCGGCGTGGCCAAGCCGGGCAAGTGGGGTTCGGACGTTTCCCACCTGAACCTGCACAAGACCTTCTGCATCCCGCACGGCGGCGGCGGCCCGGGCGTCGGCCCATGCGCGGTCAAGGCGCACCTGGCCCCGTTCCTGCCGGGCAAGCTGGGTGACAACGGCCCCGTCGGCATGGTCAGCGCCGCCAGCTTCGGCAGCGCCTCGATCCTGCCGATCAGCTGGATGTACATCGCGATGATGGGCCGCGAGGGCCTGCGCAAGGCGACCCAGGTCGCGCAGCTCAATGCCAACTACATCGCCAAGCGCCTGGCGCCGCACTTCAGGACGCTGTACACCGGCCGCAATGGCCTGGTGGCGCATGAGTGCATCCTCGATGTGCGCCCGCTGGAGAAGAGCAGCGGCATCGGCGCCGAGGACGTGGCCAAGCGCCTGATCGACTTCGGCTTCCACGCGCCGACGCTGAGCTTCCCGGTGGCCGGCACGCTGATGGTCGAGCCCACCGAAAGCGAGTCGCTGCATGAGCTGGACCGCTTCATCGATGCCATGATCCAGATCCGCGAGGAAATCCGTGCGATTGAGGATGGCCGCCTGGACCGCGAGGACAATCCGCTGAAGAACGCGCCGCACACCGCCACCGCGGTGACGGCCAGCGAGTGGACCCACGCCTACCCGCGCGAGCTGGCCGCCTTCCCGCTGCCCAGCCTGAAGCTGCAGAAGTACTGGCCGCCGGTGGCCCGCGTCGACAACGTCTACGGCGACAAGAACGTGATGTGCGCCTGCATCCCGGTCGACGCCTACAAGGACGATGAAGTCGAAGCGTGATTGACGGAACGGCCCGCGCAAGCGGGCCGTTTTCGTTTACGGTAGCGCCGGGCCATGCCCGGCGAGCGCAGCGGCTGGACCGATCACGGATCCGGCATCTGCCCCAGGCTCAACTGCCAGGACACACCGAACCGGTCCTGCACCCAGCCGTAGCGATTGCTGAAATCGTAGTCGCCCACCGGCATCAGCCAGTGCCCGCCCTCGCCCAGCACGCGCGCCGCGCGCTCGAACTGTTCGGCGCCACCGCACTCGACGAACAGCGAGATCGACGGACTGAAGGTGAAGTCGTGCACATCCAGGCTGTCGAAGCACAGATAGTTGGTGCCGCCGAGCATGAAGGTCGCCTGCCGCACCTGGCCGGGCACTCCCGCCCCTGCGCCGTCGGGATGGCGTTGCAGGGCAAGCAGCCGGAAATCGGCGAACGCCTCGGCGTACAGGGCCAGGGCCGCCTCGGCCTGGCCGGTGAACATCAGGAACGGACGACTGCGCAGCATGGGGTGCTCCAGTTCAGCGGGCCGATGACGGCCCCGCGAACAGGATGGCACGCAGGATGTATGCCCGCTGTAGAGCCAAGCCCACGCTCGGCTGTACGGATCAGGCCTCGCGCATGCGGCGCGCGATCGCACTGCCGGCCGCGATCGTGGCGGTCAGGGCCACCATCGACAGGAACTGCAGGCGCGTATGCGCCTCGCTCAGCAGCAGGCCGAAGATCAGTGCCAGGATCGCCAGGGCGCAGCAGGTCAGCCACGGGAAACCGGCCATGCGGAACGGCAGGCGCGAGCCGAGGCGGTCCGCACGGCGGCGCAGCACCAGTTGAGAAAGCAGCGACAGCGTCCACACCAGCAGGCAGGTCGAGCCGACGATGTTCAGCAGTACCGGCAGCACCTTGTCCGGGAACAGCAGTTCCATCACCGTCGCGGCAAACCCGAACAGCACGCTGGCCAGAACGGCGATCACCGGCACCTGCCGCGGGTCGGTCCAGCCCAGCACGGCCGGTGCCTCGCGGCGCTGCGCCAGCGAATACATCATCCGCGACGCGCCGTAGAGGTTGGCGTTGAGGGCCGACAGCAGGGCGATCACTGCGATCAGCGTGATGGCCGTGCCCGCCCCCGGAATGCGGGCCGCATCCAGCACCGCGGCGAACGGCGACTTCAGCGCTTCGCTGGTCCACGGCACCACGGCTATGATCACGCTCAGCGAGCCGATGTAGAACACCAGGATGCGCCAGGCCACGGTGCGGATGGCGCGGGCGATGCTGCGCTCGGGATCCTCGGTCTCGGCCGCGGCAACGGCCACGATCTCGGTGCCGCCGAAGGCGAACACCACCACCAGCAGGGCTGCGCCGATACCGGCCAGGCCCTGCGGTGCAAAACCGCCGTGTGCGGTGAAGTTGCTCAGTCCCGGAGAGGTCACCTGCGGCAGCCAGCCCATCAGCAGCGCGAAACCGATGGCGATGAACGCCAGGATCGCCACCACCTTGAGAATGGCGAACCAGAACTCGAACTCACCGAAATTCCTGACCCCCAGCAGGTTGATCGCGGTGAAGAACAGCATGAACGCCAGGGCGGCCATCGGCACCGGAATGGCAGGCCAGACCGTGGCCAGCAGGCCCGCCGCTCCCACGGCCTCGGCGGCGATCACGATCACCAGCTGTACCCACCAGAGCCAGCCGACAGTCGCCCCTGCCGTGGCGCCCATGGCGTCGGCGGCATAGACCGAGAACGCGCCGCTGGTCGGCTTGGCCGCCGCCATTTCGCCCAGTGCGTTCATCACGATGATCACCAGTGCGCCGGCCACCAGGTACGACACCAGCACCGCCGGGCCGGCCGCCTGTACGCCCACACCGGAGCCCAGGAACAGGCCCGCGCCGATGGCGCTGCCCAACCCCATCATGATCAGCTGGCGTGGCTTGAGCGAATGGCCCAGGCGGGAGGGCGAGGCAGGCGTAACGGGGCTGGCGGGCATCGGCAGGAGTGGGCGGCGGCTACAGGGGCGTCACCTTACCCTGTCCCGCGCCTGTGGGGATAGGCACAGTGCAGCAGGCCGCTCAGGCCAGCGCCGGCTCGCCGATGCGGGCGCGGTAGGCGCGCGGCGAGAAACCGGTTTCGGCCTTGAACTTGCGGGTGAACGCGCTCTGGTCACTGAACCCGCAGGCCTGGCCGATGCAGGCGATGCTGTCGTCGCCATGCAGCAGATGCATGGCCATCTGGATCCGCAGCCGCGTCAGCACCTGCTGCGGGGTCATCTGGAACACCTTGCGGAAGCTGCGCTCCAGCTTGGACAGCGAGAACCCGGTGATGTCCAGCAATGTCTGCATGCGCACGTTCTCGGCGTAATGCGCGTTGAGATGGGCCAGGGCCAGCCGCAGCTGCTCGTACTGGGTTCCCAGGCTGTCCTTCTGGCCCAGGTCGCGCGAGATGCCGATCAGGCCCTCGATGCTGCCGTCGACCACCAGCGGCCGCTTGCAGGTCAGGCACCAGCCCGGCTCGCGGTTGGCGAACAGGTGCAGCTCCATCAGGTTCTCGATCACCTCGCCGGACAGCACGCGTGCGTCCTGGTCGACATAGTCCGCACTGAGGCCGGTCGGGTAGATCTCGGCCGCGGTACGCCCGATCACGTCCTTGCGCGCGCGCAGGCCCAGCCGCCGCAGCATGGTCTGGTTGACGTGGGTGTAGCGGCCCTGGCGGTCCTTGATGAAGAACAGCACGTCCGGGATGGCGTCGAACAGGGCTTCGATGTCGGCGGGCTCGACTCGCATGCCCCAAGCATAGCCGAGGCGCCCTTGTCCGCGCGATCACCTGCGCGGGACCGGGGCTTAACGTCTGGCGCGCGAGGGTAGAGGTTGACTCCCCCGCTACAGGACCTGGACCCATGGCCGCCAGCAAGCCCACCGGCAAGCGCGCACCCGCCCCCTCCCCCGACCATCGCCGTGGCGACGGCGACGAACTGCACCTGCACGCCGGCGGCACGCACCCCCCGATGACCACGGCCCAGGGCATCCCCGTCGCCGACAACCAGAACTCGCTGCGCCAGGGCCCACGAGGCCCCACCCTGCTGGAGGACTTCATCCTCCGCGAGAAGATCACCCACTTCGACCATGAGCGCATCCCGGAGCGCATCGTGCATGCCCGCGGCAGCGCCGCCCACGGCTATTTCGAACTCACCCACTCGCTGGCCAAGTACACCCGTGCGCGCATCCTTGGCGAAGTCGGAAAGAAGACTCCGGTGTTCACCCGCTTTTCCACCGTGGCCGGCGGTGCCGGGTCGGTCGACACCCCCCGCGACGTGCGGGGTTTCGCGGTGAAGTTCTACACCCCTGAAGGCAACTGGGACCTGGTGGGCAACAACATCCCGGTGTTCTTCATCCAGGACGCAATGAAGTTTCCCGACCTGGTGCATGCGGTGAAGATGGAACCGGACCGCGCGTTCCCGCAGGCAGCGAGCGCGCACGACACGTTCTGGGACTTCATTTCGTTGATGCCCGAATCGATGCACATGATCATGTGGGCGATGAGCGACCGCGCCATTCCACGCTCGCTGCGCATGATCGAAGGCTTCGGCGTGCACAGCTTCCGCCTGTTGAACGAGGCCGGCGACTCCACCTTCGTCAAATTCCACTGGCGGCCGAAGCTGGGCATCCAGTCCACGGTGTGGGACGAGGCGTTGAAGCTGCAGGCCGCGGACAACGATTTCCATCGGCGCGACCTGTTCGAGGCGATCGAGCGTGGCGACTTCCCCGAATGGGAACTGGCCGTGCAGCTGTTCACGGAAGAGGAGGCCGACGCATTTCCGTTCGATCACCTGGACCCGACCAAGATCATTCCCGAATCGCTGGTGCCGCTGAAGGTGATCGGGCGCATGGTGCTGGATCGCTGGCCGGACAACTTCTTCGCCGAAACCGAGCAGGTGGCCTTCTGCCCGGCCAACGTGCCGCCCGGCATCGACTTCAGCAACGACCCGCTGCTGCAGGGCCGGCTGTTCTCCTACCTGGATACCCAGCTGATCCGCCTGGGCGGACCCAACTTCCACCAGATCCCGGTGAATGCGCCGAAGTGCCCGTTTGCCAACCACCAGCGCGATGGGCATATGCAGATGCAGGTGCCCAAGGGCCGCGTGGCCTACGACCCCAGTTCGCTGGAGGACGACAGCCCGCGCGAGACACCGGCCGGATTCCGCAGCCATGCCAGCGCGGATGACGGCCGCAAGGGGCGCACGCGTGCCGAGAGCTTCGCCGACCATTACAGCCAGGCACGGATGTTCTTCCGCAGCCTGGAAGCACCCGAGCAGGCACATCTGGCCTCGGCACTGGTATTCGAGCTGTCCAAGGTGGAAACGCCCAAAGTGCGCGTGCGTACCGTCAGCCACCTGCGCAACATCGACGAAACCCTCGCGCAGCGGGTGGCGGAAGGACTGGCGCTGCCCACCCTGCCCGACCCGGCACCCACTGCTACGCCGGCACAGGACATGCCCCCCGCACCGGAAGTCCGCGTGATCGGCCGCAACAAACCCACCCTGCAAGGGCGCTGCATCGGCATCCTGTTTGATGAAGGCTCCGATGCCGGTGTCATCAGCAGCCTGCGCAAGGCCGCCGAGAAGGCCGGCGCCGCGGTGAAGCTGGTGGCTCCCAAGGTGGGCGGCGCCACCCTGAGCAACGGCAAGCTGCAAGCGGCCGACGGGCAACTGGCGGGGACTCCATCGGCGGTGTTCGATGCGGTCGCGATCGTGCTCAGCGAGGAGGCCGGCAAGCGGCTGTCCAGCGACAGTGCGGGGCTGGAATTTGCCAGCACCGCGTGGGCACACCTGAAGGCCATCGGCAGCGATGAAGGAGGCCGGGTGCTGCTCAAGGCGGCGCGCGTGGGCAAGGATGCAGGCATCGTCGACGCGGGCGATGCCGGCGCTTTCCTCGCCGTCGCCGCCACCCGCCAGTGGGCCCGCGAACCGAAGCTGCGGCAACTGGCCTGACGGCCTCACCCCCATCGCCTGCAAGGAGACGTGTCATGCCCCGTGGAGACAAATCCGCCTATACCGACAAGCAGAAGCGCCAGGCTGAACACATCGAGGAAAGCGAGCGCGAGCGTGGTGCCAGTGAAAGCACCGCCGAACGCATCGCGTGGGCCACCGTGAACAAGCAGGATGGCGGAGGCAAGCGCAGTGGCAGTGCCCGCAAGGGCGCCAAGAAGACTGCGAAGAAGGCGGCCAAGAAGACTGCGAAGAAGGCGGCGAAGAAGACTGTGAAGAAGGCGGCGAAGAAGGCACCGGCAAAGAAGGCCGCAACGAAGAGCACTGCGGGAAAAGCACCGGCGAAGAAGGCCGCAAAGAAGACTGCCGCAAAGAAAGCGCCCGCGAAGAAGTCCATCGCCAGCACGCGCAGTGCGGCCGCGAAGAAGGCAGCGGCAACCCGGGCGGCAAAGAAGGCGGCACGCTCGACCGCCGCGAAGAAGGCCGCGCGCACCCGCGCAGGCGGTTGAGATGCACCCGGCAGCGCAGCGGGCACACGATGCCTGCGGCCCTGCACGGTGACGTGGCGCACGCCGGGCAGCATGAGCACCCGGCGGCGCCACGGCTCAGTCAATCGCCGGCCCGGCCCTTGGGCGCGGGTGCCGCCACGGCCACCGCCTGCAGCTTGCGCACCGCAGCGATCGGAATCGCTTCGGCCCGTCGCTGCTGCGGCCACCAGACGAACAGGAATGCGCTGCTGGAGCCCAGCAGGCGCGCGGTGCCAGGCAAGGGCGCCGCGTCGCCGTTCAACTGCAGGCGGATCACTTCCCCACGTCCCTCGTTGCGGATCTGCTGCCCCCGCACCTGCACGTAGTTGGCCGCGCCGATGGCCATGAAAGCGGCCACGGCCAGGGTCATCGCCGTCAGCGGCCGCAGCCCTACGCCCTCCCAGCTGGTCAGTACCGAGCGCATGAGCACCGCCCGCCATGCCCAGTTGCGTGCGCGCAGTTGCTCGAGCTTGGCCGCATTGCGCATCCGTAGCGTGTCCGGCCAGCTCACCAGCAGCACCAGCAGCACCCCCGCAGCCAGCAGCAGTGCATAGGCCGGGTCACGGATGCCGGCCACCAGGAAATCGCTGGGCTGCAGGTAATCCAGAATCGACAGCTCGAATCCCCGGTAGAACCAGAAGCTGCACCACAGCCCCAGCAGCGACACCAGCAGATAGGCAGTGGTGAACAGCAGTGCCGGCTCACGGCGCATGCGGGACAGCGCCTGCATCACCGCCGAGTCATCATCACCACGGGTCAGCGGCAGCATCGACCAGTCGGTCGCTGCTTCCGGCTCCGGTGGCGCCGCAGCCACCTCGATGCCCTGCACCCGCGGCACATCGCCATAGGTCCCTTCCGGTTCCCTGTTGTCCATGCCCGCTCCCCTTTTCAGCGAGCATCGCCGAAAAAGGTGGCGCGCGGTAGACCACCGGCCTGCGGCATACTCCACGGTGCCGCAGGGCGCAGAGCGGAGGAAAGGGCCATGAAACGATGGACTGGCATGTTGGGGCTGCTGGCGTGGCTCTGCGCCGCGTCACCGGCCGTTTCCGGCAATGCGCGGGCTCCCGCCGCGCCAGCGGACGATGTGGGTACCGCGCAGGCCGTCGCACAGGCTGAAGCGCGTGGCCGGCAGATGTTCGAGCACGACCTGGCGGCCGAGCGCGCAACCGACGCCCTGCTCGAACAGGGCATGCGCGGCGACACCCGGGTAAGGGGCTGGATAACCGAACAGCGCGGCAGCCACTACGAAGTCAGCATGATCGGCGACGGCGCAGTGGTCCTGTATAGGGCCGCCACCGACGCGCAGGGAAGGATGACCGGCGCAACCGAGACTCTGGATGTTCCAGCGGCGCCAACGACCTACCAGGCCGGCGCTGCCGCCGCACGGGCGCTGGCGTTGAACAGCGCCTTCGACGCCTGCGCGCAGACCTACAACAGCGTGATTCTTCCGGCGCCCGGTACGGCCGCCGATGCGTGGACGGTCTACCTGCTGCCCGCCACCACCGATCCTGCCGTAGTTCCGCTGGGCGGCACGCATCGTCTCGACATCGCCCACGGTCGGATCGTCTCCCGCCGCGCCTTCACCCACAGCTGCATCCAGCTGAAGCGTGCGCCACCCGGTGCGGCGATGTTCATCACCCATCTGCAGGACCCGACACCGACCGAGATCCATGTGTTCTGGAGCCTGTGGGCCCGCTCGCCGATGTACGTCTCCACGGGTAAGGACGTGATCTGGAAGATCGAGGACGGCCGCATCCGCCGCATGCAGGACTGACCGGCCACCACGCGCGAACACGTGGCGGCCCGTACCTTCAGGCGGCTGCCGACGGTCAGGCCGCGCGTGCTGCCACCGTGCGGACTACACCGCTCTGCTCGATATGGAACACCGCGACCGACGCGGTCAGCGCATTGGCCTGCTCTTCCAGCGCGCGGCTGGCGGCAGTGGCTTCTTCCACCAGTGCGGCATTCTGCTGGGTCACCTGATCCATCTGCACCACCACCTGATTGACCTGTTCGATGCCGGCCGCCTGTTCCTTGCTCGCCGCAGCGATGTCACTCATCAGCTGGTTGGTGCGTGCGCTGGCCTGTGCCAAGCGGGCAATGGCTGCTTCCGACTCGACCGTGACCGCCAGACCGCTCTGCACCTTGCCTGCCGCCTCTTCGATGAGTTCCTTGATCTCCTTGGCGGCGATGCCCGCACGCTGCGCCAGCGTGCGCACTTCACTGGCGACCACGGCAAAGCCGCGGCCCTGCTCACCCGCGCGGGCAGCTTCCACCGCAGCGTTCAAGGCCAGGATGTTGGTCTGGAAGGCGATGCCATCGATGACCGTGGAGATTTCCGAGATGCGCGCCGAGGACTGATCGATCTCTCCCATCACAGACGCCATCTGTGCCATTGCCTGTTCGGTGGCCCGCACCGCCGCGCCGGCAGCGTGTGCCTCGCTGTCGGCCTGGCGGGCCAGCTCGGCATTCTGGCGGACGGTCGAGGTGAGTTCTTCCATCGATGCCGCCGCTTCTTCCAGGTTGGCGGCCTGCTGTTCGGTACGGCGGGACAGGTCGCTGTTGCCGGCGGCGAGCTCCTGCGCGGCAGTGTTGATGCTGTCGGCAGCGTCCTGGATGCCGCGCACGATACCGGTCAGCTGGGCCGTGGTGGTGTTGGCATCGTCGCGCATGCGGGCGAACACGCCGTCGTAGTGACCGTCCATGCGCGCAGTGAGGTCGCCCCCGGAGATCGCGCGCAGCACATCGGAGACGTCGGCGATGCTGGCCTGCGAACTGGCCATCATGCCGTTGAGCTGCTCGACCATCGCCCTGAACTGATACTGGAACGCACTGGCATCCCCACGCACGCTGAAATCTCCAGCGCGCGCCGCGCGGACCAGGTCGTCAATCTGGGTGTTGACTGCCAGCAGGCTCTGTTTCACTGCGGCCAGGGTGCGGGTCAGCGTACCCTTCTCGCCGGGATAGTCCGGAAGGTCGCGGCTGAGGTCGCCGATGGCATAGCGCTGCATGACCTCGGCCATCAGCAGTTCCACCTGCACGTGTGATTCCACCAGGCTGTTGGTGGCCTGCACCATGCGCCCGAAATCGCCCGGAAACGCGCTGGCGTCCATGCGGTAGCGGATCGCACCCGCCTCGTGCTGCTCGGCCATGTGCATCTGCGCCCCGATGGCGGCCTGCACGCTCTGCCGCACGCTGGCCATCGCCTCGCCCAGCCGGGTCAGCTCGTCACGGCCGCCGAGGCGGAATTCCTGGTCCAGCTGGCCCTTGGACAGGCGCTCGGCCAGGTTCACCGCGCGTGCCAGCGGACCGGTCAGGCTGCGACCGATCATCACCGAGGCGGCAATGCCGACCAGCAGGGCCACGCCTCCCAGCACCAGCAACTGCAGCAGACTGCGTTCACCCAGGCGGATCGCCTCGGCGGCGGCCTCGCGGCTTTCCTTCTCTTCGAAGTCGACTCCCTCGGACAACGCCTTGTTCCAGCCGTTGGCCGCGTCCTGCACCGGCCCCAGGGTCAGTGCCACGGCAGCGGGGTAGTCGCCCTGCTCCATCAGTTCGCTGGTCTGCTTGTTGAGCGGGCGCGCAAGGGCGCGCTTGGCCGCGATGGTTTCAGCGATGGCCTTGCCCTCTGCATCGCCTGGCAGGGCCTGATAGGCGGACCAATCCGCCTCGTAGCGCTTGACCAGGTCGGCAATGCGCTTCTCGTCGCTGCCGCGCTCTTCGCCCTGGCGGATCAGCATTTCGCGGCGCACTACCATCATCTGGTTGTTGGCATCGAGCATCTGCGACAGCAGGCGTACCTTGGCCACACTGACGTCGACTACCTGCTGCATCGCGCGCTTCTGCACGACACTGGCGGTGGCGCCGGTGGCCACCACGGCCGCGACCAGCAGCAGCAACAGGCCAAAGCCCAGCCCAAGACGCCAGGCAACCCTGACATTCCTCAAGTAATCCATGGGTACATCCAAAACGGGGGGATGCGCCCGTATCGGCCGCGCCACCGGCAATCTTGATCGGCAACAAGCACGGGCGTCGGCAGCCGTTCACCTTGGTGAGGCCCCGCCCCGTACTTCTGCGACAAGGGCCTGAGCCACGCCGGGGCTGCCCTGCTCATGCCGGCATCAGGTTGCTTTCACGGAGGCTGCGCAGCCTCTGCGGGCAGGGTGGAGCTGCCATCTGCCGGAGATCTTCATGCCCGTGTACCGCCCCGCCCTGCTCGCCCTGTCCTTGCTGGTGTCGCCCGCCTTCGCGCAGGTACCGCCGCCGGCCCAGCTGCCGGAGCCCATTGCCGAGAAGGCCGGACCCGATACAGCAGCCCGCTCGCCGCTGCACGCCCAAGTGTTGCTGGATCGCGCCAATTTCTCCCCGGGCGAGATCGACGGTGAAGTCGGCAGCAACCAGCATCGGGCCGTGGCCGGCTTCCAGGCGGCACACGGCCTGACGGTGAGCGGAGAGCTGGACGACAGCACCTGGGAGGCTCTCCAGGCCGAGACGATCGCGCCGCTGGCCAGCTACACGCTGACGGCCGAGGATGTTGCCGGTCCGTTCCAGTCCATTCCCAAGAAACCCGCCGCACAGGCAAAGCTGAAGTCGCTGGGTTATAGCAGCGTCGAGGAAGCGCTCGGTGAACGCTTCCACGCGTCCCCTGCCCTTCTGAAGTTGCTCAACCCCGGCGTCGATCTGGCCAAGGCCGGCAGCCGTGTCCAGGTGCCCAACATCGCCCCCGCGGCATTGCCGAAGGCGGCGAAGATCGTGGTCGACAAGTCCGATTCCACTCTTCAGTTGCTGGATGCGCAGGGCAAGGTGATCGCACAGGTGCCGGTTTCGTCCGGCAGCCAGCACGATCCGCTGCCGATCGGTGAATGGAAGATTCTCGGCGTCCATCGCGACCCGCCGTTCCACTACAACCCCAAGCTGTTCTGGGATGCGCGCAAAGGCGAGAAGAAGGCCACGCTGCCGCCCGGTCCGAACAATCCGGTCGGCCGGGTCTGGATCGATCTGTCCAAACCCCACTATGGCCTGCACGGAACGCCGGTACCCGGGCATGTCGGCAAGACCGAATCGCATGGCTGCGTGCGCATGACCAACTGGGATGCACTGCGCGTGGCAGATGCGGTCGATACCTCCGTTCCCGTGGTGATGCAGGAGTGAGCCGATGCGACTTTCGCAGTTGATCGTGCTGGGCGTGCTGGTGGGTGTGGGAATGGGCTGGTGGCTGCGCCGCGATGCGGGTGAGCCAGTAGCGGTTGCCCGGCCTGCAGCACCACCTGCGGTGGCTGCGGCGCCGGAGGTTGCGGCTGCGACGCCGCGTGTGGGCGCTGCGGCCCCCACGGCGGTGCCGCCGTCCAGCGCCACCGATGCGCCAAGCGGCCTGCTGCTGCCGGTGCAGGGCGTACTGCCTTCGCAGCTGCGCGATACCTTCACCGATGCCCGCAGCGAAGGGCGCGTGCATGATGCAATCGACATCATGGCCGACGCAGGAACCCCGGTGCTGGCAGTGGCCGATGGGACGGTGGAAAAGCTGTTCGACAGCAAGCGTGGGGGGCTGACGATCTACCAGTTCGAGCCGAGCGGGCACTGGTGCTACTACTACGCCCACCTGCAACGCTATGCCGATGGCCTGGCCGAAAAGCAGGTGATCAAGCGTGGCGAGGTGATTGGCTACGTAGGCAGCACCGGCAACGCCAGCGCCGAGGCCCCGCACCTGCATTTCGAAGTGCACGTGCTGGGGCCGGAGAAGCAGTGGTGGAAGGGGGAATCGATCAATCCGTACCCGCTGTTGCAGGCGGGAGGGTAGCGCGTGTGCCGCGTGGCAGAGCCAGTCGCAGTGATGCCCGATTTGGGCACGATCCTAGCCGTATTGGGTATCTGACAAGTACCCCGCCGGGCATGGCCCGGCCTACCGGCGTCGCCACCGCCGCAGCGCGATGCTGGCGGTCGCCAGCCCGCCACCAGCAAGCAGTAACAGCAGTGCCAGGGGCTGCCAGAAGAAGAACGGCCACAGACCTCCAGCACGGTCAGCCGCAGCCAGGAACGCCCGCGCGGACGTGCGTCGCCGCGCCCATAGCCGAAGTACGAGGCGGCAATTCCAGCGGACTCAACCGATTCCAGTGCGCGGGTGATGCCGGAACCCGGCACGTCCGAACGCGCGCCAGCACGGAAGTCAGTCTGAAGCGCGTGAACCCACCCGATACCTCGCCAGATGGCGAGGCCAGGCATCGCACATGCGGAAGGGGGTCAGGCCGGCCTGACTTCTCTGCAGACCGGCTCGGCAAGTTCGCGGCAGGCGAAGAACAGCCCTTCCATCCCACCTTCGTCCAGGTGCCTGCGCGGCGTCGCCATGGTGGCGCAACGGTTGGCCGCATGCAGCATCTCCACCGCGGTGAGGATGCCCACGGCCGCACGGTCGATCCGCGCCAAGGACTGACGTCGTCCGTCGGACAGGTTCTCCTCCGGCCACAACACGCCATCGGAGCCCTCGCCATCACGGATGCGGGTGAGGCAGCCTTGGAACGTGCTGAGATCGTCGGCGGGATTGGCGTCGTCGTTGATGGGCTCAACAACATGGAACGGCGGGGTCTTGCGAGCGGTCATGGTGTCGGCTTCCGTGGCTGCACTTGACAGCGCCACCGCCGACAGATGAAACCGGCCCAAACTGAAGCGCCGCGACCCCACAGGGAGTCGCGGCACTCTTTTTTTCAATTGAACAGCGTTACCACCACGCCGGACATGGCCCGGCGCTACCTCAGGCGAACGGATCCTGCAGGACCATGGTGTGGTCGCGATCGGGGCCGGTCGAGACGATGCTGATCGGGCAGCCCGCCAGCTCCTCCAGCGAACGCAGGTAGGCGCGCGCGGCCGGCGGCAGGTCATCCCATTGGGTGATGCCGTGAGTGTTCTCGCTCCAGCCCGGGAACTCCAGGTACACCGGGGTGCACTCTTCCCAGCCCTGCGCGTCCAGCGGTGCGTACTCGGTACGCTTGCCGCGGTATTCGTAGGCGATGCAGACCTTCAGCTTCTCCATGCCGTCCAGCACGTCCAGCTTGGTGATGCACAAGCCGCTGATGCCGTTGATGGCCACGGCGCGCTTGAGCGCGACGATATCCATCCAGCCGCAGCGACGCGGACGGCCGGTCGAGGCGCCGTACTCGGCACCGCGGTCGCGGATGCCCTGGCCGATCTCATCGTCCAGTTCGGTCGGGAACGGACCGCCGCCGACGCGGGTGGCATAGGCCTTGGCGATGCCCAGCACGTAGTCGATCGCATCGGCACCCACGCCGGCGCCGGCCAGTGCGCCGCCGACGGTGGTGTTGGAGCTGGTGACGTACGGATAGGTGCCGTGGTCGATGTCCAGCAGCGCGCCCTGCGCGCCTTCGAACAGCACGCGCTTACCCTGCTTGCGCAGGTCGTGCAGGATGCCGGCGACGTCGGACTTCATCGGCTCGACGTACTCGCCGAAGGCAAGTGCCTCGTCGTAGGTCTTCTGGAAGTCGATCGCGTCGGTGTTGAGGTACTTGGTCAGCACGAAGTTGTGGTAATCCAGCGCGGTGCGCAGGAGTTCTTCCAGCTGCTTGGGGTAATGCAGGTCGGCGATGCGGATGCCGCGACGTGCCACCTTGTCTTCGTAGGCCGGGCCGATGCCACGCCCGGTGGTGCCGATCGCCTTGCCGCCGGCAGCGCGTTCGCGCGCCTGGTCCAGGGCGATGTGGTACGGCATGATCAGCGGCGCGGCCGGGGAGATCTTCAGGCGCGAACGCACTTCCACGCCGGAGGTTTCCAGCTCGGCGATTTCCTTCTGCAGCGCGGCCGGCGAGATCACCACGCCGTTGCCGATCAGGCACAGTGCGTCGTCGCGCAGGATGCCGGACGGGATCAGGTGCAGGACGGTCTTCTTGCCGTTGATGACCAGCGTGTGGCCGGCATTGTGGCCGCCCTGGAAGCGCACGACCGCGCCGATTTCCTCAGTGAGCAGATCGACGATCTTGCCCTTGCCTTCATCGCCCCACTGGGCACCCAACACTACGACAGACTGACCCATGACGGGCTCCTCGATTTGTTGCGGCCATCGGGGCCGCGGACGGGTAAACCGTGGCGGGGGTGGCCAGCGCGGTCATGGCGGCTCCAAACGGGGAGCGGCCGGCGATGGATGGCCCAGACACGGAAAAAGCCGAACGGGGGAGGCCCGTCCGGCTTTTGTGCATTATCCGGGTTTCCGGGGTCGGGTGCCACCTTTCCGACGGACGGCTTCACCCAGCGGTCAGGGGCCCGAAACGGGGTCAGATCCCTTTCCTGCGGAAAGGAATATGACCCGCTGCTAATGCCGTGCCCACCACAGCAGGCTCAGGCCGGCCAGCAGGATCAGGCCGCCAAAGCTGCGCAGGGCCGGTCCAGGCAGGTCCAGCAGGCGCTCGGCCATGCGCTTCCAGGCCAGCGGGGCCGCGAACAGGAACAGGCCTTCCAGCACCGCGACCAGGCACACGGCCGCGAACAGGTCTTTCATCGGGAACTCCAGAAATGGCACGGGGCCCGGCATCTGGCCGGGCCCCGTGGGTAGTGCGTGCGACCTCAGCGATCGCTCTTGAGGTACTGCAGGAACGGGTCGTTCTTGTCGAGCACGATCACGCCGTTGCCATCGGTCATGGAGCCACGGTAGGCCTCCAGGCTGCGGTAGAAGGCGTAGAACGCCGGATCGGCAGAACCGGCCTTGCCATAGATGCGCGCGGCATCGGCATCACCTTCACCGCGCAGGCGCTGGGCATCACGCTCGGCTTCGGCGATCAACACGGTGCTGTCGCGGTCGGCCTGGGCGCGAATCGTCAGCGACTGTTCCTCGCCTTCGGCGCGCAGCTTGGCGGCCTCCTGCTTGCGCTGGGCGCGCATGCGCTCATACACGTCGTTGATGACCTGGCTGTCGGTCGGCAGATCGACCTGCTTGATGCGCAGATCGATCATCTGCATGCCCAGCCCCGCCACCGCCTCGTTGATCCCCTTCAGCTGCTCGGCGATCAGCTCGCTGCGGTCGCCGGACACCAGCTGCTGCAGGGTGCGCGAGTTGATCTGGTTGCGCAGCGAGTCGGTGATGATCGGTGCCAGGCGGGCATTGGCGATGCGCGGATCGCCGCCGGTGGCACGGAAGTAGTCACCCACGTTGGAGATGTAGCCGATCGCGAAGAAGTCGACGCTGACGTCCTTCTGCTCGGCGGTGAAGTAACGCGCAGGGGCGGTATCAAGCACCTGGAAGCGGCGGTCGAAGACCTTCACCGTTTCCACGATCGGCAGCTTGAAGTGCAGGCCCGGCTTGATGTCCGAGCGCACTACCTTGCCCAGGTTCAGGACCATGGCGGTCTGGTCCTCGCGGACCACGTACACCGAGCCCAGCAGGCCCAGCACCACCGCCACGATCACGGCGATCCAGATTGGACTCTTCATCGGCTGCCCTCCTCACGGCCGCTCGGTCGCCCGGTCGGGCGGCCCGTGGGCCGGCCCGGATCACGGGAAGGTTCCGCCGCCGTGGTACCCGGCAACGAAGGCATCACCACGTCCGGATTCGGCACGCCGGCGGCCGACGTCGCAGGACGGGTATCGCCGGTCATCGGCACGTAGATCAGCTGGCGGCCATCGCCACCGATCACCTTGCGGTTCTCGCTCAGCACCTGCTGCACCGTTTCCAGCCACAGGCGCTTGCGGGTCACGTCCGGCGCATCCTTGTACTGGGCCTGCAGCAGGCTGAAGCGCTGTGCATCACCCTCGGCCTTGGACACCACGGCCTGCTTGTAGCCTTCGGCGGTGGTACGGGCGCGCGAGGCCTGGCCTCGTGCTTCCGGCACGACCTTGGCGGCGTAGGCCTGGGCTTCGTTGATCAGGCGTTCCTTGACCTGCTGCGCACCGTTGACCTCGTCGAAGGCCGGCTTCACTTCCTCCGGCGGACGGGCGTCCTGCAGGGTCAGGCCGGTCACGGTCAGGCCGGTCTTGAACGCGCGCAGCAGCGCCTGCAGGCGCTCCTCGGCAGCCACGGCCAGCGGGCCACGGTTGTTCAGCACGGCGTTGAGATCGGCACGGCCGACTTCCTCGCGCACGGCACTCTGGGCCGACTGTTCCAGCACCTGGTTGGCATCGACCGTGCCGAACAGGTACTGCTGCGGATCATCGATGCGGTACTGGACGTTCAACGACACGTTGACGATGTTCTCGTCGCGGGTCAGCACCGGAACCTGGATCGAGAAGGTCTTGATCTCGGTCGCGTTGACCTTGGTGACCGACTCGATCGGCCACGGCAGCTTGAAGTTCGGTCCGGGCTGCAGGATGCGCGAGAACTGGCCGAAGCGCAGCACCACGCCACGCTGCTGCTCGCCGATCAGCTGGAAGCTGGAGAACAGCACCAGCAGCACCAGGGCTGCCACCACCCAGCGGACGATGCCGCCATCGAACAGATCCTTCAACGGCCCGGGCAGCCCGCCCCAGCCACCACCATTGCCACCGCCGCGCGACCCGAACGGCCCGCGTCGATTGTCCTCGGGGCCTTGTCCGCCCTTGTTGCCGCCGGGTGTATTCCAGGCCATGCACGCTCCATCAAGATATGGGCTGCGGCGCGGGCCCTTCCCGCGGCGCCAGCCGTGAACCATCACCGATCATACAAGATGGGGCGGATCGGCAGGATCGAAAGGGGGCGAACGGGGTAAGGTGGCGTTTTCCTCGAAGTCAGGCACGCCGATGGTCCCCACCACCCCGTTCACCGCCTTCCGCATCGAAAGCGACGACGCCGGCTACCGCAGCGGACTGACCCGGCTGGGGGTCGACGACCTCAACCCCGGGCAGGTGCTGGTCCGCGCCCGGTGGTCCTCGGTCAATTACAAGGACGCCCTGGCCGGCACCGGCAAGGGCCGGATCCTGCGCCGCTTCCCGCTGGTGGGCGGCATCGATGTGGCCGGCACGGTCGTGGCCTCCACCGACCCCGCCTGGCGCGAGGGCGACGCCGTGCTGGCCACCGGCTGCGGCCTGAGCGAAACCCGCGACGGCGGCTACAGCCAGTACGTGCGGCTGGAGTCGAGTGCGGTGATCGCGCAGCCGCCTGGGCTCAGCCCGCGCGAGGCGATGGTGCTGGGCACGGCCGGTTTCACCGCCGCGTTGGCGCTGCTGCGCCTGCAGGACAATCGGCAGACCCCGGATCTGGGCCCGCTGGCGGTGACCGGCGCCAGCGGTGGCGTGGGTGCCCTGGCGCTGTCGATCTTCAGCCGCGCCGGCTATACCGTGCACGCCGTCAGCGGCAAGCCGGAGCAGGCCCGCTTCCTGCGCGACATCGGTGCCAGCGAGGTTCTGCCACGCGAGGCGTTGGCCGATACCGGCCCGTTGCAGACCGGGCGCTTCGGCGGGGGCCTGGACAATGCCGGCGGCGACATGCTGGCCAGCCTGCTGGCGCAGACCGTGCCCTACGGCAGCGTGGTCAGCGCGGGCCTCGCCGCCAGCCCGAAGCTGGACATGACGGTGATGCCCTTCATCCTGCGTGGCGTATCGCTGCTGGGCGTTTCTTCGGCCAACGCGCCACGCACCCTGCGCGAAGCCGTCTGGGCGCGGCTGGGCAACGACTGGAAGCCGCAGCATCTGCAGCAGATCTGTACAGCGGAAGTCGGCCTGGAGGCGCTGCCGGCGGTGTTCGAGCGCATGCTGGCCGGCGGCTCGCTGGGACGCACGGTGGTACGGATCGACTGAACGTTGCAGGCAGGCGACGGACGGCAGGCGCCGCCCTCCCGCCGGTAATCCGCCCGCACTACACTGCGGGCATTACCTGGGGAACAACATGGCACGCATTCTGATCGTCGACGACTCACCGTCGCAGCTGTTGGGGATACAGCGCATCGTCGAGAAGCTCGGGCACCAGATCCTGACCGCCACCGATGGCGCCGCCGGGGTGGAAGCCGCCCGTGCCGAGCTGCCCGATCTGGTGCTGATGGACGTGGTCATGCCCAACCTCAACGGTTTCCAGGCGACCCGCACCCTCGCCCGCGACGAGGCGACCCGGCACATCCCGGTGATCCTGGTGACCACCAAGGACCAGGACACCGACCGTATGTGGGGCATGCGCCAGGGCGCCAAGGCCTACATCACCAAACCGTTCTCGGAAGATGAGCTGTCCGAGGTGCTGGAGCGGGTGTTCGCCGGGCAGGGCTGAAGCCGCAGCATGCTCGGGTAGCCCCGGGCCATGCCCGGCGAGCGCAGCGGGTCAGGAGCCGCCGGGCATGGCCCGGCGCTACCCCTGGGTTGATTCACCGAGGGCGCTGCACAGGACGTCAGATTGATTCGCCGAAGGCCTTGGCCAGGTTGCGGTATGCCTTCTTCTGCGCTTCGTCGGTGGCGGCCGGGGCAATGATCTCCAGCTCGACGATCTGATCGCCATCGGGATTGCCCGGCAGGCCGCGGCCGCGCAGGCGAAGCTTGCGACCGGCTTCGGAATCGGCCGGAATCTTCAGCTCCACCGCGCCGCCCAGCGTGGGCACGCTGATGCTGGTGCCCAGCGCCGCCTGCCAGGGCGTGACCTGCAGCGAATACAGGATGTTGCGGCCATCGACCTCGAACTGCGGGTGTGCGGCGTACTCCACCTCCAGCAGCAGGTTGCCACCGTGGTTGCCCTGCCCCGCCAGACGGATCACCTGGCCGGGACGGATGCCCTTGGGCACGCGCACATCCAGCTGCCTGCCGTTGACGGTGATGCGCAGGCTGTCGCCGTTGTAGGCGGCCTCCAGCGGCACCGACAGCTTGGCGCGGGTATCGCGGTTGGGTGCATGCCCCTGGCTGCTGAATCCCGCGCCCGGTCCCTGGCCACCGCGCTGGCGGGCGAACAGGCTCTCGAAGAAGTCGCTGAAGCCGCCATTGGGGCCACCACCGCCGAACACTTCCTCGAAATTGAAGCCACCGCCACCGTAGTTCGGCGGCACATTGAATTCCTCGCCCGGCCGGTAGCCCTGCGCGCGCAGCTGGTCATAGGCCGCGCGCTTTTCCGGATCGCGCAGCGCCTCATAGGCTTCATTGACCGCCTTGAACCTGTCTTCGGCCCCGGCCTCCTTGCTGACGTCCGGGTGGTACTTGCGTGCCAGCCGGCGGTATGCGGTCTTGATCTCCGCATCACCCGCACTCGGTTCCACCCCCAGGGTGGCGTAGTAATCCTTGAATTCCATCCAGCTACCTCGATTCGCTTCGGCCGCGCCGGTGGCGCCGCCCCGGGTTCATTCTACGCGCCGGCGATGCTACGCCGCCCCTCGTGCGGCCCCGGTGAGGCCGACTGATCCTGCGCAATGCGCCTGCCATCGGCCTGCGCCACGCTGTGGTTGGAACCCTGGCGCGTGCCCCCTGAAGATGGGGCCTGCACGCGGGGTTTCCAATGTCTTGACGCCCCTGTCCCATCCCGCCCACTAGCCTGCCCCAGCAAGGAGTCCATCATGACCATCCATGTCGGCGACCGCATTCCGGAAGTGACCCTCAAGCGCATCCGCGAGGGCATCGAGACGCTCGATACGCACTCGCTGTTCGACGCCCGCAAAGTGGTGCTGTTCGCCGTGCCCGGCGCCTTCACCCCCACTTGCTCGGCCCGCCACCTGCCCGGCTTCGTCGAGAAGTTCGAGGCGTTCCGCCAGCGCGGCATCGAGGTCTACTGCATGGCGGTCAACGATCCGTTCGTGATGAAGGCCTGGGCCGCTGACCAGCACGTACCCGAGGGCCTGCTGATGCTGTCCGACGGCAATGCCGAACTGACCCGCGCGCTGGGCCTGGAACTGGATGCCAGTGCTTCGGGCATGGGCATCCGCTCGCGCCGGTTTGCCCTGTACGTGGACGACGGCGTCGTCCGCGCGGCCTGGATCGAGCAGCCCGGGCAGTTCGAAGTGTCCTCGGCCGAGTACGTGCTGGAGCACCTGCCCACCTGATCTTCCACCGCAAGAGGAAACGGCCAGCCATGTCCAATACGCCAGCCAACGCCAACACGTCTGCCAACCCGCTTCCCGGCATCAGCGACCGCAAGGTCCTGCGCGAACGCGCGCGGCGCAATCTTGAAGATGGCGCGATCACCGAAAGCTACAGTGCCGACCGCAAGGCCGTGATCAAGCTGCTCAACGACGCCCTCGCCACCGAGTATGTCTGCGTGCTGCGCTACTACCGGCATTACTTCACCGCCAAGGGGATGCTGGCCGATGCGGTCAAGGCCGAGTTCCTTGAGCATGCGCAGCAGGAACAGGCGCATGCTGGCAAGCTGGCCGAACGCATCGTCCAGCTCGGCGGCGAGCCGGACCTCAATCCGGACACGCTGAGCGCGCGTTCGCATGCCGAGTACAAGGAGGGCAGCGACCTGCGCGACATGGTCCGCGAGAATCTGGTCGCCGAACGCATCGCCATCGACAGCTACCGCGAGATGATCGACTTCATCGGTGATCGCGACACGACCACCAAGCGCATCCTCGAGGAGATCCTGGCGCAGGAGGAAGAACACGCCGATGAGTTCGCCGACCTGCTGGACGGGTGGATCGGGGAATAGCGCTGCGCGTATCGGATATCGCGTGCCGGCCGGGGCCGGCACCTACCGGAGGACGTTGAAACGCACCTGCGTCCATGCGCCATCGGCGGCCAGTGCGGTCAGCGTATGGGCGCCCGGCTCGGCGAACTCGCGCTGCATCAGCTGAGATCCCCGGGTCTGTGCGATCCAGCGGCCATCCAGCAGCCAGTCCACTGCCTGCTCGCTGCCCAGCGCGCGCAGCTGCAGGCGCACGCCGTGTTCGGCATTGGGCGCGCGCGCCAGCGTGGCCCCGTCATTCAGACCGTCCACGTGCAGCGCCACGCTGGCCTCACGGCCATCGTCGCGGCAGTCCGGTGACAGCGCCGGCAGCTGCGACAGCTCCCGGGTCGCCTTCGGCAGCCACGGCGACAGCAGCGCCGGCCAACGGGCGATTTCGCGCGCCACCTCCTCATGGGGCAGACGACAATCGGCCGAGACGCGCAGACCGGTGCGTGCATCTGCCAGGTAGCGCTGACGGCCCGGTTGCCAACGCCGGGCTTCGCGCTCGGGGAACGTGAGCGGTACGGCGCCGTCGAGCAGGTACGCCGGCATCCGCCGCTGGCACACGGCCGGCGGCAATCCTTCGGCGCGTTCACCGGTCGGCCAGCAGATGTCGCCCAGGCTGACGCTGGCCGGCATCGGTGCCGCCGCCGAATCGCCACGCTGGCGCGGCAGACTGTCGACCACCTCGAACATCAGCGGCAGCGCGGTGACCGCGCCGTACTGGCCCGGCAGGGGCGTGCCGTCGGGCCGCCCCACCCATACGCCCACGGTGTAATGCCGCGTGCTGCCGATGGCCCAGGCATCGCGGTAGCCGTAACTGGTCCCGGTCTTCCAGGCAACGCGGGGGCGCCCTCCCACATCGAAGGTGCCCACGCCATACCCCGGACGCGGGTTCGACTCCAGCATCTCGCGTACGATCCAGCTCGCCCCCGGCGACGCCAGCCGCCGCTCGATCATCGGCTCGTCATCGGTGTAGCGCACGCGGCCGGCGATACCGTTGCGGTTCAGTGCGGCGAATGCCCCGACCAGATCTTCCAGCCTCGCGCCGGTGCCACCGAGTATCAGCGAGAGATTGGGGGGGCTGCCCGCGGGAAAACGCAGCTGGATGCCGGCGTGTGACAGGCGCGCGGCAAAGCGCGCGGCGCCGACCCGCTGCAGCAGGTCCACCGAGGGTACGTTGAGCGACAGACGCAACGCACTGGAGGCGCCGATCGGGCCATTGAACGCCATGTCGAAGTTGCCCGGGCGGTAGCTGCCGAAGCTCTGCGGCGCGTCAACCAGCAGGCTCTCCGAGTGGATCAGGCCGTCATCCAGCGCCATCGCGTACAGGAACGGCTTGAGGGTCGAACCCGGCGAGCGCCAGGCCTGCACCATGTCGACGTGGCCCAGGCGCTGGCGGTCGCCGAAGGACAGCGTTCCCACGTAGGCGCGCGCCTGCAGGGTCTGGTTGTCGACCACCAGCAATGCCGCCGACGTCCGCTCCGGCAGGCTCGAGAAATAGCTGGCCACGCGCTCTTCCAGTGTACGCTGCAGGCCGATGTCGATGCTGCTCCGGATGCGCGCCTGGCCGGGGTGTGCCGCATGCAGCCGCTGCGCCAGCAATGCCGCATGCAGCGGCGGTCGCAGCGACCGCGCCACCACGTTCTCGATGCGTGCATCCTCCACCTCATCCGGTGTCCACGCCCCCCGTTCGGCCATGCGTGCCAGCACCTTGTCACGTGCCTTCTGCGCCGCTTCCGGATGGCGGTCCGGGCGCAGGCGGCTGGGTGCCTGTGGCAGCACCGCCAGCAACGCGGCCTCGGCATGTGACAGCTGCGCGGCCGGCTTGCCCAGGTAGGCCCAGCTGGCAGCCTCCACGCCCTCGATGGTGCCGCCGTAGGGCGCACGCTCCAGATACAGGGCCAGGATCTCCCGCTTGGAAAGATGCACTTCCAGCTGCAGGGCCCGCAGCACCTGCTTGAGCTTGCCCCACGGGGTACGCGAATGCGGGTCGAGGATGCGTGCCACCTGCATGGTCAGGGTCGAGCCACCGGAAACGATGCGGCCGCCGCGCAGCAGCTGGCCGCCGGCACGCAGGATCGCCAGCGGGTTGATGCCCGGATGGCGCCAGAACCAGCGGTCCTCGTAGGTCAACAACGCCTGCAGGTACAACGGCGAGACGCTGTCGATCGAGGCCGGATAGCGCCACACGCCCTCGGCATCGGCGAACGCACGCAGTGGCGTGCCGTCGGCAGCCACCACCAGGGTGCTGGTGTCGCGCTGCTTCGGCAGTGGCGGCGGGAAAACGACGTCCAGTACCAGCAGCAGCGTCAGCAGACCCGCCGTTCCCCAGCGCAGCCACGGCCACAGCGGCCGCAGCCGGCGGCGCAGGTCCGCCCGCCGGGTCGTCATCGCGTTCTTCATTGCAGGTTGCCAGCAGGACGGGCCGCGCCGTCGCGGCCCGTCCGCGCGGTCACGGCTGCACCACCGTGATCGTGGTCGGGTTGCTGCGGCCGACGCCACGCAGCTGCGGCCGGTACATGTCTTCCACCAGCGGCGGCGGCACCGAGTAGGTGCCCGGGGTCACCGCACGCACCAGGTAGAACACATTGGCCTTTCCGCCGCGCGAGAGCTTGAGCGCAGCCACGTAACGGTCGTCGCGGAACTCCTCATGCTTGGTATCGGCCGCGTCACCGCGGTCGCTGATGGTGATGCCATCGACGACCACGTCCGCCCACTGCTTGGCATCGCCCAGGTTGAAGTTCTCGATCTCCAGGCCGGCCGGCAGCAGGTCGGTCAGCAGCGCATCCGGCATGGTGGTGTCGGCACTGACGGTGACCCGCACGATCAGCGCTTCTCCTTCCTTCAGCGGGCGCGGCGACCACGGCTTGCCGTCGGTACCGAAGTAGCTGCGCTCGACACCGATCACACTGTTGTCCGGCGCGGGCGCACTGCGCGGGATGCCCGCCACATCGATGCTGGCGAACATCGGGGGCTGGCCCTGCGGAGTGAAGCGCACTCCGCTGGCCAGTTCGCTGGCGCTGAAGGTGCGGCCGAACAGCTTGCGCTCGCTGATCGATTCACTGTTGCCACCGATCACCAGCTCGCCGGCCACCAGTGCCTTCTGGTTGGCCGCCAGCGCCTTGCCGAGGCGGGCAATGGCGACCTGCTCCTGCGTGCTCAGCCACATCCAGCCGGCGTTGCGGCGCGCATCCAGGCCGCGGCCGAGATCGACCGCACGCGCATCCCATGCCGGCTTCGCCAGCTTGTTCTCGTGGGTCAGCGCGATCATCAGCGCATCATCACGGATCGCGCTGCCGTAGTCGCCGAAGTACGACGGGCGCTCGCTGCTGGACTTGGCGAAGGCAGCTTCCAACGCGGCCTGGCCACGCTTGGCGTCGCCCTGCAGCGACAGCGCCACGCCCAGGTGGACCAGCGACAGGCCGCCAACCGCCTTGCTGCGCTCGTTGTCGTACAGCGTACGCAGCGTACCCAGCGGCGCACGGTTGACCCGGGCCAGCACGTAGCCGGAATACGCCTGGTTGGCGAACTTCAGTTTCTCGCGCTCGTCCTGCCCGTAGAACGGGTTGCCGCCGGACAGCAGATCCTCGCTGAGACGGTTCAGTGCCTTCTGCAGCACGTTGTCCGGTACGGCGAAGCCGGCATCCCGGGCATCAAGCAGGAACTCGGCGATGTACGGGGTCAGCCACGGGTTCACATAACCATCGTCGCCCCACATCGAGAAGTTGCCGTTGGCCACCTGCATCGACGCCAGGCGGCCGAACGCGCCCTCCATGCGTTCGCGGCGGGTCTTGGCATCCAGGCCGTCTGCGCCGAGCATCGACGACGTGGCCTGATCCAGGATCAGCGCAGCGTAGCCCTTGCTGGTGGTCTGCTCGGCGCAGCCATACGGGTAATTCAGCGCGCCCTGCAGAGCACTGGCAAACGGAATCGGGGGCAGCGGGCTGACCAGCAGGCGCGCATTGACCGACTCGGACATCAGGCCATCGGCCAGACCGCTGTCGAGGCTGACCGCCGCCAGCGGGTCGAGCGTGCGGACCTGCGAGCGCAGCACCTGCGGCCATGCCGCACGCACCGGCAGGTCGTAGCGGCGGTCGGCCTTGAAGCCATTGCCTTCCACCCGCACCCGCACCTTGGCCACGCTGTGGCCTTCGCGTGCCGACAGCGGGAAGCTCAGCGTGGTCTTCGCATCGGCGTTGAGCTGCACGCTGCGGCTGCCCTCGCCCAGGGCCAGCGGTCCCTCGCTGTCCACGCGCACGTTGAACTGGCCCGGCTTGCCGGTGAAGTTCTGCACATCCAGCGTCACGGTGCTGCGGTCGCCCGGGGCGAGCACGCGCGGCATGCTGGCCTCGGCCAGGATCGGTGCACGCACCACCGTTTCCACGTCGCGCTTGCCGTACTGGTCATCGCTGTACACCAGCGCCGACACGCGCAGCGTGCCGTTGAAGTCCGGAACTTTGAGGCGGATGCGGGCATTGCCCTTGGCATCAAGCTGTACCGGGCCGGAGAACAGATCCACGGTCTGCACGCGCGCGGTCGGCCGCTTGGCCTGAGGCAGGGACTGCAGCGCCATGTCACCGCCGAACTTCAGCTTGCCGGCGCCGCCGTCGAAGCTCTCGATCACCCGGCTGTAGATGTCATAGGCATCGATGCCGAGGCGGCGCTGGGCGAAGAAGTGCGCGCCGGCATCGGGCACGGGGAAACGGGTGATGTTGAGGATGCCCACATCCACCGCCGACACGGTGACGTGCGCAGCCTTGCCGGCCAGCTGCGGTGCGCTGACCGTCACCGGCAGATCCTGTTCCGGGCGCATCTGCTTCGGCGCCACCAGGCCGACGGCCACGGTGCGGCCCCTGCGGTCCATCGGTACGTGCACCACGCCGACAGCGCGCGCCGGGGTGATCTTGCTCGGCGCACTGCCGCCCCGGAACACCAGCGCGGTGATGTAGACATCGTGGCGCTCCCAGTCAGCGGTGACCGGGATGTTGAAGGTGGCACCGGGTTTGGCGTCGATGTCCTGCACGTACAGCATGCGATCGGTCTCGACCATCAGGATGCCCTTGCCGGCATGCGGCGGCGTCACCGTCACCTGCAGGGTGTCGCCCGCCTTGTAGCCGGTCTTGTCCAGGCCCAGCTTGACCTTGTCCGGACGCGCATCGAGACCGCGATTGTCATCGCCCCAGCTCCAGCCGGCACGGAACGGATAGCGACTGGTCAGGCCGGTGCCCGGATCGAACACGTCCACCCGGTACTCGCCCCACTCGACCGGGACATCGAACGCCACCGCGCTGCTGCCGGCATCGACCGTGCGGGTTTCCTTGTTCTCGAACCGACGGGTGAAATCGTAGTCCCAACGGTTGTCGTTGAAGGTCCAGTGATAGTCACGCAGCTCGCGCACCAGGGTGATCTTCAGGCCCTTGGCCGGCTGCGGCCGGCCGGCCGCGTCCACGCGCACCAGTTCGAAGCGTGCGTTGCTGTTGGAGTCGGCACCATCGTCGGGGTTGAACAGCGGACGCACGCCGACCAGTGCATTGGCCGGCCACATCACCCGCTTCAGGGTGCGGGTCACGGTCCGCCCACCGGTCTCGTACAGGCTGCCGGACAGCACCACCGCGATCGGCGCCTTGGCCTTGGCCGCTTCTTCCGGCAGCGTCACGTCCTCGCGCAGCTGGCCGTTGGCCGGCAGCGTCGTGTCGATCACGTCCTTGGCCTCGCGCGGAAGCTGCAGGGTCGGGTCGCCGAAGAAGTAGCCCGGCAATCCCTCGACCGGCTGCTGTTCGGCTGCCACGGCCAGGCGCGCGGTGAAGCGGTTGCCGTCAGCCGGCGCGCCGTACAGATACGCGCCATCGGCCTGCAGACGAAGATCTTCGCCCGGCTTGAGCGTCTTCTGCGGGCTGTCCAGGTCCAGCTTCATCCGTTCGGGCAGGAACTCTTCGATGCGCAGGGTCATGCCCTGGATCGCTTCCTTGCTGGCCGGATCGGTACGGAACTCCACCTGCCAGCGTCCTGTCGGCGCCTCGGCCGGGATGACCTGCTCGAAGGCGATGTAGCCCTGCTCGCCCGGCTGCAGGCGGGTCTCGCGGAAGGTCTTGCCGTCGGGCTGCTTCAGGCGCAGGAACACCGGCTGCGACTTGACCGGCTTGCCATCATTGTCGCGCAGCAGCGCGGACAGGCGCACGGTCTCGCCCGGCCGATAGAGGTCGCGGCCGGACCATGCGTAGACATCGAACCAGGCATTGTCGCGGCCGGCAACGGCAAACTCGCTCAGGTCCAGGGCCGGCTGGTTGAAGGGCAGGAAGCTGGTGTCGCGACCACTGCTGGCCACCAGCACGTGGGTGGCGTCGAGCGTGTAGTTCAGCAGCGCATTGCCGTTGCCATCGGTACTGCCCTTGAGCACCACCTCGCCTTTGCCGTCGAGCACGCGCAGCTCGACGTTCTTCAGCGGTGCTCCGTCCTTCAGTCCGGCGGTGTGGACGAACAGCTTGTCCTTGTAGGCGCGCGTGTGCAGGCCGATGTCGCTGACCGAGAAGAACGCGGTGTCGAACTCGCCCTCGTAATCGCCCGTGCGCTTGAGCAGTGCGAAGTACAGGCCCGGCTCCTGCAGCTCCTTGATGTCCTGGGTTGGCAGGTAGGTCAGCACCCGCTCGTTCTGCTTGCCGCCGAGGATGAAGCGGTTGACGTAGACCGGCTCGGCCAACGCATTGATCGGGCTGCGCTCGTAGTCGCTGCTCAGTTCCCAGCTGCCACGACGGCCGCCACGCTGGTACTGGCTGAAGAAGGTCGGCAGATCCTTCTCGCGCACGCGCAGGAATTCGACGTCGACCTCGGGAACATTCACGGAGACAACCGGCAGGCCGCGGCTGTCCTTGGCCGGCAGCACGCTGCCCTGCGAGGCGAAGCCGGCCACCGGCTTCAATTCGCCACTGAACACCTTCTGTTTCAGCTCCTTGCCCAGCCGGCTGCCATCGGCGGCCAGCAGGTCCGGCGATACCACCAGGCTGAACTCCTTGCCGGCTTCGACGAACGGATAGCGCAGGGTCAGTCCGTCATCGGACAGGGTCCAGCTGCTGTCGTCGGTGCCGACCTTCTCCTCGAAGCGCACCAGCGTGTCGAAATCCTGCGTGCCGACCAGCGGGCGCGAGAACTCCAGCGCCAGCGACAGGCCGTCATTCTTCTGGTCCGGGTAGGCGCGCAGCAGGGTGAAATCCTTCACCTGCTCGGCCTGGGTGGCAATGGCCTCGCCACTGGCCTTGGGCAGCTGCCCGCTGTCGTTGCGGCAACCGGCCAGACCCAGCAACAGGCCTCCTGCCAGTACCGCCGCCGCCCATCCCCACCGCTTGCGCCGTGCCGGACCGCTCATGTCGTCACTCCTTGATCGAGGCGGCCATTATAGGCGCGCCGCGTCAAGGTGTTGGCGCGGATCCGGCAGGAATACATCGGAACGGTAGCGCCGGGCCATGCCCGGCGGTCCCGGTAGCGGCCGACCTTGGTTGGCGTTGGGCCCGTGCCAACCAAGGTTTGCAACTACCAAGGCGCGCCCTACCCCGGCCGGTACAGATCCACGTAGTCGGTCACCGGCATGGCCGCCAGCGCCACCGGGTCCAGCGAGGCCGCCAGGATGCGCTGCTGCTGGGTGGTGGGGAACCGATGGGCCAGATGCCGCCGGAACTTGTCCATCAACAGGGGCATGCCCTCGTCGCGTCGCCGGGCGTGGCCGAGCGGGTACTCGACCAGGACCTCCGGCAGTTCGCTGCCGTCGTTGAAGCGGACGGTCAGGCCGTTGGCGATACTGCGCTTGTCCGGGTCCAGGTAATCCGCGCTGAGCTGCGGGTCTTCGTGGCAGGTCATTCGCGCGCGCAGCGCATCGATGCGGGGGTCAGCAGCAACATCGTCCTCGTAGTCCTCAGCCACCAGCCGCCCATGCAGCAGCGCGATGGCGACCATGTACTGCACGCAGTGGTCGCGGTCGGCCGGATTGTGCAGCGGGCCGCGCTTGTCGATGATGCGGATGCAGGCCTCCTGCGTGCGGATGGCGATATGCGCGATGTCATCGACGCTGCGCCCGCCTGCCCGCAGCTGCGCGTGCAGCGCGACCGCGGCCTCCACTGCGGTCTGGCCGTGGAACTCGGCGGGAAAACTGATCTTGAACAGCACGTTCTCCATCACGTAGCTGCCCAGCGGCCGCCCCAGCGTCACCGCCTGACCATGCATGGAGACCGCTTCGAAGCCCCAGGTGGGAGCGCTCAACACGCTGGGATACCCCATCTCGCCGCTGGCCGCCATCAGCGCCAGGCGCACGCCGCGACTGGTGGCATCGCCGGCGGCCCAGCTCTTGCGCGAACCGGTGTTGGGCGCATGCCGGTAGGTCCGCAGCGCCTGGCCATCGACCCAGGCCAGCGACAGCGCATTGAGCATGCGCTCGCGATCCAGGCCAAGCAGGCGGGCGACCACGGCGGTGGTGGCGACCTTCACCAGCACCACGTGGTCCAGCCCAACCCGGTTGAAGGAATTCTCCAGGGCCAGCACGCCCTGGATCTCGTGCGCCTTGATCATCGCCACCAGCACATCGTGCACGGTCGGCGGTGGACGACGCAGGGCCGCGGCATTGCGGCCCAGCCAATCGCAGACGGCCAGGATGCCGCCGAGATTATCCGACGGATGACCCCACTCGGCGGCCAGCCAGGTGTCGTTGAAGTCGAGCCAGCGCACCATCGCGCCGATATTGAACGCCGCCTGCACCGGATCCAGCACGTAGTGCGTTCCCGGCACGCGCGCGCCGTTGGTCACGCTGATGCCCGGCACCAGGGGCCCGAGCAGCTTGCTGCAGGCCGGGAAGGACAGCGCTTCCAGGCCGCAACCGAGGGTATCCAGCAGGCAGTAATGCGCGGTCTGGAATGCCAGTGGCGAGTCGATGCGCACGTCGCGCACGTAATCGACGATGTCCTCCAGCAGCGCATCCCACGTGGCACGTTCGTTGGACGGGGTGTGGCTGTCGGACATCGTCTGTTCTCCGCTGACGCCGGACCACGCCCGGCGGTTCATGGGCGGGCCCTGCCGCGCTCGCCGGGCATGGCCCGGCGCTACCGCCATGGTCCCGCGTTACAAGGTGTCGGCCGGTACCCGCACGCTGCCTTCCATCAATACACGGGCGCTGCGGCTCATGATGGCCTTGGTCACTGTCCACTGGCCGTCAACGAGACCGGCCTGGGCGCCCACGCGCAGCGTGCCGGACGGATGCCCGAAGGTCACCGCCTCGCGCTGGCCACCGCCGGCGGCACGGTTGACCAGCGTGCCCGGAATCGCAGCAGCGGTACCGATCGCCACGGCGGCAGTGCCCATCATCGCGTGATGCAGCTTGCCCATCGACAGCGCACGCGCATGCAGATCGATGGCCGATGCCGGGATTGCCTTGCCGCTGGACGATACATAGTCCTGTGCCGGTGCCACGAACGCCACTTTCGGCGTGTGCTGGCGGGTCGCCGCCTCTTCCAGCGTCGAGATCAGGCCCATGCGCAGCGCACCGTGTGCACGGATGCTCTCGAACTTCTGCAGGGCAGCCTTGTCGTCGTTGATCGCCGGCTGCAGCTCGGTACCGCTGTAGCCCAGATCGGCCGCATTGAGGAAGATGGTCGGGATGCCGGCGGTGATCATCGTCACCTCGAAACTGCCCACGCCCGGCACATCCAGGGTATCGACCAGGTTGCCGGTCGGGAACATCGCGCCCGCGTCGCCATCATCGGAGGGATCTATGAACTCAAGCTGGATCTCGGCGGCCGGGAAGGTCACGCCATCCAGCTCGAAATCACCGATCTCCTGCACCTCGCCATTGCGCATCGGCACGTGGGCGATGATGGTCTTGCCGATGTTGGCTTGCCAGATGCGCACGGTGCACAGGCCGTCGCGCGGCACCCGGGCCGGATCGATCAGGCCGTTGGCGATGGCGAACGGACCCACCGCAGTGCTGAGGTTGCCACAGTTGCCGCTCCAGTCGACGAACGCGGTGTCGATCGAAACCTGGCCGTACAGATAGTCCACATCGTGATCGGGCACGGACGCACTGGAGATGATCACGCACTTGCTGGTGCTGGACGTGGCCCCGCCCATGCCATCGGTGTGCTTGCCATAGGGATCGGGCGACCCGATCACGCGCATCAGCAGCGCATCACGTGCCGGGCCCGGCACCTGTGCGGCTGCGGGCAGGTCCTGCAGGCGGAAGAACACGCCCTTGCTGGTGCCACCGCGCATGTAGGTGGCGGCAATGCGGAGTTGCGGAAGAAAGCTCATGGAACGGTTCCTTGCAATGAAAGACGGCCCGTTGCCGGGCCGTCGGTTGTCTCATGCCACCCGGGCACCTTCGAGGAAATCCTGGGCGAAGCGCTGCAGTACACCGCCCGCTTCGTAGATCGCCACTTCCTCGTCGCTGTCCAGGCGACAGGTGACCGGCACGATGATGTCCTGCCCATCGCGGCGGTGGATGACCAGGGTCAGGTCGGCGCGCGGCGTGCGCTCGCCCACCACGTCGAAGGTCTCGGTACCGTCGATGCCCAGGGTCAGCCGGGTGGTGCCCGGCTTGAACTCCAGCGGCAGCACGCCCATGCCGATCAGGTTGGTGCGGTGGATGCGCTCGAAGCCTTCCGCCGCGATCGCTTCCACGCCGGCCAGGCGCACGCCCTTCGCCGCCCAGTCACGCGAGCTGCCCTGGCCGTAGTCGGCACCGGCGATGATGATCAGCGGCTGCTTGCGCTCCATGTAGGTCTCAATCGCCTCCCACATGCGCATCACCTTGCCCTCCGGCTCCACCCGCGCCAGCGAGCCCTGCTTCACGCTGCCGTCGTCGTTGCGCACCATCTCGTTGAACAGTTTCGGGTTGGCGAAGGTGGCGCGCTGCGCGGTCAGATGGTCGCCGCGGTGGGTTGCGTAGGAATTGAAGTCCTCTTCCGGCAGGCCCATCTTCGCCAGGTATTCGCCGGCGGCACTGGAGGCCAGGATCGCGTTGGACGGCGACAGGTGGTCGGTGGTGATGTTGTCCGGCAGCACCGCCAGCGCGCGCATGCCCGCCAGCGTGCGTTCACCGGCCAGCGCCCCCTCCCAGTACGGCGGGCGGCGGATGTAGGTGCTCTGCGGGCGCCAGTCGTACAGCGGACTGACCGCCGCACCCTGCTCCACGCGCACGTTGAACATCGGGTTGTAGACGCTGCGGAACTGCTCGGGCTTCACCGCCGCCTTCACCACTGCATCGATCTCGGCATCGCTCGGCCAGATGTCCTTCAGGCGCACCTCGTTGCCGTCGGCGTCCACGCCAAGCACGTCCTTCTCGATGTCGAAGCGCATGGTGCCGGCAATGGCATAGGCGATCACCAGCGGCGGCGATGCCAGGAAGGCCTGCTTTGCGTAAGGATGGATGCGGCCATCGAAGTTGCGGTTACCCGACAGCACGGCCGTGGCATACAGGTCGCGGTCGATGATTTCCTGCTGGATCGCCGGATCCAGCGCACCGCTCATGCCGTTGCACGTGGTGCAGGCGAACGCGACGATGCCGAAGCCGAGCTTTTCCAGCTCCGGCAGCAGGCCGGCCTCTTCCAGATACAGCTGCACCGCCTTTGAACCCGGGGCCAGCGACGACTTGACCCACGGCTTGCGCAGCAGGCCGCGCTCGTTGGCCTTGCGCGCCAGCAGGCCGGCGGCGATCACGTTGCGCGGGTTGGAGGTGTTGGTGCAGCTGGTAATGGCGGCGATGATCACCGCGCCATCAGGCATCAGGCCCCGCAGCTGCTCGGCCTTGCCGGCATCGAGCTTGGCTGCGTCGGCGATGCCGCGCTCGGCCAGCTCGGCCACCGGCAGGCGGCGATGCGGATTGCTCGGGCCCGCCATGTTGCGGACCACGCTGGACAGGTCGAAGCGCAGCACGCGCTCGTACTGCGCCGTGGCCAGCGCATCGGCCCACAGACCGGTGCTGCGTGCGTAGTTCTCCACCAGCGCCACCTGCGATTCCTCGCGGCCGGTCAGGCGCAGGTAATCGATGGTCTGCCCGTCGATGTAGAACATCGCCGCGGTCGCGCCGTATTCCGGGCACATGTTGGAGATGGTGGCACGGTCACCGATGGTCAGCGCGGCCGCACCCTCGCCGAAGAATTCAAGCCAGGCGCCCACCACGCGTTCCTTGCGCAGGAACTCGGTCAGGGCCAGCACCACGTCGGTGGCGGTGATCCCTGGCTGTGGCCGACCGGTCAGTTCCACGCCGATGATGTCGGGCAGGCGCATCCACGACGCGCGGCCGAGCATCACGTTCTCGGCCTCCAGGCCGCCGACACCGATGGCGATCACGCCCAGCGCATCGACGTGCGGCGTATGGCTGTCGGTGCCCACGCAGGTATCCGGGAAGGCCACGCCGTCCTGCACGTAGATCACCGGCGACATCTTCTCCAGGTTGATCTGGTGCATGATGCCGTTGCCCGGAGGAATCACATCCACGTTCTGGAACGCCCGCTTGGTCCAGTCGATGAAATGGAAGCGATCCTCGTTGCGGCGATCCTCGATGGCGCGGTTCTTCTCGAATGCCTGCGGATCGAAACCACCGCACTCCACCGCCAGCGAGTGATCAACGATCAGCTGTACCGGCACCACCGGGTTGACCTTGGCCGGATCGCCGCCCTTGTCGGCGATCGCATCGCGCAGGCCGGCGAGATCCACCAGCGCGGTCTGGCCGAGAATGTCATGGCACACCACGCGCGCCGGGAACCAGGGAAAATCCAGGTCGCGGCGACGTTCGATCAGCTGCGTCAGCGAGGCGGTGAGCATCGCCGGATCGCAACGCCGTACCAGGTTCTCGGCCAGCACGCGCGAGACATACGGCAGCGTGGCGTAGGCGCCGGGCTGGATCGCATCGACCGCAGCGCGCGCATCGAAGTAGTCCAGCGGGGTGCCGGGGAGGGTCTTGCGGTAATCGGTATTCATGGGCTGGCGGAATGCTTGGGGCGGGCCGGATGCCGGCGAGCGGCAATGAAGGCATCCGGCCGGCACCTGGCCGACCGGATGGAGGGATCACGCGGCGGTCAGGCGCGCTTGTCGATGGCCACGAACTCGCGATCTTCTGGGCCGATGTAGTTCGCGCTCGGACGGATGATCTTGCCGTCGATGCGCTGCTCGACGATGTGCGCGCTCCAGCCGGCGGTGCGGGCGATGACGAACAGCGGGGTGAACATCGCGGTCGGCACGCCCATCATGTGGTAGCTGACGGCGCTGAACCAGTCCAGGTTCGGGAACATTTTCTTGATGTCCCACATCACCGTCTCCAGGCGCTCGGCGATGTCGTACATCTTCATGCTCGACTGCTCTTCGGACAGCTCACGGGCGACGTCCTTGATCACCTTGTTGCGCGGGTCGGACACGGTGTACACCGGGTGGCCGAAGCCGATCACCACTTCCTTGCGCTCGACGCGGGCCTTGATGTCCTCTTCGGCCTCATCCGGGCTGTCGTAGCGCTTCTGCACCTCGAAGGCCACCTCGTTGGCGCCGCCGTGCTTGGGGCCGCGCAGCGCGCCGATGCCACCGCAGATCGCACTGTACATGTCGCTGCCGGTACCGGCGATGACACGGCAGGTGAAGGTGGACGCATTGAACTCGTGCTCTGCGTACAGGATCAGCGAGGTGTGCATCGCCTTCACCCACGAATCCTGTGGCTTCTCGCCGTGCAGCAGGTGCAGGAAGTGGCCACCGATGGAATCGTCATCGGTCTCCACGTCGATGGCGCGGCCGTTGTGGCTCCAGTGGTACCAGTACAGCAGCATCGAGCCGAGGCAGGCCATCAGCTTGTCGGCGATGTCGCGTGCACCCGGATGGTTGTGGTCATCCTTTTCCGGCGCCACGCAGCCGAGCACCGACACGCCGGTGCGCATCACATCCATCGGGTGTGCCGACGGCGGCAGTTCTTCCAGCGCGGCTTTCACCGCGGCCGGGATGCCACGCAGCGACTTCAGCTTGGCCTTGTACGAGACCAGCTCGGCGCGGGTCGGCAGCTTGCCGTGCACCAGCAGGTACGCGATTTCCTCGAATTCGCTGGTGTTGGCCAGATCCAGGATGTCGTAGCCACGGTAGTGCAGGTCATTGCCGCTGCGACCGACGCTGCACAGCGCGGTGTTGCCGGCGGCAGTGCCGGACAGGGCGACGGATTTCTTCGGCTTGAAGGTCGGGGTTGCGGTCGTATCGTTCATGTTTCCCTCCGAAAACTTGATGGTGCAGGGTACTGCTTATTTCTTGGCGGCGAACAGTGCGTCGAGCTGCTGCTCGAACGCGTGGTAGCCGATGCGGTCGTACAGTTCTTCGCGGGTCTGCATGGCGTCGACCACGCTGCGCTGGTGACCGTCGCGGCGCACCGCCTGGTAGACGTTCTCCGCCGCCTTGTTCGCCGCGCGGAACGCCGACAGCGGGAACAGCTGGATGGCGACCCCGGCCGAGGCCAGCTCGTCGCGGCTGAACAGCGGCGTCGCACCGAATTCGGTGATGTTGGCCAGCACCGGCACCTTCACTGCATCGACGAAGCGGCGGTAGGTGTCCAGATCGTAGGCGGCCTCGGCGAAGATGCCATCAGCGCCCGCTTCGACACAGGCGATGGCGCGCTCGATGGCCTTGTCCACGCCGTCCACCTGGATGGCATCGGTGCGTGCGATCAGGAAGAAATCCGGATCGGTCTTTGCATCAGCGGCGGCCTTCACGCGGTCGACCATCTCACCCTGCGAAACGATCTCCTTGCCGGGACGGTGACCACAGCGCTTGGCGCCCACCTGGTCCTCGATGTGGCAGGCGGCCGCGCCGGCCTTGATCAGCGACTTCACGGTGCGCGCGATGTTGAACGCGCTGGGTCCGAAGCCGGTATCGATGTCCACCATCAGCGGCAGGTCGCAGACGTCGGTGATGCGGCGCACGTCCACCAGCACGTCTTCCAGGGTGTTGATGCCCAGGTCCGGCAGGCCCAGCGAGCCTGCGGCAACACCACCGCCGGACAGGTAGATGGCGCGGAAGCCGGCGCGCTTGGCCAGCAGGGCGTGGTTGGCGTTGATCGCACCGATCACCTGCAGCGGCGATTCGGCGGCCAGAGCCTCGCGGAAGCGGGCACCGGCGGAAGAAGGGGCGGAAGCGGTCATGCGGCAATCCATGTTGAGGAACAGGTGGGTAGGCGCAAGCACCATGCCAAGCTGCAAGCGATTGATTTCAAAGGCATGATCGGCTAACAGCGATGAAACATATGAAACATTGAAACAGATGTATCATGAAACACTCCTGTCCCGGTGGCCGCCCCATGTACCTGCCCCGCTCGCCCCTGCGCCATGCCGACGCCGACCCCGGTCGCCCGGTGATCTGGACGGTCAGCGTTTCGCGGCTGACCGGCCTGCTGGGTGACGTCATTCCCGAGTTCGACCGCCGCGCGCGCATCGAGCAGATCAACCTCGGCTTCGAAGAGGCAGTGGAGGTGATCGGCCAACGCCTGCGCCGCGAGCACTGCGACGTGGTGATTGCCGGTGGCTCGAACGCGGCCTGGCTGCGCAGTCGGCTCGACCTGCCGCTGGTGCCGATCCAGGCCAACGGCTTCGACTTGATGGAGGCTCTGGCGCGCGCGCGCCGCATCGCCGCACGCATCGGCCTGGTCACCCATGCCAGCGACGTGCCGGTGTTCAGCGGCTTCCAGCAGAGCTTCGGCCTGGATATCGAGCACCGCCGCTTCGTCACCCGCGAAGATGCGCGCGACTGCATCGCCGATCTGCGTGCCAACGGCATCGAAGTGATCGTCGGCACCGGGATGGCCATCGACCATGCCGAGCAGGCCGGGCTGCCGGGCGTGCTGCTGTATTCGGCCGACTCGGTACGGCAGGCCTTCGAGCATGCGCTGGAACTGACCCAGACCCTGGCACGCTCGGTGGGTCCACGCCCCACCATGCGGCGCAGTGCCGCCCCGCGCGGCGATGCATACGCGCTGCTCGGCGACAGCGAGGCGATGGCGCAGGTGCGCGCACAGATCGCGCTCTATGCACCGCACGACAGCACCGTGCTGGTCACCGGCGAGACCGGTACCGGCAAGGAACTGGTGGCACGGCAACTGCACGCCGCCAGCGGCCGGCGCGGTCGTTTCGTCGCGCTGAACTGCGGCGCGATCAGCGAATCGCTGCTGGAAGCCGAACTGTTCGGCTACAGCGATGGCGCCTTCACGGGCGCACGTCGTGGCGGCCGGGTCGGCCTGGTCGAAGCGGCCGATGGCGGCACACTGTTCCTTGACGAGATCGGCGAGCTGCCCTTGCCGCTGCAGACCCGCCTGCTGCGCGTACTGGAAGAACGTGAAGTGCTGCGCGTCGGCGCCACCGAACCAACACCCGTGGACCTGCGGGTGGTGGCCGCGACGCTGCAGTCGCTGGAGCATCGCGCAGCTGCCGGCAGCTTCAGGCGCGACCTCTACTACCGGCTGGCGGCACTGCGCATCGCACTGCCCCCGCTGCGTGCCCGGCGCGCTGACATCCCGCTGCTGACCCGGCACTTCTTCCGCCAGCTGCGCGGTATCGACGCCCCCCTGGACCAGGACGCGATGGCAGTGCTGGGTGCCGCCGACTGGCCGGGCAATGTGAGAGAACTGCGCAATCTGGTCGACCGCCTGCGCATCCACTGGCAGCCGGCAGACGGGATGATCGACGCTGGGCGCCTGCTGCAGCTGGCGCCGGAACTGGCGCGCGAAAGCACCCCGTCCCTGCGGCTGGAAAGCAATGGCAGGCGCCCGGCACGGGCCCAGCTGCAGGCGCTGCTGCAGGAACACCGCAATGACCGCGAAGGCATGGCCCAGGTGCTCGGCGTGTCACGCACCACCTTGTGGCGCTGGCTGCGCGCGGAAGGACTGTAGGCAGGCGCAGCGCGGACCGCGCGGCGCGCCGCCAGCCAAGATTGGCACTACCCCCGCGTGGCCGCGTCCAGCTGCATGCGGAAATAGACCACCCGCTCGGTCTCTTCAAAGCCACAGGCGCGGTGTGCCGCGTGCGCCTCTACGTCCTCCAGGCGGCTGTCCGAGGCCAGCTCGCTGCAGCCCGCGTCCCGCGTCCACGCCTGCACTTCCGCCAGCAGGGCACGGCCGACAGCGCGGCCCTGCCACTGCGGCGTTACATACCAGCCTTCCAGGAACCCGACCGGCGAGGAACCGGTGCCGTTCACATAGTTGTGGCGCAGGCGCACCTCGGCGAAACCGACCGCCTCACCATCAGCCGCGCACGCCAGGAACACCGCACCTTCCGGATCGGCCAGCGACTGCGCCAGCTCCTCCAGTGGATCATCGGCGTCGGGCCACAGGCCCACGCGCAGCTGCGACCATGCAGCGGCATCGGCCGGTGTGGCCTGGCGGATCGTGGCAGCGCAGCCGCTCACGGATACAACAGGTGCTTGCTCCAGCGCCCCTCGGCGCCGGCCTCATAGCACCACCGCTCGTGCAGGCGGAACTGCGCGCCGTACCAGAACTCGATGCGGTCGGGCACCACGCGCAGGCCACTCCAGCCGTCCGGACGCGGCACGTCCTTGCCCTCGAAACGTGCCTCGACCTCGGCCACGCGCGCATCGAACTCTTCGCGCGTTGCAAGCGTCTTCGACTGCTGCGAGGCCCACGCGCCGATCTGGCTCATGCGCGGACGGCTGGCGAAATAGGCGTCTGCTTCCGCATCGGCCACCTGTTCGACACGGCCTTCGATGCGCACCTGGATGCCGGCCTCGCGCAGGCTGCGCCACAGGAACAGCAGGGCCGCCTGCGGATTGGCCCGCAGCTCCTGGCCCTTGTGGCTGTCCAGGTGGGTATAGAACACGAAGCCACGCTCATCGAAGGCCTTCAGCAGCACGGTGCGCGCCGATGGACGACCGTGCAGGTCGGCACTGGCCACGGTCATCGCGTTGGGCTCGACCTCGCGGCTCTGTTTGGCCTCGTCGAACAGGGCCGCAAACGTGGACAGGGCTTCGGCGTACAGGTCGCTCATGATTGCGTTCTTCTCACACGGATTGATCTATTGTGGCGGCATGGTCGCTGCTGCGTATATGCCCCAGGTGAAAGGATTTCCCGAAACATTGGCCGAGCAGGCACTGGATGATGCGCTGGGCAGCGGCGCGGCGGTTCCAGTATTGGCGATCAGCGGGCTGCAGGGGAGCGGCAAATCGACGCTGGCCGAGCAGGTGGTGGCGCGCGCCCGGAACCGGGGCCTGAACGCCGCGACGCTGTCCATCGATGATGTCTACCTGACCCGCGCGCAACGGCAGCGGCTGGCACGCCAGGTCCATCCGCTGTTGATCACCCGGGGGCCGCCGGGCACCCACGACCTGCCGCTGGTCCACGCGCTGCTCGATGCCGCCGCCGCGCGCGAACCACTGGCGCTGCCGCGCTTCGACAAGCTGGCCGACGAGCGCCTGCCACAGGCGCAGTGGCCACGGCTGGAAAAGCCGCTGGACCTGCTGGTGTTCGAAGGCTGGTTCCTGGGCACACCGGCGCAGGAGGAATCCGAACTGGCTCAGCCGTTGAACGCCCTTGAACGTGATGCCGACAGCGATGGCCGCTGGCGCCACTGGTGCAACCAGGCCCTGGGCCGCGACTACCCGGCATTGTGGCAACGCTGTGACCGCCTGTGGTTCCTGCAGCCGCCGGACTTCTCGGTGGTACCGCGCTGGCGCTGGCAGCAGGAGCAGAGCCTGCAGGCGGCCCAGCCCGGCCGGCATGGCATGAGCCGGCCGCAGCTGGAGCGCTTCGTGCAGTACTTCGAGCGGGTCAGCCGGCAGGCACTGCATGCACTGCCGGCCCTCGCCGACCGGGTGGTGGTGCTGGATGCGCAGCGCCAGGTACAGGCACTGCGCTGAGGCCCCTCATTCCACCAGGAAAGTCACCCGCAGATTGACCCGCCACTCGGTGATCTCACCGCTGCCATTGGTGACCACCTTGGTCTCGTTGATCCAGGCCCCCTGGATGCCCTTCACGGTTCCGGAGACCTTCTTCAGGCCGCTGCGCACGGCATCCTCCACGCTCGTGGGCGAAGAGGCGGTGATTTCGATGACCTTGGCAACCGACATGGCCTGTACTCCGTTGAACGCGGGAATCCCCGCAGGAAGTCCCACCCTGACGTGAAGGACGTAAAGGCCGGGGCACGGAGGTGTTAGCATCAGGGCGCATGAATCCTGCTCCGAACCTGATCCTGATCGGCCCGATGGGCGCCGGCAAAACCTGCATCGGCCGCCGCCTCGCCGAGCGCTTCACGCTGGACTTCGTCGATGTCGACCAGTCCATCGTCGACGCCGCCGGAGCCAGCATTCCCACGATCTTCGAGCACTCCGGCGAAACCGGCTTCCGCAGCCTCGAGCGCGACGCGCTGGCCCGCCTCCTGCAGGGCCACGGCCAACTGGTCTCGACCGGCGGCGGAGCGGTACTGGACCCGGACAACCGGGCATTGATCGCCCGCCGTGGCTTCGTGGTCTACCTGCGCGTCAGCGTGACCGCGCAACTGGAACGGCTGGCCCGCGACAAGGCCCGGCCGTTGCTGCAGCGCCCCGACCGCGAGCAGGTGCTGCATGACCTGGCCGCCCATCGCGATCCGCTGTACCGCGAACTGGCCGACCTCACCCTTGATACCGACCCGTACACCGCTGCCGACGCCACCGCCCAGCTGGTCGTCAAGCTCGCCGCGCAATGGCAGCGCCAGGACCTGATCGCATGACTTCCCCCACTCCGCTGCAGGTCGCCGTTGGCGGTGACCGCCCTTACACCATCTCCATCGGCGCCGGCGTCCAGAGCAATGGCCCTGCCCTCGCCCGCCACGTGCGGGGGCGCCACGTCCTGCTGCTCAGCGACAGCGACGTCGCCCCGCTGTACCTGGCGCGGCTGAAGCAGACCCTGCTGGCTGCGCGTCCGGACCTGGTCGTCGGCGAACACGTGCTGGCCGCCGGCGAAGCCTCCAAGACCCTGGCTGAATTCGGCCGCGCCATTGAAGCGCTGGCAGCCCTGGGCGCCACCCGCGATGCCTGTGTGTTCGCGCTCGGTGGGGGTGTCGTCGGCGACCTGGCCGGCTTCGCCGCAGCCTGCTGGATGCGGGGCATCGACTGCGTGCAGCTGCCGACCACGCTGCTGGCGATGGTCGATTCGTCGGTGGGCGGCAAGACTGCCGTAGACATTCCTGCCGGCAAGAATCTGGTCGGCGCCTTCCATCCGCCGCGCGCGGTGGTGGCCGATACCGCGGTGCTGGCCACCCTGCCGCCGCGCGAGCTGCGCGCGGGGCTGGCCGAGGTGGTGAAGTACGGCGCACTGGGCGATGCGGATTTCTTCGACTGGCTGCAGCACCACGCCGACGCGCTGTCCGCTGGCGAGGACGCGGTGCTGGCCGAAGCCATCGCCCGCAGCTGCAGGCACAAGGCCGCCATCGTCGAGCGCGATCCGTTCGAGAAGGGGGAGCGTGCCCTGCTGAACCTCGGCCACACCTTCGGCCATGCCATCGAAACCGAACAGGGCTATTCGGCGCCGGGCCGCGATGCGCTGAACCATGGCGAGGCGGTGGCAGTGGGCATGGTGCTGGCGGCCAGGCTGTCCACCGATCTCGGCCTGGCCGACGATGCCGACCGCGCGCGCCTGCAGGCGCTGCTGGAAAGGCTCGGGCTGCCGGTCGCGATCCCGGCCGGCCTGGATCCGCAGGCCCTGCTCGGCCGCATGCGGCTGGACAAGAAGAACGTGGCCGGTCGACTGCGCCTGGTGCTCTGGCGCGGCATGGGTCGGGCCGAGGTGGTGCCGGACGTGGATGAAGCAGCGGTATTGAAGGTGCTGGGCCAGGGTTGATCGCTTCCGCGTTCGCCGGGCATGGCCCGGCGCTACCCGGGGTTTCCTGAGCGTCCGCCGGGCATGGCCCGGCGCTACCGCGTTGCGGCCGGGGTCACCCTGGCCCCGCTACAATCGGGCCATGCATGTCTACCTGCAACATCCCGAGGCCGGTGCGCAGGCACCGCGGTTCCTGCGCCTGAGCCTGCAGCCGGATCTTTTCGGCGGCTGGGAGCTGCTGCGCGAAAGCGGCCGCGTCGGTGGCCGCTCGCAGCTGCGCCGCGAGCTGTTCCTGCAGGCCGACGAAGCCCGCCACGCCTTCGAGAAGGCGCGCGATGCCGAACTGCATCGTGGCTTCCAGATCCTTTCGCACGGCGACTGACGCCGCTGCCCACCTTTGATCCAAGGAACGTTCAACGTGACCAGCCCTCTCCGCAACGATCGCCTGCTACGCGCTCTGCGCCGCGAACCGGTGGATTGCACGCCCGTCTGGCTGATGCGCCAGGCCGGCCGCTACCTGCCGGAGTACCGCGCGACCCGGGCCAAGGCCGGCAGCTTCCTGGCGATGGCCAAGAACCCGGAGATCGCCTGCGAAGTCACCCTGCAGCCGCTGCGGCGTTTCCCGTTGGACGCCGCCATCCTGTTCTCGGACATCCTCACCATCCCCGACGCGATGGGGCTGGAGCTGTACTTCGTCGAAGGCGAAGGCCCCAAGTTCCGCCACCCGGTACGTGACGAAGCCGCCATCGCCAGGCTGGCGGTGCCGGACATGGAGCAGGACCTGGGCTACGTGATGGATGCGGTGCGCCTGATCCGCCGCGAGCTGGATGGCCAGGTGCCGCTGATCGGTTTCTCCGGCAGCCCATGGACACTGGCCTGCTACATGGTGGAAGGCGGCGGCAGCAAGGATTTCTCGCGCATCAAGGCCATGGCGCTGAACCACCCGCAGGCGCTGCACCGCCTGCTGGAGGTCACCACCGACGCGGTCATCGCCTACCTGGGCGCGCAACGCGCCGCGGGCGCACAGGCCCTGCAGGTTTTCGACACCTGGGGCGGCGTGCTGTCGCCGGCGATGTACCGCGAATTCTCGCTGCGCTACCTGCAGCGGATTGCCCAGGGCCTGGACCGTGGCGAAGCCAGCGAGCGTACGCCGCTGATCCTGTTCGGCAAGGGCACCGGCCTGCACCTGGAAGCACTGTCGCAGACCGGTGCGGATGCACTGGGCCTGGACTGGACGCTGGACCTGGACGAAGCGCTGCGCCGCACCGGTGGTCGCGTTGCCCTGCAGGGCAACCTCGACCCCACCACGCTGTACGCTTCGCCCGATGCGATCGCCACCGCTGCCGCGCGCGTGCTCGATACCTACGCCGCCGGCAATGGCGGGTCGCGCGAGGGCCACGTGTTCAACCTGGGCCATGGCATGTCACCGGACATGGACCCGGCCCACGTGCAGGTACTGGTCGACGCGGTGCACGCGCACAGCCAGCGCTGAGCCGTGCGCATACGGTTGCGGCGCGGTGTTGATCGCGCCGTGACCCGCAGTGCGCGATCATGGCGCCCCCACGTTGCACCGGCCACAACCCATGTCCACATCGCCATCGACCTACAACCGCCAGCGCCCCCTGCTGTGGCTGGTGTCCCTGGCGATCTTCATGCAGATGCTGGACTCGACCATCGTCAACACGGCGCTGCCGGCGATGGCGGCCAGCCTGGGCGAGAGTCCGCTGCAGATGCAGTCGGTGGTGTTCAGCTATGCACTGGCGGTCGCCACGTTCATTCCCGCCTCCGGCTGGATCGCTGACCGCTACGGCACCCGGCGCACCTTCCTGGTGGCGATCATCCTGTTCACCCTCGGCTCGCTAGCCTGCGCGCTGGCCCAGCACCTGCATCAGCTGGTGGGTGCCCGCGTGCTGCAGGGCATCGGCGGTGCGATGCTGCTGCCGGTCGGCCGCCTGGCGGTGATGCGTTCGGTGCCGCGCGAGGACTTCCTGCGTGCGATGAGCTTCATCGCCATCCCCGCCCTGATCGGCCCCTTGATCGGCCCGACGCTGGGCGGCTGGCTGGTCGAGATTGCCTCCTGGCACTGGGTGTTCCTGATCAACCTTCCGATCGGCGTGATCGGCTTCATCGCTGCGATGAAGATCATGCCGGACCATTACGCCAGCCACCGCACCCGCTTCGACCTGCGCGGCTACATCATGCTGGCCTTTGCGATGGTGGTGCTGTCGCTGGCGCTGGACGGCATCTCCGGGCTGGGTACGCCGCACGCGCTGGTGATGCTGATGACCGTGGCGGGGCTGGCCGCACTGGTGGGCTATTGGCTGCACGCGGCCAACTCGACCACGCCGTTGTTCTCGCTGGCGCTGTTCCGTGTGCCCAGCTATCGCATCGGCATCCTCGGCAACCTGTTCTCACGCATCGGCAGCAGCGCCATGCCGATGCTGATTCCGCTGCTGCTGCAGGTGGGCCTTGGCCTGGGACCGATGAACGCCGGACTGATGATGGTACCGGTGGCCGCGGCTGGCATGGTCTCCAAGCGGCTGGCGGTGAAGCTGGTCGAACGCTACGGCTATCGGCGCGTGCTGATGACCAACACCGTGCTGGTGGGCCTGGCCATGGCCAGCTTCACCCTGATGACGCCGGGCCAGCACCTGGGCTGGCGCCTGCTGCAGCTGGCCTTCTTCGGTGCGGTCAATTCGCTGCAGTTCACCGTGATGAACACCGTGACCCTGCGCGATCTGGATCGGGAGTTCGCCAGTTCGGGCAACAGTCTGCTGTCGATGGTGATGATGCTGGCTGCCGGCTTCGGCGCGGCGGCGGCAGGCAGCCTGCTGGCCGCCTTCGGCACGCACCTGGAGGGCCACGGCGCGACGGCGGCGTTGCACGCCACGTTCCTGTGCGTGGGCGCGATCACACTGACTTCGACGATGATCTTCTGGCAGTTGCCGGACACCAAGCCCGAACCCCGCCAGGTCGAACACGTCGCGGAGTAGCCTGCCGGACTGTGCCCGGCCTCAGCGCCCCAACACCTTGGCGATGGCCTCCACCAGCAGCTCGCCCGTGACCGGCTTGCGCAGGAAACCGCCGATCCCGGCCGCTTCCACCTGCTTCTGCAGGTCCGGGTCCGTGCGCGCGGTCACCGCCAGCAACGGCAGCGTGTACCCCTGGTTGCGCAGATGCTCGGCCAGCTCGAAGCCGCTGAGGCCCGGCAGGTCCAGGTCAAGCAGGGCCACATCGAAATCACTCCCGCTGATCTCGCGCAGCGCCGCCAACGCATGCCCGGCATGCACCACCTCATGGCCGCGCGCACTCAGAAGACCCTGCACGACATCGGCAACCGTTGCGTCATCCTCCACCAGCAGCACGCGCAGGGGGGGCATGTTCGCTACTGCATCCTCGCTCCGCGCGGCGCTGTCCGCATCGGCGTCGGCGTCCACTTCCAGCGGCAGGGGCAGCATCACTCCAAAGCAGGTTCCGCGCCCCAACTGGCTTTCGACCTGGATCCGGCCCTGCATCGCCTGCGCCAGCTCGCGGCAGATCGCCAGCCCCAGGCCGCTGCCACCATACTGCGCCGCGGTACGTGCACCGTCAGCCTGCTCGAACCGGCGGAACAGGCGCAGCTGCTGTTCCTGGCTGATGCCCGGCCCGGTGTCACGCACTTCGAACTGGAGTGCACGCATCGCCTCATCGCACCGGGCATGCAGGGTGATGGTGCCACGGCTGGTGAACTTCACCGCGTTGGACAGCAGGTTGAGCAGGATCTGCCGCACCCGGATCGCATCGCCGGTGGCCTGCAGGCCGGGCGGCAAGCGATTGTCCAGGACGAAACGCAGTCCCTTCTGCGCGGCCAGCGGCCCCATCAGCGCGGCCAGGTCCTGCAGCAGGCAATGGAGCGCGAACGGCCGGGACTGCAGTTCCAGGCGCCCCGATTCGATCCGCGCCAGGTCCAGCGCATCGTTGACCAGATGCAGCAGATGCTCGCCCGCCTGGCGGATGGACTGGGTGTAGCCGCGCTGCTGAGGATCCAGCGGCGAGGACAACAGCAGCTCGCTCATGCCCATCACACCGGTCATCGGCGTGCGGATCTCATGGCCCAGATTGGCCAGGAAGCGTGTCTTGGCCGCCGAGGCCTGCTCGGCAAGTTCCTGCTTGTGCAACGCCAGCTGGTAGGCGTGGCGACGCTGCAGGCGGCGACGGTACAGCCATGCAAACCAACTGGTCAGCAGCAACGCGATCGACGTCAGCACCAGCAGGCCCGACAGGCTGCGCCACCACGGCGGCTGCACGCGGAACTCCAGGGTCTGCACCCGCGACCAGACGTGGTCGGCCGAGCGCGCCTGCACTTCCAGCCGATAGCTGCCCGGCGGCAGCCGCGAGAACAGGCGTTCACCGGCGGGCCCGACCTCGACCCAGTCCGGGTCATAGCCGGCCAGGCGGTAGCGATACGAATTGGAGGCCGAATCGGCGAAGGACAGCAGGCGCGCCACGATGCGCAGATCGCGGTCGCCGTCGGCGATCAGCAACGGGGCGTCGTGGGTCAGGTCCAGCACCTGCTCGTTGCGGCGCACCTCCACCCGCTCGATCACCAGCGGTGCGCGGCGCACCGAAGGCCGCACCTGTTCCGGATCGAACACCACCACGCCGGCCGGGGTTCCTGCCACCAGCCGTCCCGAAGACGTCGCGATCAAGGTATGCGCGCGGAACTCCTGGCTGGGCAGGCCATCGTGCACGCCATACAGGCGCACGCTCTGGCCGTCCGCGCCGACCCGCACCAGGCCGCGTGCGCTGGTGGCCCAGGCCACACCCTGCGCATCGACCACCAGACCGGTGGCGGAAACCGCCGGATATCCCTGTTCGGCACCAATGACCCCCTGCCGCTCCAGACGCCCCTGGCTCCATCGATAGCGCGACAACCGGCCGTCCTCGGACAGCCACACCTGGCCGTCGCTGCCGGTATACGCCGCGTACAGTGCCGTTGCCGGCGCGCCGGGCACCGGCTGGAAGCGCTGCTGCTCAGGCTGCCACTGCAGCAGCCCGCGGCTGCTGGCCAGCCACAGCTGGTTCTGCGGACCGCATACCAGATCCTGGTTCAGCTGGCCGGTCTGCAGTCCGTTCTGGCCATTGTCCAGTTCGAGCAGCAGCCGACCTTCCAGATCGCGCTGCTGCAGGCCGGCGGGCATCATCAACCACAGGCTGTTGCTGTCGCAGATCATCAGTGCGTCGACATCGCCCTCCATCGCGGCATCGGCAGGCGCGTCGCGTCCCCAGCGGCGCAGCTCGTCGCGTGCCGGGTCATAGCGCAGCAGCGCTCCGGACGAACCGATCCAGACCCGACCATGGCGGTCCTCGCGAACCGAGGTCAGCCAGTGGATGCCATTGACGCCGCGCCGGAACTGCTCGATCTGGCCGGTACGGGGATTGAAGCGATCCAGCGCGCCGTGGCTGCCGACCGTCCAGACACCTCCGTTGCTGGACGCACTGGTGCCGAATACGTAGGCGTTGCGCAGTGACGATGCATCGTCCTCCAGACGCGAGAACACCGAGAACTGCCACCACCGTGGCAACAGATGCCAGAGACCGGCATTGGTGCTGGCCAGCCAGATGCCGCCCTCGCGATCCTCGTAGGCGCCGGTCCAGTTCGGCCGCACCTGGCCGCGCGCGATCGCGCTGTACAGCGGCACCGTCTGGTACTGGCCATCGACCGCGCGACCGAGTCCGCTGCGGGTGTCCAGCCAGTAGCCCCCCTGCTCATCGCGCAGCATCATGCCCAGCACCTCGTCGCCGGCCGGCACCGACCAGGGTTGCCGCTCGAAGCGACCATCCGGCCGGCGCACGAATGCGCCGGCCAGCGTACTGATCCACAGGCTGCCGTCAGGCTCGGCGGTCAGACCGTTGATCAGCTGGCCGGGCACCTGCTCGTCGCCGACCCGCTCGAAATCGCTGCCGGTCCAACGCGCCACGCCATGCTTGGTGCCCACCCACAGGCTGCCGTCGGGCAGCGTGGCCAGATAGGGCACCGCAGCGGCCGGCAGGCTGCGCGGATTGTTCGCCTCGGGCAGGAAGCGCTGCACCCGATCATTGCCATCCACCCGGTACAGCCCGCCTTCGTGGGTACCGAACCAGATCGAGCCATCGGGGGTGGCGGCCAGGCTCCAGATCGTATTGGTGCTCATCAGCGGCTGGCTGCTGCGGTCGAAGAACCGCAGCTGCCGGCGGTCGGCCGACATCCTTACCAGGCCGGCATTCTCGGTGCCGATCCACAAGCGGTTGCGGGTATCGACCAGTACGGTCCAGATGCGGTTGTCGCGCAGGCCATCCTCGGAGCGCCAGACCCGGTAGTTGCGGCCGTCGTATCGTGCCAGCCCGTCATTGGTGGCGATCCACAGGTAGCCGTAGCGGTCCTCCGCCATGCGGTTGACGGTGTTGGACGGCAGGCCATCGAACACCGTCACCTGCCGGGGCGTGGGCGGTACCGGCTGTGCGGCAGCGGGCGCCAGGCAGCACAGCAGAAGCATCAGCAGCATCGCCGCCCGCAGATACGCCACTGATCGCCTCCTCACGCGTTCCCAGATGGTGCCCGTCGTGCGGGCGTCGGCATGGTAAACCGAAAGTCGCGCCGTTCACGCCCGGCGCCGGCGCAATCAGCCCTCACCCTGGCGCTTGCTGCGAGCCTGCACGATGGCCGCCACCAGCATGTCGCCCGTGACCGGCTTGCGCAGGAAGCCGTCGAAACCGGCGGCCAGCACCTGCGCCTCCGCATAGGCATCGGACCGCGCGGTCACCGCCACCAGTGGCAGCTCATAGCCCATGGCGCGCAGCTGACGGGCGATCGCCGTTCCGTCCAGGGCCGGCAGATCCAGGTCGAGCAGACCGACATCGAACCCCTCGGTCGCGATCTCCGACAAGGCCCCCAGGCCGTGCAGCACGTGCACTACGTCGTGGCCACGACCGCGCAGCAGGCCGGCGATGACGTCCGCTACCGTGGCGTCATCTTCGACCAGCAGGATGCGCAGCGGCGGCAGCGGCGGTGGCGACGCCCTGTCGGAACCACTGTGGGCAGCCTGGCGGGTCCACGGCAGCGGCAGCTGCACGCGGAACCGTGCGCCCCTGCCCGGCTGGCTGTCGACATCGATGCGCCCACCCATCGCCACGGCCAGTTCCTGGCAGATCGCCAGGCCCAGCCCGCTGCCGCCATAGCGCGATGCTGTCCGCGGGCCATCGGCCTGCTCGAAGCGATGGAACAGACGCTGCTGCTGTTCGGCATTGATGCCGGGGCCGGTATCGAACACCTCGAAGCACACCCCGCCGCCATCCTCCTGCAGCCGCACGCCCAGGCCGACCTGGCCGCGCTCGGTGAACTTGATGGCATTGCCGAGCAGGTTCAGCAGGATCTGGCGGATGCGCATTTCATCGCCACTGACGCTGATCGGGCCGGGCAAGGCATCCTCGCGTACAAAATCGAGCTGGCGCTGCTGCGCCATCGGCCGCATCAGCATCTGCACCTGGTCCAGCAGCGCGGCAAGATCGAACGGACGCAGGTCCAGCTCCAGCCGCCCGGCTTCGATCCGGGCCAGGTCCAGGGCATCGTTGACCAGACGCAGCAGATGGCTGCCCGCCTGCTGGATCGATCCGGCATAGCTGCGCTGTACCGGATCCAGTGATGTGGCCAGCAGCAGTTCGCTCATGCCCAGTACGCCGGTCATCGGCGTGCGCACCTCATGACCCAGCGTGGCCAGGAAGTGGCTCTTGGCCTGCGAGGCCTGCTCGGCGAGCTGCTGCTTGTGCACGGTCAGCTGCCACTGCTGGCGCCTTCTCAGACGGCTGCGGATCGCCCATGCCAGCACCAGCAGCAGCAACGAGCCCAGCAGCAGGTAGCCGAAGATCGCCATGCCGCTGCGCCACCAGGGCGGCAATACCTTCACCTGCAGTTGCTGCGACGGCGTCCACGGACCACTGTCGGTGGCCGCCTGTACTTCGATCACGTAGGCACCGGGCGCGAGGCGCGACAGCGTGCGCTGGCCGTCGCCGCCCTGCTCCACCCAGTTCTGGTCATAGCCCTGCACCCGGAACCGATAGCGGTTGCCCTGCGGGTTGCCGTACGAGAGCAGCCGCGCGTCGATCTGCAGATCACGGTCATCCGGACCCAGCAGCAGCACCCCGGTGGTCGGCAGGGGTTGCCAGCCGCGCGCATCGTCGCGACGTACGCGCACCTGCGCGATCACCAGCGCGGAGAATGGCAGCGGGGTGTCGGCGGCATTGACGTCGAAACCGACCGCGCCGGTCTGGGTCACCGCGAGCACGCGGCCATCGGCGTTCACCGCAGGCGGCCGGCCGGTGAATTCGGCATCGGGCAGTCCGTCGCGCTCGGTGAACTGCCTCAGCCGCTTCGTTTTCGGATCCCAGCGCAGCAGACCGCGCGGCGTGGTGGCCCACAGGCGGCCATCGTCGGCCAAGGCCAGCCCACCCATGCTCAGGGGTGGCACGCCGGCGGCAGCATCGACGCGCTGCACCAGGCGCAGGCTCATGCCATCCCACTGGTAGCGCTCGAAGGCGCCCTGGCGGGCGAGCCACAGCTGCTGCGGATCGATCCACACCAGGTCGTAGATCGATCCCCGCGAGACGCCAGGAACCGCCTCGAAGCGCTCACCCTGCTGGCGCCAGAGGCCCATGTCACCCATCACCCAGGCCTGCCCGCGCGGATCGAATCGAATCTGTTCGATCGGCGCATCGCCCAGGCCGCGGAATCCCTCGACGGGGAAGCTGCGCAGCACCCGGCCATCGTCCAGACGCTGCTGCACGCCGACATTCATCACCGACACCCAGGCGGTGCCATCCGGCGCCTGCCGCATCAGGTCGATGCGCTGGCGCAGGTCGGAGCCGCCGTCGATGCGCCACTCCCGGGTTGCGCGGGTAGCCGGGTCATAGACGGTGATGCGCCCGGCGCGGCCCAGCCAGAGGCGGCCGTCCGGCCGCGGCAATACCGACCAGACCGCGCCACTGCCCAGCTCGCGATCACTGGCAAGCAGACTCAGCACGCCCTGCGCATCGATCCGGTACACGCCGTGTGCCGAACTCACGTAGTAATTCCGGCCATCGGTGGCCGCGCTGAGCAGGTACTGGCTGTCCAGCGGTTTGCCGTCGAGCTGGTTCCAGGTGGAGAAGCGGCGCCAGTCCGGCGGCAGATAGGCCAACCCCTGGCTCAGCAGGGCCACCCAGACCCCGCCTTCGTGGTCCTGCAGCAGATCGAGCACGCCGCTGTGGGCGGTCAGGAAGCCGCTGCCGCGATCGCCCTCCAGGCGCCACAGTGTCTGCGCATCACCGCGCAGCAGCCCATCCGAGGTACCTGCCCAGTAGCCTCCCTGCCGATCCGCCAGCACCAGTGCCGAGCGAAAGCGATCACTGCCGGACCAGCGTGGACGGCTGACGCGGTCCTGGGCATCGATGCGGAACAGGCCTTCGTTCTGGCTGCCGACCCAGATCGATCCATCGGGGTCGCGGCTGAGACGCAGCACGCTGACCCTGCCCAGCTCGCGCGGCGCGATGGCCTCGAAGCTGTTGCCGTTCCAGCGGGCGACACCGGCCTCGGTACCGACCCACAGGCGGCCCTGCGCGTCGACCAGGCTGCTGAAGATGGTGTTGCTGGGCAAGCCGCCGGGGCGCTGCGGATCATGCTGGAAGAAGCGCAGGCTGCCATCCTCGCCGAAGCGGCACACGCCATGGCCGCTGGTGCCGATCCACAGCGCATCGTCCGCATAGGCCAGTGTCCAGAACTGGCTCTGGCATTCATTGTTCACCGCGGCGAAGCTGGAGAAACGCTCGCGATCCGCGTCCAGCCGGGCGATGCCCTTGCCGTTGATGCCGACCCACACCCGGTCCAGCGGATCCACCAGCAGGGTCTCGATCTCGTTGCCCGGCAGCGAACCTGGCCGCTCCGGTTCATGCTGCCAGACCCGCAGCGTCGTGCCGTCGTAGCGGGCCAGCCCACCATCGGTGGCCGCCCAGATGTACCCCTGGCGGTCCTCGGCCAGGGCCACGACCATGCGCGACGGCAAGCCCTCGGCGGCGCCGAAGCGGCGCAGTCGTGGTGTCTCCCCAGCCATGTCCAGAGTCGCGGCCACCGTGGCGCTTGCCAGCAGCAGCAGACCCGTTACTGCGATGCCTCGGCACCACAGACGCCAGCCACTCGTCATCCTGAACCCCCGATCCAGCCGCGATTGTCACACAGCCCAGGCTTCACGACTGCAACAGCCCGTTTCCAGTGGCATCGCCACCACGAACTGTTGCAGCCATGCACGCAGCGTTGTCAGGGGGCTGTGCGTATGATCGCAGCGTCCCCTCCCGGAGCCCGCCATCGATGCGACCCCGCCTGCTCCTGCTGCCGTTGCTGCTCGCCGCTGCGCCCGCCTGGGCACAGCTCGATACCTACCGGCTGGATCCGGTGCACACGCGGGTGCTGTTCATGATCGACCATGCCGGCTACTCGCAGGCCATGGGGACGGTATCGGGCAGTGAGGGCCACCTTCAGTTCGATCCCGACAACTGGCGCGAGGCAACCCTGCAGGTCGATGTGCCGGTCGCCCGGCTGGATCTGGGAGATGCCAAATGGAACCAGGCCACGCTGGCCCGCAGCCTGCTTGATGGCGAGCGGTTTCCCAGCGCCCGGTTCGTATCGTCGCGGGTCGAACCGATCGATGCGAACCACGCCCGTGTGTTCGGCACGCTGACCCTGCGCGGGGTCAGCCAGGAGGTCGCGCTGGATGTGACCCTCAATGCCATCAAACGCTATCCGTTGCCGCCGTTCCGCCGCACCGCCGGTTTTTCCGCCAGCACCACGTTGAGCCGTCGCGCGTTCGGCATCACCGCCTGGCCCGGGGTGATCGGCGACGCGGTACAGGTACGGATCGAGGCCGAGGCCTTCCTCGACCGCAGCGACAGGCCGGGAACTCCTGCCCCGGTTCCCCACTCCGACAGCAAGACGGCCCCCAAGGACCCCGCATGACCGCCAAGAACTCCCCTGCCGCCTGGGGCAGTGTCAGCCAGACCCTGCACTGGTTGATCGCACTACTGATCCTCGCCCTTGGCGTGGTCGGCCTGACCATGGGCGAACTGCCCAGGACGCCCAAATACTTCTGGGTCTACACCGCGCACAAGTCGATCGGCATCACCGTGCTGGCCCTGGTGCTGCTGCGCCTGGTCTGGCGCCTCTACGCCGGTGCGCCCAAGCCGGTGCCGGGTGTGCCCAGCTGGCAGGAGCGCATCGCCAGCGCTACCCACGTGCTGCTGTACGTGCTGATGTTCGCCATTCCGCTTTCGGGCTGGCTGTACGACTCTGCCAGCGGGCTGCGGCCCTTCCGCTGGTTCGGCCTGGTCGATGTGCCCAAGCTCAGCGGACCGGATCCGCAGGTCGTCGCCGTGTCGCATGCGATCCATGAGTACGGCTTCTGGCTGCTGATCGCTGTGGTGCTGGCCCATGCCGGCGCTGCCCTTTACCACCACCTGTTCCAGCGCGACGCGACGTTGAGCCGCATGCTGCCGCGTGGCTGGCTTGCCTCTCCCCAGAAGGACTGACCGATGAATCTGAAACTGACCACCCCGGCGGCCGTGGCCGCTGCCCTGGCCGGCATGCTGGCCACTGCCCCGGCGTTGGCCGCGGACTATGCACAGGCTCCCGGCGCGGGCTCGATCCTGGTATTTGCCAGCAAGTACGACGGCGAAGTGTTCACCGGCAGCTTCCCGGGCTTCGCCACCAAGCTCAGCTTCGATCCCGCCAATCCGGCGGCCGGCTCACTCGACGTCGTGATTCCGCTGGCCGGCGCCAGGAGCGGCAACAGCGATCGTGACTCGACGCTGCAGAGCGCGGACTTCTTCAATGTCGGCAAGTTCGCCACCGCGCGTTACACCGCGAAGGGCTTCCGCGCCATCGGCAATGACCAGTTCGCCGCCGATGGCACGCTCGAGCTGCGTGGTGTCAGCAAGCCGGTGACGCTCACCTTCACCTGGAAGCCGGGCACGCAGCCGGTGCTGACCGGCAAGGCCACCGTCAAGCGCCTGGACTTCAGCGTCGGCGCCGGCGATTGGGCCGACACCAAGACCATCCCCGACGAAACCGCGATCAGCACGATCGTGAAGTTCGACGCGAAGTAAGCCACGGGCCATGCCCGGCTCCACCTTGGAACGGTGATACAGGGTGGCGCCGGGCCATGCCCGGCGGCTTCACCCCGCAGCCAGCCAGGCCCGCACCCGCGCCGCATCGAAGGGCCAGTCCAGTTCGCGGCCGCCCGCCTCGTCGCGCAGCACCGGTACCCGCGCGCCGTAGTGCGCCTCCAGCGCTGGATGGTCATCCAGGAACACCGATTCGAACTCGGGCGCGCGTGCCTTGGCCAGTTCGGCCAGGGCCATATCGCACAGGTGGCAGTCGTCACGCTGGAACAGGGTCAACACCGGCTTGCCTCGCTTGGCGGAAATGCTGCGCCGCAGCCATCGGAGGGCCCGGCAAGCCGCTAGAATAGCCGCTTGTCCGGTACCCGCAGTTTGGCATCCATGGCTGTCAGCACGTTCGACGTCTTCAAGATCGGCATTGGCCCGAGCTCTTCCCACACCGTCGGACCGATGAAGGCCGCCGAGCGGTTCATCCATCGCTGGCTGCTCGACCCCGGCCGCCTGCACGAGGTCGCACGCATCCGCGCCGACGTCTACGGTTCGCTGGCGCTGACCGGTCGCGGCCATGGCACCGACAAGGCGATCCTGCTTGGCCTGGAAGGCCAGCGCCCCAACCTGATCGATCCGGACATCATTCCGTCCACGCTGGATCGCATCCGCAGCAGCAAGCGCATCCAGCTGATGGGCCAGCATGAGATCGCCTTCGACGAGAAGCGCGACCTCGGCATGAACAAGCGGCAGAAGCTGCCGTACCACACCAACGGCATGCGCTTCACCGCGTACAACGCCGACGATGAAGTGATCGCCACGCGCGACTATTACTCCGTTGGCGGTGGCTTCGTGGTCAACCAGGACGACGCGGCCGATGACCGCATCGTGCCCGACGAAACCCCGCTGCCCTATCCGTTCAAGAGCGGCGACGAGCTGCTCGCGCAGACCGCGCGCAGCGGCCTGAGCATCGCGCAGCTGATGTTCGAGAACGAGAAGTGCTGGCGCAGCGAGGACGAGATCCGCGCCCAGCTGCGCGAGATCTGGAGCGCGATGCAGTCGTGCGTGACGCGCGGCATCCGCGAGGAAGGCGTGCTGCCGGGCGGCCTGAAGGTCGGCCGTCGCGCGCCGGCGCTGTACCGCGAGCTGTCGTCGAAGCCGGAAGCGGCGATGCGCGATCCGCTGACCACGCTGGACTGGGTCAATCTGTACGCGCTGGCCGTGAACGAGGAAAACGCCGCCGGTGGCCGCGTGGTGACCGCGCCGACCAACGGTGCGGCCGGCGTGCTGCCCGCGGTGCTGCATTACTTCGACCGGTTCTGCCCGGGCGCGAACGAGCAGCGCGTGTTCGACTTCCTGCTGACCTCGGCGGCGATCGGCATCCTCTACAAGGAGAATGCTTCGATTTCCGGTGCCGAAGTAGGCTGCCAGGGCGAAGTGGGCGTGGCCTGCTCGATGGCGGCCGGCGGCCTGGTTGCGGCGCTGGGTGGCAATCCAAGCCAGATCGAGAATGCCGCGGAAATCGGCATGGAACACAACCTCGGCCTGACCTGCGACCCGATCGGTGGGCTGGTGCAGATTCCCTGCATCGAGCGCAACGCGATGGGCGCGGTGAAGGCGATCAATGCCTCGCGCATGGCGATGCGCGGCGATGGCAAGCACAAGGTGTCGCTGGACAAGGTCATCAAGACCATGCGCGACACCGGCCGCGACATGCAGGACAAGTACAAGGAAACCAGCCGCGGCGGCCTCGCGGTGAATGTCATCGAGTGCTGATGACGGGCATCTGCCGGACGACACCGTCACCGCATTCCGGTTAGGCTCGGGCGTCCCCTGTCACGGAATGTCCCATGCGCGTGATCGCCGCCCTGCTGCTGGCCTCCCTGCCCCTCACCGCCGCTGCCGCACCGGCCTATGGGCCACGGCTGGAGGGCTTCGATTACGGCCATCCGGTACAGACCTTCACCCTGGAATCGCAGCAGCAACCGCTGCAGATGGCCTATCTGGATATCGCGCCGACGACCGCGCCGATCGGCGTGGTGGTGCTCCTGCATGGCAAGAATTTCTGCGCGGCGACCTGGAAGGAAACCATCCCTCCCCTGCTCGCCGCCGGTTACCGCGTGATCGCACCTGACCAGGTCGGCTTCTGCAAATCCAGCAAGCCCGAGCGCTACCAGTATTCATTCGGCCAGCTCGCCGCCAACACCCATGCACTGCTGCAGCAGCTGCAGCTCGGCGGCCTGCCCGTGCACCTGGTCGGCCATTCGATGGGGGGCATGCTGGCGGTGCGCTATGCACTGACCTATACGCAGGACCTGCGCAGCCTGTCGCTGGTCAATCCGATCGGCCTGGAGGACTGGAAGGCGCTGGGCGTGCCGTGGCGGAGCGTCGATGCCTGGTATGCCGGCGAGCTGAAAACCAGTTACGAGAGCATCCGCCGCTACCAGATGGACGTGTACTACGACGGCACCTGGAAGCCTGCCTATGAAACCTGGGCACGCATGCAAGCGGGCATGTACGAGGGCGACGGCAGGCAGGCGGTGGCCTGGAGCCAGGCACTTGCCTCGGACATGGTGTTCAACCAGCCGGTGGTATACGAGCTGAAGAATCTGAAGGTGCCGACCGCGCTGTTCATCGGCCAGAAGGACCGCACCGCGATCGGTCGTGACCTGGCACCGGCAGAAGTGAAGGCACGGTTGGGCAACTATCCGGCGCTGGGCAAATCGGCCGCTGCGGCGATTGCCGGCGCGACGCTGGTCGAATTCGCCGAACTGGGCCATTCGCCGCAGGTACAGGACCCCAGGCAGTTCAATGCCGCGCTGCTGAAGGTGTTGAAAGGGCGCTGAAACTGCGTATCCGCCGGGCATGGCCCGGCACTACCGGGACGGACACGACATTGCAGGTAGCGCCGGGCCATGCCCGGCGGGCGCAGCGGGACCCTGCTCATCCCACGATGCGCAGTACGTCATCCAGCAGTGCGGCAGCAGTGACTTCCGCGCCCGCTCCCGGTCCCTGGATCAGCAACGGCTGGGTGCGATAGCGGTCGCTGTGGATCGCGACGCGGTTGTCGGTGCCCGCCCCCTGCGCCAGTGGATGATCGGCCGGCAGTTCACGCAGCCCCACCTGTGCGCCGTCAGCGTCGACCCGGCCGACGAAGCGCAGAACACGGCCGCTGTCCGTCGCCTGCTGCCAGCGCGCCTGCAGCGGTGCGTCCAGCTGCTCCAGTTCGGCCAATGCGTCGTCCAGCGGCAGCGCAGCCAACGCCGAAGGCACCAGTGAATCCACGTGCACCTGTGCGGCATCCAGCGCCAGTCCGCTGCTGCGCGCCAGAATCAGCAGCTTGCGCCGCACATCCTCGCCGGACAGATCCAGGCGCGGATCCGGTTCGGTGTAACCCGCGGCCAGCGCCTCGCGCACTGCAGCCGAGAACGGCGAACGGCCGTCATAGCGATGGAACAACCAGGCCAGGGAACCGGACAACACCCCCTCGATCGCGTGGATGTGATCCCCCCCGGCCACCAGCGCGCGCAGGCTGCTCAACAGCGGCAGTCCCGCCCCCACGGTGGCACTGTCGCCGTACCGGGCGCCGCTGTCGGCGCAGCTCTCGGCGATGGCGTTCGCGCGTGACAGCTGCCCGCCCCGGCCCAGCTTGTTGGCCGTCACTACATGCACCCCGCGCGCCAGCCACTGCGCATGGCGGGCGGCCACGTCTTCGCTGGCGGTGGCATCAACCACCACATCGCCACGCTCCAGCCCTTCGGCACCGGCCCACGGTGGCACGCTCTGGCCGCCACGCGGTGCGCGCCGCGCCAGTTCGAGCGGCAGGGCCAGATCGCGGTCAATGGCCAGCGCAGTACGCGAGTTGGCCAGCCACTGCACGCTGGGCAGTTCCAGACCGCGCGCCTGCAGGGCCTGGTAGCGCTGCACGAACGCAGAGCCCACCGTCCCGGTGCCCAGCAGTGCCAGGCGACCGCCGCCCAGCGCCGGAATCTCGGCAGCCAGCGCGCTCATGCGTCCACTACCTGTTTGCGACGTGCGGCAGCGTCGATCACCGCTTCGGCGCGGGCCAGCGCCGCACCCAGATCGGCCAGCAGGTCGCGCTCGGCCTCGATGCCGACCGACAGGCGCAGCAGCCCTTCGCTGATGCCAGCTGCAGCACGCGCCTCAACGCTCATCGCTGCGTGGGTCATGGTCGCCGGATGCGCGACCAGGCTTTCCACGCCGCCCAGCGATTCGGCCAGGGTGAAGCAGCGCAGTCCATCGACAAACGCGCGCACGGCAGCGTGCGGATCCTCGCCGGCGCAGTCGGCCAGCTCGAACGACAGCATCGCGCCGAAGCCGCTCTGCTGGCGTGCGGCGATGGCATGACCGGGATGGTCGGCCAGGCCGGGGTAATACACCCGGGCCACGGCGGGGTGCGCGTCCAGCAGCGCGACGATCGAGGCCGTGTTCTCCTGGTGCACACGCAGGCGTGCATCCAGCGTGCGCAGGCCGCGCAGGGTCAGGAAAGCATCGAAGGGAGAGCCGGTCAGCCCGAGTGCGTTGCCCCACCACACCAGCTGTTCGTGCAGCGCGGGATCACGTGCGATCACCGCACCGCCGACGACATCGCTGTGGCCGTTGATGTACTTGGTGGTCGAATGCAGCACCAGATCGGCACCGAAGGAGAGCGGCTGCTGCAGCGCCGGCGACAGGAACGTATTGTCGACCGCCACCAGCGCCCCGGCCTTGTGCGCCGCCTCGATGACGAAGCGCAGGTCGGTGATGCGCAGCAGCGGGTTGGACGGGGTTTCCACCAGCACCAGCCGTGGCTGGGTGGCCAGGGCCTGCGCCAGCGTGCGCGGGTCGGTGAGGTCGGCGGTGACCAGTTCGAAATGCCCCTTCTTCGCCAACGCGTTGAACAGGCGCCAGCTGCCGCCGTAGGCATCGTGCGGTACCACCAGCGTGTCGCCCGGCTGCAGCAGGGCATTCAGCACCAGGTTGATGGCGCCCATGCCGGTAGCGGTGACCACGCCACCGGCTCCGCCTTCCAGTTCGGCCAGTGCTTCGCCCAGCAGGTCGCGCGTCGGGTTGCCACTGCGCGTGTAGTCGTACTGGCGCTTGTTGCCGAAGCCTTCGAAGCTGAAGTTCGACGACAGCACGATCGGTGGAGTGACCGCGCCATGGGCGGTGTCACGATCGATGCCGGCGCGGACGGCGGCAGTGGTGCGACAACAGGACGGCTCGGCGGCGTGCAGGCTCATGCGGACTCTCCAGAAGTGCGGAAGGCGGTAGCGAGGATCGCGTCGATGCGATCGGTTTCTTTGAGGAAGGCGTCGTGGCCGTATGGGGAGCGCAGCACGCGCAGGCTGCCGCGCGGACCCAGCCCCTCGACCAGGCCGACCAGGTCGGCCAACGGCACCAGCCGATCGCCTTCCACGGCCACCACCACGGTTGGCGGCAGGATGGCGGTGGGATCCACGCGATGCAGGTCGATCGATTCGGACAGGCGCAGGTAGGCGGTCACCGGGGTGCGCGCGACGTACTGCGCGCCCGCCGCGTCGAGGTAGTCCTCGGCGGCCACGCGGACGCGGCCGTTGACCACCTCGGGCGGAGCGTCGAAGCGCTCGCCGAACTCTTCCGGCGTGCGGTAGCTGAGCATCGCGAACTGCCTGGCCAGTGCCAGGCCATGGTCTTCACCGCATTGCAGCTGTCCCAGGGCGACCGCCCGGCGCTGCAACGCACGCCACGCCGCGGCATAGGGGTGCGGACGGTGCGCACCACTGGCCAGCACCAGCTGGCGCACGCGGGCGCGATGGCGGACAGCGAACTGCTGCCCGACCAGGGCGCCATAGGAGTAGCCGACAAACGCCTTCAGTGTGCGGATGCCCAGGTGATCCAGCAGCAGGGCCAGCGCGTCGGCCTGGTCGGCCGTGTCGATCGGCACGTCCAGCGCGCCATCCGCACCGATGAAGTCGAACGCCAGAACGCGCAGCTGCTGCGGATCGAGCGTGCGGCCACTGCCGACCAGTTCCTCGGCCCAGCCCTTCTCGGCGAACTGCGCGTTGGACGCCACATGGCGATGGGCGGAGATGCCGCCAGCCAGTACCACCACCGGTGCATCGACCGGTCCCACCCATTCGTAGCGAACGCGTACCGGGCACGCGCCGGCGTGGCGCATCGACAGCACCGCGGCGAACTCGCCGCGCTCGGCGTGCACGCGGTCTTCGACCGGCACGCTGACGGGGACAAAGGGTTCGGGGCGAAGCGTGGTGCTGGGGGCGAAGCTCATGGCGGGATCCGTTAGGGGAATCGGCCATCGAGCCTTCGCGGGGCTCGCGTTCGAGATGCACCTGCGGTGCATGGTTCGAACCATCTTCCGGTGGACGCCACGGTCCCCGCAGGATTTGGCACCTACGCCGGCGCTTGCGCGCCTGCGGGCTGCCCCGGCTTCAAAGGGCCTGTCCCTCTGCCGGTCTCGATGGTGGAGCCACGATGCCATCGCTTTCCGCGCATGTCAATCCCTTCATGCGGATAAAGCGATGAATACCCGGAGCGATCGCTGCGGCCCACCTTTTGCGGATCAGGTACAGTCGCGGCGGTCCCCCTGTCCGGAACGCCCGATGCCGCGCCTGCCCTTGTCCTGCCTGCTGCTGCCGCTGCTGGTCAGCACCACCGCCGGAGCGGCCGACTGGCGGCAGGGCTGGGGCCTGGTGCCCTCACCGGCCCCCGCCCCCGGCACGCAGGGCATCGGCCAGGCGGCCCCCATGGCGCAACTGCGGCTGCAGCAGGTGGGCGAATACTGGCAGGCCCGGATCGACAACACCCTGGCCGGCCCATTACAGGTTGAACTGCGCGCTGGACCCGGGCGCCCCATCGAGGGCCTGCCGGTACGGTCGCTGGTGCAGGGCGACAGCAGCTTCGTGGTCGGTCACCTGCCCCCGCCCGTGGGCGGCAGCACGCTCGACGTACGCCTGCAGTCGGTACCGGGCCGTCCCGACGCCCGCGCCGAAGACGTGGCCTACCGCCTGCCGTTCGACGCCGCACGCCTGCGCGTGGACCAGGCGCCGCAGGGCCGGTTCAGCCACGATGACGAGGAGAACCGCGACGCCGTGGACTTCGCCCTGCCCGAGGCGACGCTGGTGCTGGCCGCGCGCGAGGGAACCGTGATGCAGATCCAGGACGGCTTCCGCGGCAACGGCCAGGACCGCGAGCGCGACGGCGGCAGGGCGAATTTCATCCGTGTCCTGCACAGCGACGGCAGCATGGCGCTGTACGGCCATCTGCAGGCAGGCGGCATGCGCGTGCGTCGTGGCCAGGCCGTGCAGGCCGGACAGCCGATCGGCCTGTCCGGCAACAGCGGCTACAGCAGCGCCCCGCACCTGCATTTCGTGGTGCAGGTCAACCGCGGCATGGCGCTGCGCTCGGTACCCGTGCGCATCTTCGCCTCCCAGGGACAGCTGCAGTTCGCCCGCCAGGGTGATGCCGAGGGCGCGGCCGGGCGCTGACCGGCCGCGGCCGGTATAATCAGGCGCTTATCTCTTTGAAAAGCGCCCCGGGCGGGCGCCACTGCCATGTCCGAAGTCGCCACCGAAGCGTCGCGTCGCCGCACCTTCGCCATCATCTCCCATCCTGACGCCGGCAAGACCACGCTGACCGAAAAGCTGCTGCTGTTCGGAGGCGCGATCCAGATGGCCGGTTCGGTCAAGGGCCGCAAGGCGGCCCGCCATGCCACCTCCGACTGGATGGCGCTGGAGAAGGAACGCGGCATCTCCGTCACCTCCTCGGTGATGCAGTTCCCGTACGAAGGCAAGATCGTCAACCTGCTCGACACCCCCGGCCACGCCGACTTCGGCGAGGACACCTACCGCGTGCTGACCGCGGTGGACTCGGCACTGATGGTGATCGACGTGGCCAAGGGCGTGGAAGAGCGCACCATCAAGCTGATGGAAGTGTGCCGCCTGCGCGACACCCCGATCATGACCTTCATCAACAAGCTGGACCGCGAGGGCAAGGATCCGATCGAACTGCTGGATGAAGTGGAAACCGTGCTGGGCATCCAGTGCGCGCCCGTCACCTGGCCGATCGGCATGGGCCAGCGCCTGAAGGGCGTGGTCCACCTGCTGACCGGCGAGGTGCACCTGTACGAACCGGGTCGCAACTTCACCCGCCAGGATTCGACCATCTTCCCGTCGATCGACGCTCCCGGCCTGGCCGAGAAGATCGGCGCACAGATGCTGGCCGACCTGCGCGATGAACTGGAGCTGGTGCAGGGCGCCAGCCATCCGTTCGACCTGCAGGCCTATCGCGAGGGCAAGCAGACGCCGGTGTTCTTCGGTTCGGGCGTGAACAACTTCGGCGTGCAGCCCCTGCTGGACTTCTTCGTCGAGCACGCGCCATCGCCGCAGGCACGCGCCACCACCGGCCGCGAGATCGCCCCGGAAGAGAGCAAGCTGACCGGCTTCGTGTTCAAGATCCAGGCCAACATGGACCCGCAGCACCGCGACCGCGTCGCCTTCATGCGGGTGTGCTCGGGCCGCTTCAGCGCGGGCATGAAGACCTTCCACGTGCGCACCGGCAAGGAGATGAAGCTGGCCAACGCCCTGACCTTCATGGCCAGCGACCGTGAAATCGCAGCCGAGGCCTGGCCGGGCGATGTGATCGGCATCCACAACCACGGCACCATTTCCATCGGCGATACCTTCACCGAAGGCGAGGCCGTCACCTTCACCGGCATCCCCAACTTCGCCCCGGAGCTGTTCCGCCGTGCGCGCCTGCGCGATCCGCTCAAGCTCAAGCAGCTGCAGAAGGGCCTGGCCCAGCTCTCCGAAGAGGGCGCGACCCAGTTCTTCCGGCCGCTGACCAGCAACGATCTGATCCTGGGTGCGGTGGGCGTGCTGCAGTTCGACGTGGCCGCTTACCGCCTGAAGGACGAGTACGGCGTGGAAGCCACCTTCGAGCCGGTCAGCGTCACCACGGCGCGCTGGATCCACTGCAGCAACGAGAAGAAGCTGGAAGAGTTCCGCGAGAAGAACGCACTGAACCTGGCGCTGGACGCCGCCGGCCATCTGGTCTATCTCGCGCCGACCCGGGTCAACCTGCAGCTGGCACAGGAGCGCGCGCCCGACGTGCGCTTTGCCGCCACCCGCGAGGCCGCGCACACCGTGTCGGTGGCCTGAGCCTGGGGTCGGATCCCTTTCCGCAGGAAAGGGCTCTGACCCCAGCACCCAGGGATTCATTGACCATACGGTAACCGGCGTGCATGCGCCCGCCATCGCGGCGATGATAGGGGGGCGCGGGTCCCCCTCCCCGCGAATGATGCCTACGCCATGTCCTCGACTTCCGTTGCTTCGATCCGCGAAGAAATCGCCAGTGCGCTGACCCACGGTCTCGGCGCCGTACTGGCGCTCGGTGCGGGTGCCGTGCTGATCACCCTGGCCGCCATCTACGGCGATGGCTGGCAACTGGCAGGTGCGATCGTGTTCGGCATCGCGCTGCTGCTGCTGTACACCGCCTCCACCCTCTACCACGCCATCCAGCATCCGGTTGCCAAGGGCAGGCTGAAGGTCTTCGACCACTGCGCGATCTATGTACTGATCGCCGGTACCTATACGCCGTTCACGCTGATCGGCCTGCGTGGCCCGTGGGGCTGGGGTCTGTTCGCCGCGATCTGGACGCTGGCCCTGGCCGGCGTGGTGTTCAAGCTGTTCTATACCGGCCGCTTCAAGCGCCTGTCCACCGCCATCTACGTGGCCATGGGCTGGCTGGTGATCGTCGCGGTCAAGCCCATGCTGGCCTCCATCGATGGCTGGACGCTGGGCTGGCTGCTGGCCGGAGGTATCTCCTACACGCTGGGAACCTACTTCTATCACCGCGAATCGATCCCCTATTCGCATGCGATCTGGCACCTGTTCGTGATCGGCGGCAGTGTCTGCCACTTCGTCGCGGTGACCATGCAGGTGCTGTAGATATCCGTGCCACACGCGTTCCTGTGCACACCGCGCACATGAACGCTTCGCGCTGCGTCCACCCGCGCAGGGCAACCATGGCAGCGTGAATGCGACTGCCTCCCCTGCTCCGCCGCGTCCGTCGCGCTGGCGCTTCCGCCGCCCTGGCCCGCGAGGCCAGCGCTGGCTGGCGGTGCTGGTGTTCCTGCTGGCGGCCATGCTGGTATTGATCGCGCTCTGGGACTGGAACTGGTTCAAGGGGCCGGTCGAGCGGGCGGTACAGGCGCGGACCGGCCGCGTGCTGCAGATCGGCCACCTGGATGTCGACCTCGGCCGTACCAGCACGATCCGCGCCGACACCGTCACGTTCGCCAATGCGTCATGGGCGAAGCAGCCGAACATGGCCAGTGCCGACCGGGTCGAAATCGACCTGCGGGTGTGGCCCCTGCTGCGGGGCAGCGTGCAGCTCCCCGAGATCCGCCTGACCCGTCCCGACGTGCTGCTGGAAACCGCCCCACGCAAGGGCGAGCCGGGCAACTGGGATTTCCTGGGTGACAGCCGCGGCGGCGCCACGCCCCAGCTCAAGCGGCTGCGTATCGATGACGGCCGCCTGCAGTTCATCGACGCGGCGGGTCGCACCGACATCCATGTCAATGTGCGTAGTGGCCGGCCCAGGCAGGCGGATGCCGCGCCGCCCCTGCTGGTGCAGGGCAAGGGTCGTTGGCAGGGCAATCCTTTCACCCTTCGCGGCGGCACCGAATCTCCGCTGGAACTGACCGACAGCGATCATCCCTTCCGCATCCATCTTGATGGGCGTGCAGGTGCCACCCATGCCGTCGCCCGTGGCACCCTGACCAATCCCTTCCAGCTGCAGGTGCTCGACCTCGCTTTCGCGCTCAGTGGCCAGGATCTGGCCGACCTGTATCCCCTGCTGGGCATCGCCATTCCGCCTTCGCCGCCCTATGCCCTGGAGGGGCGCCTGAAGCGCGACCATAACGTGTGGCGCTACGAGCAGTTCACCGGCAAGGTCGGCGACAGCGATCTCGGCGGCAATGTGAAGTTCGAAACAGGTGGTGCGCGCCCGCGCCTGACGGCCACGCTGGAGTCCCGCCGGCTGGACTTCGACGACCTGGCCGGCTTTGTCGGCGCCCCGCCCAGAACCGGTGGCGGCGAGACCGCCAACGCCGAGCAGAAGGCCGAGGCCGCACGCGTGGCGGCGCGTACCAGGGTGCTGCCGGACACGCCGTACAATCTCGGCAAGCTGCGCGCGATGGATGCCGATGTGCGCTGGAAGGCACATCGCATCAACGCACCATCGCTGCCGCTTGACGATATGGATGCGCATCTGCTGCTGGACGATGGCGTGCTGCGGCTGGACCCGCTGAACTTCGGTGTGGCCGGTGGTGACATCCGCAGCACGATCCGCATGGATGCGCGGCAGCCGCAGATCGCCACCGCGCTCAAGGCCAGCGTGCGCGGCGTGCAGCTGGGACAACTGTTCCCGGATGCGAAGCTGGCCGAGCAGGCCAAGGGCGGCATCGGTGGCGAAATCGACCTCAGCGGCCGCGGCAACTCGATCGCCGCCATGCTGGGCAGCAGCAATGGCGATGTGGGCCTGGCAATGGGACGTGGCCACGTCGGCAATCTGGTGATGGAACTGGCCGGGCTGGACATCACCGAGGCAGTCAAGTTCCTGGTGACCGGCGACAAGCAGATTCCGCTGCGCTGCGCCTTTGCCGACTTCGGCGTACGCGAGGGATTGATGACAAGCCGCACGTTCGCCGTCGATACCACCGACACGCTGATTCTCGGCGAAGGCACCGTCAGCCTGCGCGATGAATCGCTGGACCTGCTGCTGAAGCCACGGCCGAAGGACCGCAGCATCCTCGTGCTGCGCTCGCCGCTGCACATCGCCGGAACGTTCAAGGATCCTTCGTTCCGCCCGGACTTCAAGGCGCTCGGCGTCCGCGGTGCGGTCGCCCTGGCACTGGGAAGCATCGCGCCACCGGCCGCGCTACTGGCCACGATCGAACTGGGCCCCGGCAAGGACGCCGACTGCGGCGGGCAGTACGCGAAGTAGGCACGTTTGTTGGATCGCGAATTGAGGGGCGCGCGGAACGACAAAGTGTTGCCAACCCAGATTGGCCGCTACCCACCGCGCTCGCCGCAATGTATCCAGAAGCGGAGGGCATGGCCGTGCAGGACCGTTGGCGCCATGGATGGCGCCATCGAGCCCCCATGGATGGGTTTACGGCGTGTCCTGCACGGCCATGCCCTCCGCCTTCCGGCGCATCAGCAAGGCGCCGCTTTGGCTTCGGCTTCGGCTTCGGCTCCGAACAGCGGGCCGGCGGGCCGCAGGCCCGCCAGCGAAAACTCATCCCGCCACGATGTACTGCTGCAGCTGGTCCAGCTCGCGGCGCTGTGCATCGATCACCGACTTCACCAGATCGCCGATGGAAATCACGCCCAGCACCTGTCCCCCCTCCACCACCGGCAGATGGCGGATACGGTAATCGGTGACCAGCTGCAGGCAATGTTCGACCTGTTCGCCGGGCGCCACCGTCACCACCTTCGCAGTCATGATCTCGGCTACCGCCGTATCGCGTGAGGAACGATCGCGCAGCACGATCTTGCGGGCGTAATCACGTTCGGACAGGATGCCGAGCAGTCGCGGCCCTTCCATCACCAGCACCGCACCGATGCCCTTCTCGGCCATCAGCCGGATCGCATCGATCACCGCCGCGCCGGGCGCGACCGCATGCACTTCAGGGGACTTGCCGTCCAACAGTTGCCGTACCGACGTCATCTGCCTGCCCTCCCAGGGTGGGTTGCACGACGGAGTCTGCCACGGACGATGCTAGCCAGGCGTCAACCAGGTACAGGGGACGCTGCTTGGACTCCTCATACAGGCGCCCCAGGTACTCGCCGATCAGGCCCAGCGCGATCAGCTGCACGCCGCCCAGGAACAGGATCACCGCCATCATCGTCGGCCAGCCCGCCACGCGGTCGCCGTACATCGCGGCCTTCACGATCACCCAGACACCGAACACGAAGGCCACCGCCGCAGTGGCCAGGCCCAGATAGGTGGCCGCGCGCAGCGGCACGGTGGAAAAACCGGTGATGCCTTCCAGCGCGAAGTTCCACAGCCGCCACAGGCTGAACTTGCTGCTGCCGGCCACCCGCGGGTGGCGCTGGTACGGCACCGCCACCCGGCGGAAGCCAACCCAGCTGAAAAGCCCTTTCATGAAACGGTGACGCTCGCGCATTTCACGCAACGCGCTCAGCGCGCGTGGCGACAGCAGGCGGAAGTCGCCGGTATCGGCGGGAATCGGCGTGCGCGACAGGCGGCCGATCACCCGGTAGAACATCGCCGCGGTCGCACGCTTGACCCAGCTCTCGCCCGCGCGCGCCCGGCGCGTGCCATAGACGTTGTCATAACCCTCGCGCCACCGCGCCACGAACTGCGGCAGCAGCTCCGGTGGATCCTGGCCGTCGGCATCGAGAATCATCGCCGCACCCTCGCGGACGAGATCCAGCCCGGCGGTCAGCGCGGCCTCCTTGCCGAAATTGCGCGACAGCTTCAGCGCCGACACGCGTGGCTCGGACTGCGCCAGCGTGGCGATCACCTCCCAGGTTCCGTCCTGGCTGCCGTCGTCCACGTAAAGGATGTGGCCATCGATGTCCGGCATCGCATCCAGTACCGCGCACAGGCGCGGGTGCAGTACCGGCAGCGCCAGAGCTTCGTTGCAGGCGGCAATGACGACGGTGAGGCGTTCACGGATCATGCCCGGATTGTACGTCGCCAGTGCGGAGCGGCGCAGACGCCCGCCTCAGTCCTCGGCCACGTACGCAGCGCCGCCCAGCTGCCGGGCCTGGCGCTGGATCCACGCGGCGCGACGCTGTACGTAGGGACCGGGCGAGGCCGCGCTGTAGCGCCGCGGTGCCGGCAACACGGCCGCCAACCGTGCGCTCTCGGCCGGGCTGAGGCGCGCGGCGTCCTTGCCCCAGAAGGTCTTCGCCGCCGCCTGCGCACCGTACACGCCGTCACCGAACTCGGCGATGTTCGCGTACATCTCCAGGATCCGCTGCTTGGGCCACAACGTTTCGATCAGCACCGTGTACCAGACCTCCAGGCCCTTGCGGATCCAGCTGCGGCCCTGCCAGAGGAACAGGTTCTTGGCCACCTGCTGGCTGATGGTGCTGGCCCCGCGCAGCCGGCCGCCCCGCGCGTTGTGGTCACGCGCCTTCTCGATGGCCTGCAGATCGAACCCACTGTGTTCGGGGAAACGCTGGTCCTCGGCCGCCACCAGCGAAATCGGCAGGCTCGGCGCCATCTGGTCCAGATCCCGCCACTGGTAGTGCAGCCGGTAGGCCCAGTCGCCCGCACCCAGCGCCTCCCCGTAGCGCCACAGCATCACGCTGGAAATGGGCGGATCCACGAAGCGCAGCACCAGCACCTGCAGGCAGCTGAAGGCCACGAACAGCACCGGCAGCCACAACAGCCGCTTCCAGTGCCAACGCCGGCGGCGCGGAACGTCTCCGGCCACCTTCACCTTGTCCTGCTCTCCCCCTGCCCCCATTAGTGGTGCATCCTTCTTCTGCCTGGCTGTCGGCGCATTATCCGGCAACCACCCCTGTTTCCGCGCGATGTGAGCCGATGACCGCCCAACCTGATTCCCTGATCCGCTTCCTGCTTCCCGACGCGGGTGTCCGCGGCGTACACGTGCGCCTGCAGGCCACCTGGCAGGAAATCCTGTCCCATGCCCATTACCCGGATGCCGCAGCCGAGCTGCTCGGCGAAGCCTGCGTGGCCTCGGCGCTGTTCACCGGCCACACCAAGGTCGACGGCCGCCTGTCCATCCAGCTGCGCAGCAGCACCACGCTGCGCACGCTGTTCGCCGAATGCACCGCCGCCGGCACCCTGCGCGGCATCGCCCAGCTCAGCGAGGGCGCCGACGCGCCGCGCGACCTGTCCAGCCTGGGCGATGACGCCCTCCTCGCCATCACCATCGAGAACCCCGGGCTGGACCCGCGCGAACCGCAGCGCTACCAGAGCCTGGTCGGGCTCAGCGCCGCGGAACTGGACGAGGCCTTCGAGGACTACTTCCGGCAGTCCGAGCAGCTGCCGACGCGACTGCTGCTGGCCGCCGACCGCACGGGGGCCAGCGGCCTCCTGCTGCAGAAACTGCCCGGCGACGAGGGCGACGAAGACGGCTGGTCACGCGCCAGCGCCCTGTTCGAGACCCTGGGCAGGGCAGAGCTGCTGGCGACCTCCGCAGAGCAGCTGCTGCACCGCTTGTTCCATGAGGAGAAGCCGGAGCTGATGGGCAGCAAGCCACTGTCTTTTGCCTGCTCCTGCTCGCGCGAGCGGGTTGCCTCGATGCTGCAGTCGCTGGGCGAGGAAGAGGCGCGGGCGGCGGCCGAAGCCACCGGCGAGGTCGAAGTCCGCTGCGAATTCTGCGGACGGGAGTATCACTTCCCGTTGACGGAGTTCGGCATACTGTTCCACGGTGCCGAGGGGGCTGTTCCGGCACCTGAACGCCTTCAGTAAGCGGCGGGTCTTGCACCTGGGGAGGATCAAGGCTTGTTAAGAAATCATAAACACCCTAGGATCGAGTCCCCGCCCCTGCGGGAACTTCCGTTGTCTGTCCCTGTCTGAACTGGTCCGATGCGTACCTATCTGCGTCTACCGCTGGCCCTGCTGATCGCCCTTGGCGCGGTCGCGGGCGCGCATGCGCAGAGCAAGGACACCCGCACGGTGCTGCCGGTGTGGAACAAGGGCAGCGGCAAGGTCGAAGCCCTGCTCTACCTGGAACCCACCGGTGAGCAGGCCGCTGGCGCCCGCTGGCATTTCGGCCGCAATTCGCTGGATGCGGCCTTTGGCCTGTCGTCGGGCGACTCGCTGGGCCTGCTCTGCAGCAACAGCAGCAGTACCAGCATCAGCGGTCTGGCCAGCCACTGCATGCTGGCCAGCCTGGGCGACGACGATGACCTCAGCAGCCGCCGCTTCACCGGCACGGCTGCCCTGAACCGGGGCAGCGGCCGCCTGGGCATCACCGCCGGTACCGGTCGCGAAACACTGCCCGCCTGGCTGGCCGGCCCGAACAAGACGCCGTCCCTGCGTGCCGAGCAGAACGACCTGACCGTGTTCGCGCAGAAGAACATCGGCCGCGAAGGATTCGTGTCCATCGCCGGCACCTACGCCAAGGCACGCCTGGTTCCGCTGGCCGATGCCTCGCCGGCCCTGGTCGATCGCTGGGACAGCAAGAGCCTCAGCCTCGGCGCCGGTTACGGCAACTTCACCGGCAGCATCATCGGCCGCGTGGTCGACGTGCCCGGCCGCCCTGGCAAGTGGGAAGGTCTGGGCATCGGCCTGACCTGGCGGACGCCGTGGTCCGGCCAGCTCACCGTCGGCGCCGAGAACGTGATCAGCCGCGGCAAGAACCCCTTCTCTCCACGCAACGAGAGCAACGACGACGGCACCGTGCCGTATGTGCGTTACGAGCAGGATCTCTGACCGCTCACACCTCCCTCATGCAGTGACATCGCGGGCGCCGGAAGGCGCCCGTTGCGTTTGCGTGCACCGCCTTCCTTTTGCGCCCCCTCCGGCGCTGTCGCAATGTGTGCGTTTCTCGCCGCCGCGACATGTTTCGATACATATCAATGGAAACTTTTTTCATCATTTTTTTTTAACAAACGAGGCACCATGCCACAAACCCTACTGCAAGCCGTTGAAAAGTATTGACATTCCATGAATTTACACAAATCACAGCTTTGATTAACACAGCTTTAATTCTTTGCAGGCGCCCGCTACTATCGGCTCAGCCTCGCGATTTGGAAGCGCACTTTCGCTTCCCCGCCGGGCATAACCCCAGCCAAGATTTCTTGGAGAGAGAGAGCCAATGAATTTCCAGTCCAACAAGCTGCGTGACGCTGTTGTCGTCGCGCTGATCGCGGGTGCGGCCACGTCCGTAACCGCCCAGGCGCAGGAAGCGACCAACCTGGATCGCATTTCGGTGACCGGTTCGCGCATCAAGAGCACCGACATCGAAACCTCGCAGCCGGTCCTGAGCCTGACCCGCGCCGATATCGAAAAGCAGGGTGTGACCTCGGTTGCCGATATCCTGCAGCGCGTCGCCGCCAACGGTGCCGCACTGAACCGCACCTTCAACAACGGTGGTGACGGTTCGGCCGGCGTCAGCCTGCGCAACCTCGGCGCCGAGCGCACCCTGGTGCTGGTCAACGGCCGTCGCTGGACCACCGGTCTGGACGGCAGCGTCGACCTGAACACCATCCCGACCGCGATGATCGAGCGCATCGACGTCCTGAAGGACGGCGCTTCGACCATCTACGGTTCGGATGCCATCGCCGGCGTGGTGAACATCATCACCAAGCAGAACTTCGACGGCGCCGAGGCAAACTTCTACAAGGGCCAGTACAGCCAGGGCGACGGCGATCGTGAAGCCTATGACTTCACCATCGGCACCACCACCGACCGTGCGTCGCTGGTGCTGGGTGCGTCCTACGTGAACGAGAAGGAGGTCATGGCCGGCAATCGCAAGATCTCCGCTGGCGGCCCGCCGTTCTTCAGCGGCCAGAGCGGCACCGGCATCCCGGGCTCCTACGTCCGCAATGATCAGCGCTACGTCATCATCAATGGCGTGGAAACCCCGTTCGTCAGCAACGTGCACGGCTACAACACCGCGCCGGACAACTACCTGCTGACCCCGAACGAGCGCACCTCGCTGTTCGCTGTGGGTTCGTACAACATCACGGACAACATCTCCTTCCGCACCGAGGCGATGTACAACGAGCGCAAGTCCGAGCAGCTGCTGGCGGCCATGCCGGTGACGGGCATGACGCTCAGCGCGGACAGCATGTACAACCCGTACGGCCAGGACCTGACCGGCGTGAACCGTCGTTTCAATGAAACCGGCGGCCGTTCGTTCAACCAGAACGTCAAGAACTGGCACTTCTACGGTGGCTTTGAAGGCTTCTTCGAGTTCGCCGACCGCAACTTCGACTGGGATGTCGGCTACCGCTACGACAAGACCGACCAGAACGACCTGACCTACGGCCTGTTCAACATCCAGCGTCTGGATGAGGCGTATGGTCCGTCGGCGCTCCGCGATGGCCAGGCTGTCTGTCTGACCGCAGGCGGAGCCGTCATTCCGGGCTGCGCACCGATCAATCCGCTGGGTGGCGAAGGTTCGATCTCGCAGGCGGCACTCGACTACACCTCGTTCACCGCGCACGATTCGGCCAGCCTGGTGTCGAAGAGCTACTACGCCAACATCTCCGGTGAGATCGTGCAGCTGCCGGCCGGTGCGCTGGGCTTCGCTGCCGGTTATGAGAACCGCAGGGAAAGCGGCCAGTTCGACCCCGACGCCTTCATCGCAGCGGGCCTGAGCACCGGCAACGGCGCTGCGCCGACCAAGGGTGCTTACGACCTGGACGAGTTCTACCTGGAACTGTCGATCCCGGTCCTGGCCGATCTGCCGGGCGCCCAGCTGCTGGACTTCAGCGTGGCGACCCGTTACTCGGACTACAGCAACTTCGGTAACACCACCAACAACAAGTTCGGTTTCCGCTGGAAGCCGATCGAAGACCTGATGGTGCGTGGTAACTATTCCGAAGGCTTCCGCGCTCCGAGCATCAACAACCTGTACCGCGGCGACACCGATTCGTTCGAGACCTACGCCGACCCGTGTGCCCGGGCCAACAACCCGACCGGCGCAGTGCTGGCGCAGTGTATCGCCCAGGGCGTTCCGGCGAACTTCGTCCAGCCGAACACCGATGGCGAGTCTGGCCCGCTGCAGACCGTCGAGCCGTTCACCTGGAAGTCGAACCCGGATCTGAAGCCGGAAACCTCGACCAGCAAGACGCTGGGCCTGGTGTGGAGCCCGAGCTTCGTCTCCGGCCTGAACGTGACCCTGGACTGGTGGCAGATCAAGATCGAAGACGCCATCACCCGTCCGGCGATCGGCGACATCATGGATCGTTGCTACGGTGGTACCGCGCAGCAGCAGGCAGCCTACTGCGGTCTGATCACGCGTGACCCGAACTACGGCACCATCAACGAGCGCTACACCATCACCAACGTCGACATGCCGCTGATGAACCTGGCGTCGTACAAGGTGGAGGGCTGGGATCTGGGCGTGCTGTACAAGCTGCCGGAAACCTCGTTCGGCCAGTTCACCGTCAGCCTGGACGGCACCTACCTGAGCAAGTGGGAGACCAAGTCGACCGAAGATGCTCCGGTTGATGGCCGTCAGGGCCGCTATCTGGACCAGGATCCGTACTGGCGCGTCCGTTCCAACCTGTACGTCGACTGGTCCTACGGTGACTTCGGTGTCAACTACGGCCTGCGCTACAAGTCGGGCATGACCGAAGACTGCCTGCTGGGCGCATCCACCCGTGCCTACTGCTCGGATCCGGAAGGTCGCAAGAACCACATTGGTGCCACCACGTACCACGACATCCAGGTGCGCTACAACACCCCGTGGAAGGGCACCATCATGCTGGGCCTGAACAACGCGTGGGACAAGGATCCGCCGGTCTCGTACACGGTGTCCTACAACATGTTCGACCCGCAGTACGACCTGCCGGGCCGCTACATGTACATGCAGTACAAGCAGAAGTTCTGATCGGTTGATCGATCGATGACTGCAGCAACGGCCCCGCAAGGGGCCGTTGTTCTTTCTGCACTGCCGGCGCGTACCACCCTGCACCGGCAACAAAAAAGCCGCGATCAGGTCGCGGCTTTTTCGTGGGCAACGGAAACCGTCAGCCGTTCGGGATGAGCGTCTCGATCAGGTGTTCGACATAGGCCTCGAAATCCTCCCGCGCCTGCTTCGGCTGCTGCAGCTGCAACGACAGCTGCAGGAAGCCCACATAGGCCGCATAGGCCAGGCGCGCACGATGGCGTGCGTCGGTAGAGCTCAGGCCTGCCTGGCGGAACGAGGCGATCAGGTAATCGAGACGACGCTGCGAAACGCGGTCGATCACCGGCCGCACCATCGGATGGTCCAGCGCCTTCAGCAACTCGCTGTAGATGATGTGCGGCTGCACTTCGTGCGCCACCATCTGGAACAGCTGACGCAGGCGCGCGCGCGGATCCGGCACGTCTTCCAGGCTGCCGAACACCTGCTCCTGCTCGAACAGCTCCCACCGCTCCAGCGCCGCCTGCAGCAGGGCGTCGCGCGAGGGGAAATGCCAGTAGAAGCTGCCCTTGGTGACGCCGAGGCGCCGCGCCAGCGGTTCCACCGCGACGGCACCCACGCCTTGTTCAGCAATCAGATCGAGGGCCGCCTGGGCCCAGTCTTCGGCGCTCAGGCGGCTGTTGCGGCCGGCGCGCGGTTCGCCGGCAGAAGCGTCAGGTTGATTCATGGAGTGATTTAACCATACGGCGGGGTTCGTTGCAGTACGCGGATGCAGCCGAAGGGCTCCGCTGTGCAGACCAGCCACCTGACGCGCCGCACCATACCATGCAGTATTGACATACCCTGCAACCGATCCATACTAGCAAGTATGGTTACTTCCCCCACTCCCGTTGCGTTCCACGACCTGCGTCTGGAAGCCGCGCACGGCACACGGCTGGCCGCCACGGCCAGCGATCACGGCCGCCGCGGCCGGGTGCTGTTCGCCCACGGTTTCGGGCAGACCCGCCATGCCTGGAACGCCACGGCCCGCGCGCTGTCTGCTGCCGGCCTGCAGACACTGGCCTACGACGCCCGCGGTCACGGCGATTCGGACTGGAATGCCGCCGACCTGCCCTATCACGGCGAGCAGTTTGCCGACGACCTGATCGTGCTGGCCGGCGAACAGCCGCGCCCGCCGGTGCTGGTCGCCGCCTCGATGGGCGGCCTGTTCGGCCTGCTGGCCGAATCGCGCTGGCCGGGCCTGTTCTCGGCGATGGTGCTGGTGGACATCACCCCGCGCTGGGATACCGCGGGCGTGGAGCGCATCCTCGCCTTCATGACCGCCCATCCCGATGGCTTCGCCTCGCTGGCCCAGGCCGCCGACGTGATTTCCGCCTACATGCCGCACCGGCCTCGCAAATCCGAGCAGTCGCTGCGCGCGCTGCTGCGCGAGGATGGTCACGGCCGCTGGCGCTGGCACTGGGATCCGCGCCTGGTCGCCGAGCTGGCCCGCGACAGCGAGCAGCACCAGGATGCGCTGGCCGATGCCGCGCGGCAGGTGAAGTGCCCGATGCTGCTGGTCAGTGGGGGTCGCAGTGACCTGGTCACGCCGCAGACCGTGGCCGAATTCCTGGCGCTGGCCCCGCACGCGCGCCACGTGCAGTTGCCGCAGGCCACGCACATGGTCGCCGGCGACGACAACGACGCCTTTACCGCTACTGTGTTGGACTATCTGGACGTGTTGCCTGCGGTGGACGCCGCAGCTTCGTCCGTCACAAACGAGCACGTCACCGGAGCACGCTCATGAGCATCGTTCTTCCCTTCCTTGCCCTGCTGCTGGCAGGCGCATTCGCCGCCTACCACCGCATGCGGCTGGTCACCTGGACGCTGATCAGCGCCGCGCTGCTGGTCGCCTGCTGGTTCATCCCCTACGTCAACCAGACCGCCACGATCGTCGCCGCCGCCGTGCTGGCCGTGATCGCCGTACCGCTGCTGCTGCCGTTCATCCGCAAGCCGCTGCTGACCGGTCCGATGATGAAGGTGTTCCGCAAGGTACTGCCGCCGCTGTCGCAGACCGAGCGCATCGCACTGGAAACCGGCTCGGTCGGTTTTGAAGGCGAGCTGTTCACCGGCGATCCGGACTGGAACATCCTGCTCAACTATCCCAAGCCGCAGTTGACCGCCGAGGAGCAGGCCTTCCTCGACGGCCCGGTGGAAGAGCTGTGCCGGATGGTCAACGACTGGGAGATCACCCACGTCCACGCCGACCTGCCGCCCGAGCTGTGGGCCTTCATCAAGAAGAACAAATTCTTCGGCATGATCATCCCGAAGGAATACGGCGGCCTGGGCTTCTCTGCGCTGGCCCACCACAAGGTGATCCAGAAGCTGGCCTCGGTATCCTCGGTGGTCAGCTCGACCGTCGGCGTGCCGAACTCGCTGGGTCCGGGCGAACTGCTGGTGCATTACGGCACCCAGGAGCAGAAGGACCAGTACCTGCCGCGTCTGGCCGACGGTCGTGAAGTGCCCTGCTTCGGCCTGACCGGCCCGTTTGCCGGCTCCGATGCCACCTCGATTCCCGACTACGGCATCGTCTGCCGGGGCGAATGGAATGGCGAGCAGGTGCTGGGCGTCAGGCTGACGTTCGACAAGCGTTACATCACCCTGGCTCCGGTCGCATCGCTGATCGGTCTGGCCTTCCGCATGTACGACCCGGATGGCCTGATCGGCGAGACCCGCGACATCGGCATCACCCTGGGCCTGCTGCCGCGCGATACCGCCGGCGTCGAGATCGGCCGCCGCCACTTCCCGCTGAACTCGACCTTCCAGAACGGCCCGATTCGCGGCAAGGACGTGTTCATCCCGCTGACCCAGCTCATCGGCGGCGCTGCCATGGCCGGCAAGGGCTGGAACATGCTCAACGAATGCCTGGCCGTGGGTCGTTCGATCACGCTGCCGTCCACCGCCAGCGGTGGCGCCAAGGCCGGCGCTGCGGTGACCGGCGCCTACGCGCGCATCCGCAAGCAGTTCGGCCTGTCGGTCGGCCGCTTTGAAGGCGTGGAGGAAGCACTGGCCCGTATCGGCGGCAAGGCCTACAAGATCAGCGCGCTGTCGCAGGCCACGGCTGCCGCCGTCGACCGCGGCGACGTGCCATCGGTACCGTCGGCGATCGCCAAGTACCACTGCACCAGCATGAGCCGCGAGGTGATCTCGGACGTGATGGATGTCATCGGCGGCAAGGGCATCATCCTCGGCCCGCGCAACTTCGCCGGCCGCAGCTGGCAGGCTGCGCCGATCGCGATCACCGTGGAAGGCGCCAACATCATGACCCGCAGCCTGCTGATCTTCGGCCAGGGTGCGATTCTCTGCCACCCGTGGGTGCTGAAGGAGATGAAGGCTGCACAGGATCCGGATACCCGTGCCGGCCTGCAGGAATTCGACCGCAGCCTGTTCGGCCACATCCGCTACGGCATTTCCAACGCCGTGCGCTCGTTCTGGTTCGGCCTGACCGGCGCCCGCTTCGGTGCCGCCCCGGGCGATGCCTACACCCGCCGTTACTTCCGCAAGCTGGACCGCTATTCGGCCAATCTGGCGCTGATGGCCGACATCTCGATGATGACGCTCGGCGGCAAGCTGAAGTTCAAGGAATCGCTGTCCGGCCGCCTGGGCGATGTGCTGAGCCACATCTACATGACCAGCGCCATGCTCAAGCGCTACCACGATGAGGGCGCACCGCAGGCCGACCAGCCGCTGCTGGCGTGGGCCTTCCATGACAGCGTGCACAAGATCGAAGAATCGCTGTCGGCCGCCCTGCGCAACTTCCCGATCCGTCCGATCGGCTGGCTGATGTGGGCACTGATCTTCCCGCTGGGCCGCCGCGCCGAAGCACCGGGTGATCGCCTGAGCCGTCGCGTCGCCGCTCTGCTGATGGCGCCGAACGAAGCGCGCGACCGCCTGGCACAGGGTGTGTTCCTGACCCCGTGCGAGAACAACCCGGGCGGCCGCATCAACAGCTATCTGGCCAAGGCCATCATGGCCGAGCCGGTGGAGCGCAAGTTCCTGAAGGCGCTGAAGAGCAAGGGCATCGAGGCGCTGGACTTCCAGAGCCAGCTGGACGAAGCCGTGGCCGAAGGTGTGATCACCCAGGACGAGCGCACGCTGCTGGAAGAGCTGCGCACGCTGACCCTGGACACCATCACCGTGGACGACTTCGACACTCACGAACTGCGCGCGGCCAGCTACTACGACCGCCAGCACAAGGACCCGCACTCGCAGGCCGCCTGATCGCCCGCGACACGCGTTGCCTCGACGGCGGGCCTCGGCCCGCCGTCGCTTTATCCGCCCAACGGAATCCCACCATGTCCACGCCCCTGCTCTCGCTCTACAACCGCCTGCAGCGCTGGCCTGCCGGCACCTGGCTGTTCTCGCGCGCGGTGTGCTTCAAGGCGCCCTACTTCGCCAGCATCGCGCCGCGCATCACCCGCCTGGAAAACGGCCGCTGCGAAGGTACGCTGGCGGACCGACGCAGGGTGCGCAACCACATCGGCACGGTGCACGCGATCGCGATGTGCAATCTGGCCGAACTGACGGCCGGGCTGATGGTTGATGCATCACTGCCGAAGGGCATGCGCTGGATCCCCAAGGGCATGCAGGTGCAGTACCTGGCCAAGGCACGCGGCACGCTGCAGGCGGTGGCACTGCCGGCGCAGCCGATCGTGGTCGCGGCCCAGGGCTATGCGCTGCCGGTGACGGTGAGCGTGCGCGACCGTGCAGGGACCGAAGTGTTCAGCGCGGTCATCGACATGTGGATGTCGCCGGCCAAGTGAGGTTCCGGCCAACGGCGCAGCCCCTCGTGGGTTGG
>NZ_JAOCKC010000006.1:0-192271 GCF_029844625.1 Stenotrophomonas sp. GD03680 | reverse complement strand
CCGGGCGATGGCGGCGGTGGCGGCGGTGGTGGTGGTGGTGGCGACGGCGGTGGTGACGGTGACGGACAGCCGGACTTCACCTTCATCGATGTCAAGCCTTTTGAAAGCAAGCTGACCTACACGCCGGGCGAGAATGGCGAGCCGGGCTTCAACAAAGCGGTGTTGACCTACCCGATTCCCAATGAATTCGGCCAGTGGACGGTCAGCACCGAGCTGAAGTTCAACACCGACGGCACCTTCAAGGACGGCAAGGGCACATTGGATTTCGTCGGCAACGATGGCAGTCTTCTCAAGTGGCAGCTGAACGAAGGTTCCTGGACCTCCACCGTCAATGGTGGTTACTACTGGGATATCGGCGCCGGCTTCGGCTTTCAGATCAACCTGATCTACAACTCAGCGGACAACGACATAAAGGGCGAAGCCCAGTTCCTCTACAACAAGAGTCCTTGATCCCTCTTGGGATGCCGCGTCCGCGGACGCGGCATCCATCTGGAGTCCCATGCGTCCCCTTTTACTTGCATTGCTGCTCGTTCCATCCTGTGCTGGTGCCGCTGAGACAACCCGCGTCACGCAGATATTCAACGACCCCACGCCGGTCAGCCAAGCGCTGGCTCAAGGTGATGTCGCTGCACTACGGCAGCTGCAGGTCAATGCAACCAATACCGTCGTAAAGAAGATGGCCAGGGCCGCCGAACGCCGCGTTCTGCTGGACGTTCCTGGAGCCCGCGAAGCGTCAGATGAATGTATCCAGATGGCGCAGCAGACTACGCATCTGGCCGGGCTGACTGTCTGCGGAGCACTGCGAGCTGGCGTCGAGGTGGTAGCGGGTGACCTGCCTGCATGGGCACGCCTGTCGATGCAGGCGCGGGAGCGCGTTCGGGCCGCTGCGGAGAAGCGGGGCAAAACATTGGGAAATGTCGATGTATTCACCCGCATTCCAGACTACGCCGCGATGGCCGGTCGGCCCGCTCCCAAAGTCGATTCATCTGGCCAAGGACGTATCGCCCTGCACACAGGAACGGTTACGGTAGCGTCCAGCCAGGATCACGACGGCGGCCGTGTCGCTTATCCCAACATGGCGCAACTGCAGATTGACGGAAAGACTCTTGAGGTCTTGGTCGACACAGGCTCGGCACTGACCATAGTGCATCCCGCGGCGATAACTGCGCCCCCGCTCATGGAGGGATTCACGCTGTCCGGCGTGCTGGGCGACTCACAACAGCGCAGCAGGATCGCCCAGCCACAGACCCTCCAGTTTGGTCCGTTGATCATCTCGCAGCCATTGGTATCCGTCAGCGAACGCATTCCTGCGAACCTTCTTGGCCTCGATGTTCTATCTCGTCTCGGCCGAGTCCTGATCGGCAAGGATGGCCTGCAGGTGCTCGCGGAGGGATCTGCCGCTCCGGCCTGCGACGCCCCGATGTTCTCGGCGGCAGACCTGAGCGGTACGCAGACCGTCCCAAGGTTGTTCATTACTGTTGACGGCAAGCGCCAGGAAGCAATGCTGGATACTGGTAACAGTGGCGAGTTGATGGAAGCCCTGCCAATCGGTGTGGCTCTGCCACCAGGTTCAGTTCAACACAGTGTTGTTCAAGGCGTACAAGGACAGCAGCGAAGAGCATCGGTCGCGCGCGAAGCCGTTGTGCAGACCTTGGACGGCTCTGCAGAATTGCAGATGAGCACATCCACTGGAAACCATCCAAGCAAGACGCGCTATGTGCTGGGCGGCGGCAGCCTGCGCAAGGTCTCCATCTATCTGGATTTCATCACAAACAAGGCCTGCCTGATGTCTTTGGGGGCTACCCAGTCAGCACACTGATATCGCATCCTGATTGAATCTCCGCATCAGCACAGCCACTCAGGCCAGAATGGAATCAGCCGGCTGATGATGAAGAGCCTGATACGATCAATTGAAGGGGTCTGCTGCAGTGCAGAGCAAACTACTCGTATTCGTGGCTGTCGTTGCAATGGCATCCTGCAGCAGCCATGGCGACGCCTATCTGGCGCAGGGCGTTCGTGAAACCACGGCTGCACGCCAATGCATGGACCAGTGTCGGGACCACTATGCCAGCTGTCATTCCGCCGGAAGCAGTAGCGGGTGCCTGGGCTCGGCATCCCAATGGGGTGGCAACTGTGACGAAATCCAGGACAGGGATCTTCGTCGATCATGCCAGGCGAGCGTGGATTTCTGCCGGAATCGCCTTCCGGACATCAAGTGCGGGGAAATACGCGACCGCTGCCTGAGCGCCTGCGGTGGGGGCTAGCGTGTCGCAGCAAGCGGCCGCTTAACGAAAGCAAGCGCAGGGCGCGTTCATTTTTGTCGTTTATCACCCTTCTGTCCGAATCAGATTTTTCTGACAGAGCACTGTCCACTTCGTGTGATAAATGTCGGAGCGCCGCATGAAGGCGGCAACGACGCATCCGTACTCAGCATCGGACAAACAAGGAGTTGTGAGATGTCTGCAAGTGGAATTCGTGATCTCTCCCCCGAAGAACGTGCACTGGTCTCCGGTGGCGCACAGGTGGACACCACCGATCTGCCGCCGGTCGATGTGACCCCGCCGGACGACTGGGGTCCCAACCCGGATCCGCCGGACTGGACCGATCCGTGGGATCCGGGCGATGGCGGCGGTGGCGGTGGTGGCGGCGGCGGTGGTGGTGGCGACGGCGGTGGCGAGACCACCTTCAGTTCCAACGCCAGCATTGATGGCAACGGTGTAGCCAGCGCGACCCAGACATGGGTCTTGCAGGACTACAACCTGACCTTCAACCTGACCGAGAACCTGAATCTGACCAATGGCAACTGGGGCCTGGCCGGTAACGGCAGCTTCCAGTATGCAGGCCAGACCTACACCCTGGGCCTGACCACCGATCACTTCAATGTGAGCAACTACAACGCCAGCTTCAACCAGGACTTCGGTAACGGTGTGTCGTTCAACATCGGCCTGACGTTCGATCCGAACACCAACTCGTTCACCGGCCAGTTCAACCTGGTCATCAGCGGGTTCTGACGCTGCACCGGAACATCGGCCGCCCGGGAGACCGGGCGGCCGATACGTGTCACAGAGGAGCTGAGGCAATGAAATTCCTGATGTCCGCAGTGATCGCGCTGGGCGTGGCCGCCCCCGCCGGGGCCCGCGATGTGGTCGCTGAAGACAGCCATGGCATCACCGTGGCGGTGATGCAGGGCAACAGCGCGGCCCTGGAGCGGATCGGCAAATCCAATACCACGGCACGGCTGGCCGCACGTGCCGGCTACCACCGCACGCGTGGCGAAATCGCCCAGTCCAATCGCTGGGCCGACACCTGTATCGCCGACGCTGCCGTGGTGGCCGAAAAGAGTCAGGGGGTCATGTACCTGTGCCGGAGCCTGCGTGCTGGCAACCGTCTGCTGGAAGGCGACATCGCCGGCTGGGCCGCCGACATGCAGAAGGTCCGCGCGCTCTATCAGCAGCATGTCGCGCCTTCGCTGCGTGCAGGCGAGGAAGTACGCGCCATCACCGCCCCCGCGTTCGAGTCCTTCAGCCAATGGCCGCGATCGGCCACACTGGCCGCACCGCCGCCTGCCGGAACCCGCCTGCCGCTGTCGGCCAAGGCCGGTGTTCCTGTCATCCGCGGCAAGATCCGGGGCGGCCAGGATGGAAAGCAGCGCGACATCGACTCCGATTTCATCATCGACACCGGCGCCACCCGTTCGCATATCAGCCGCAAGGCCGCACAGGCGATGGGCCTGGCGGTGACCGACAACTTCGCCACCGACAATTCGCGGCCCGGGCAGACCGTGGCGATCGGCCTGGCCGCTCCGGTCGATGTGCAGCTGGGCGATCTGCACTTCAGCAACGTCGCCTTTACGGTCACCGACCAGATCGAGTTCAACATCATCGGCCTGGACCTGCTGTATCGGCTGGGTCCGCTGGTGCTGCGGCCCACCGAGCTGGAGCTGTTGAAGGCACTGCCTGCCGGTACCTGCCGGCAACCCCTGGCAACCACCTCTGCACTGTGGGGCGGCCAGTACTCGCTGCGCCTGCCGATGCGCATCGGCAAGCGCGACGAGCTCGTCCTGCTCGACACCGGCACCGATGTCGCACTGGAAGCCTCCGGCGTGGACCTGTCCACCTACCCACAGGCCAGCCTGGTGCAGCGACGCCGCTGGACGATGCACGGCCTGCAACCGGTCCGCTACGCCGAGGCCACCGCACCGGTCACGTTCAATGGCCGCACGGTCACCCTGCAGACCCAGGTCTCCGACCAGCCCGCCAACGTGTTCCCGATCTCCTGGCGGGTGGGTTTCGGCCTGCGCGACGATTACGACTACTACGTGGACGTGGCCGGTGGCCATGGCTGCCTTGCGCCCCGAACCGCGCGATGATGTCCCTACCCATCCCACTCTCCGCAACGACGCGGCACCGCAGGCCACATGGAACCAGCCAGAAAGGATGAGACGGCGGATGTGATTCCGCTGTTCCGCAACGAAGCGATCGAGGCCGCCACGCAGCGCTTCGGCTCCCCGGTGCAGGCCCCGGGCGTCGGCATGTGGCTGGCCACCGGCTTCGTGGTTGCGCTGCTGGGCCTGGCGGTACTGTTCCTGGTGACCACCTCGTTCCCGCGCAAGGAAACCGTATCCGGTGCGCTGGTCCCCTCGCGCGGCCTGTTGCCGATCATCAGCCAGCGCTCGGGCATCGTCAGCAACGTGCATGTGGAGGAAGGCGCGAAGGTCCGCCAGGGCGACCCCATCGTCAGCGTCTCGGTGGATTCGGTGATCGACACCGGCGAAAGCACCGGCGCCACCCTGTCCGGCATGGCCGAGCGCCTCACCCAGGCTTCGGTCGATCGCGAACGCGCCACCGAAGCATCCCTGGAAAGCCAGGAGGCCGGCATCCGCGAGCGCATGCTGGGCACCACCCGCCAGCTTTCGGTACTGCGTGACAACGTCACGCTGTACCAGCAACAGCAGGCCATCGCCGAGAAGACCGTGCACGACCTGGGCCGCCTGCGCGCGGACAAGCTGGTATCCGAACTGCAGTACCGCGACGCGGAGGTGCGGGTACTGAACGTGCGCCAATCGGTGGCCGAAGTGCAGACGCGCATTGCCCAGCTGGAACAGGAGCACGAGCAGATGCGGCACGAGCTGGGCCGCCTCAAGGCCGAGCGTGACGCCAACCGCGCCACCGCGCTGTCCGAACTGCTGGGCGCGCGCGAGAAGGCGATCAACTACAAGCTGGGCACGCAGTTCAATCTGGTGGCGCAGTCCGCCGGGCAGGTCACCTGGCTGCAGGCCAAGCCGGGCGCCACGGTCACCGCCGGGCGCACGCTCGGGGTGATGATGCCGGAAGGCTCGCAGCTGTTCGCCGAGCTGTGGGTGCCCTCCTCGGCCATCGCCTTCGTCAATGTCGGCACCGACGTGCGGCTGATGTACGACGCCTTCCCCTACCAGAAGTTCGGCGTCGGCCGCGCCCGGATCGTCAAGATCGCGCGCTCACCGACATCACCAGAGGAACTGCCCGCCGACCTGCAGGCCGTGGAAAGCCAGTACCGCCTGCTGGCCGCGCTGGACGACCAGCAGATGCAGGCCTATGGCAAGGCGCTGGCACTGACCCCGGGCATGCGCCTCAAAGCCGATCTGGTTCTGGAGAAGCGTTCGCTGCTGGACTGGCTGCTGGAGCCACTGCTGGCGGCGAAACGACGGCAGGAATGAGGTTGACGGTCGCCGTCGCGGAACTGCAATGCCCACGCTCCGCGCAGGCCTGGCGATGAGGTGGCTTCCATGTGGCGACTGGGCGGCCGTCTCCAGGAACAGGAACGATGAACCTTAATCTCTGCCGGAAACATCTCCTGCAGCCGCTGTTGGCGTTGACCCTGTCACTCGCATTCCAGGCATCTGCTGAAGACGGCGCCCGAGGAAAGGACAGCAACGAGAATTCACTTGAAGACGTGATTCAGAAGGTTGCCGATGCCCCTTGGCCGCTGGGCTTCGATTTCTTCCAGAGCATGGGCGCACGTGAATTCATGCAGCAGGGCAACAGCAATACCGACCCCGTCGTTTTCAGGTCAAGCCCGATCGAGGCCCGCGATGGTTACCGGATCGCCTATACCGAGTTCCGGATCCATCCGCGCCTGGTGCAGGGAATCAGTTTCTTCTATGCCAAGCTGGAACAGGGTCATTGCTATCCCGCTGCGTCCTTGAAGGAAAAGTACGCGCTTGAGCAGTTCATGTATCCGCCGAGCCCGCACAATGCAGCCGCTGAACGAGTGAGCAGGGAATCTGCTTACGAGCTTCGTTCCAACGGGACTGTCCTGCACTTCACTACCGATGGATCCCGCGACGAGTGCCTGCTCAGCTTCTATCGCGCCGCACGCTAGGATATGCGCCCCACCGTGCAGTGAAGGATGGCGATTGTCGGGCGCTGGGCGCCCGGTAATTCTGGTTGGATGCCCGCATCGGCGTGGTTTCATTCCTGGCTGTAGCACGCCTCAAAGCCTGTCTGGTTCTGGAGAAGCGTTCGCTGCTGGACTGGCTGCTGGAGCCACTGCTGGCGGCGAAACGACGGCAGGAATGAGGTTGACGGTCGGCGCTGCTGTGGGCGCCGCTGCGGTGGGCTTGCGGGTATCGCCCACCACCCTGCCCTGATCGATGCGCACCAGACGGTCGGCCAGGCGCATGGTGTCGGGGCGGTGGGTGATCAGGATGCGGGTGATATCCAGCTGCGCCAGCGCCTGGTAGATGCGGCTCTCGCGCGCCACGTCCAGGTTCGCGGTGGCCTCATCCAGCACCAGGATGCTGGGCTTGCGGTACAGCGCGCGGGCCAGCAGCAGGCGCTGCTTCTGGCCACCGGAGAGGGTCGAGCCCATGTCGCCCACCAGCGTTTCCAGCTGCATCGGCATGCGCTGCACATCCTCCTTCACTGCCGCCATTTCCAGGCACTGCCAGACCAGCGCGATGTCCGGGCGCTCGGCGAAGAAGGTCACGTTCTCCACGATCGAACCGGTCAACAGCTCATCATCCTGCATCACCACGCCCATCCGCTGACGGACCACGCGCGGCCCCCAGCTGGCGATGTTCAGCCCGTCATAGAGCAGCTCGCCGGCGCTGGGCGGGTACAGCCCGGTCAGCACCTTCACCAGCGTGCTCTTGCCACAGCCGGACGGGCCGGTGATGGCCACGAACTCGCCCGGCGCAATGGCCAGGTTGATGTCCTTCAGCGCCGGCGCTTCCTGTGCCGAGTACTGGAAGTACACCGAACGCAGCTGGATGTGCCCCTCCATGCTGTCCGACGCCGAAGGATCCTTGCTGAAGCCCTCTTCGCTGGGACTGAGGGCAATATCGGCAATGCGGTCCGAATGCAGCTCGGTCAGGCGCCAGGCGATGCACTGGTCCACCAGCGTGGTCAGCCGGTTGCTCAGCTGCTGCCGGTAGGCCACGAAGGCATACAGCGCGCCTACTGTCAGCGTGTTGGCCAGTACCGCCTGGGCGCCGATGTAGACGATGGCCACCAGGCTGAGGCCATCAAGCAGGGTGCGCCCCGCGCCGATGCCAATCTGCAGGTTGGCGCTGTTCAACGAAGCACGCACCAGATCGGCGTACTTGTTGGCCCAGATCGATTCGCGCGAGAACTCGCCGCCCATGGTCTTGATCGACTGCATCGCGCGCAGCGTTTCGATGCGCGTCCCGCGCTCGGCGATGTTCGCCTGCAGACTGGCCATACCCATCTTCATCGACATCGGGATGGCGGCCACCCGCATCAGTACGTACAGCCCCAGCGCAGTCAGTGCGACCAGACTCATCAGCGGCGAGTAGACGAACATCAGCACGATGATGCCCAGCGCCAGCACACCGTCCAGCAGTGCGCCGATGAGCCCGTTGGCGATCAGCTGGCGGATCGGGTCGATCGACTCCATCCGCGACAGCGCATCGGCCAGACGGCGTCGATGGAACCAGGTCAGCGGCAGGCTGACCAGATGATGGAACAGGCGCCGGCTCATGTCCCAGCCCATCAACGCCGACGCCCGCTGCAGCGTGACCCCGCGCAGCGCCTCGGCCAGGCTGTTGAACACGGCCACCGCACCGAACCCCAGCGCGAGCGCCATCAGGAAGCCGCGGTCGCCGCGCAGCACTCCTTCGTCCACCGCCAGCTGCATGAAGAACGGTGACAACAGCACGAAGCCCTGCAGCAGCAGCGTATAGACCAGCGTATGGAACAGCGCGGTGCCGACGCCGCCCTTGAAGCGGATCATCGACCAGATGTTGAGCGGCGAACGCTGCTTGCGCGGCCGGAAGCTGGGCGAGGAACTGACCTCCACCGCGATGCCGGTGAAGGCCTGGGAAAGCTCCGCTTCGCTGAAGGACAGCGAGCCATGGGCCGGGTCGATGATGTGGTAGCGGCCGCGCGAGACCTTCTCCAGCACCACGAAATGATTGAGCTTCCAGTGCAGGATGGCCGGCGTGCCCAGATGCTGCAGATCGCTGGGCTCGCAGCGCACCGGCCGGCACTGCATGTCCAGCGCGCTGGCCAGCGCGATCAGCTGGTTCAGGTCCACACCGCGCTGGGAGTTGTGGTACTTGCGCCGCAGCTCGCTCATTTCCAGATCAGCGCCCAGCATGGACGAGCAGATCGCGAGGCATGCCAGCCCGCATTCGCTCACTTCAGACTGCACCCGCCAATAGCGCTTGTTGAACATCAGACATCCTCGTTCCGGTCGGGCATGGCCGGCTGCTGTCCCAGCCATGCATACAACTCGATTGCCGTGCAGTGCCAGGCGTACAGCCCTTCCCAGCGACCGTACAGTTCCGCCTCGCGCAGGCGCACTTCGTAGCCGCCACGGGACAGCACCGTCAGCACCTTCAGCGGGATGAAGCAGGCCTGCGGAAGCCCGGCGCGGTGCAGGCAGAAATTGAACAGCGCGCGCCCCAGCCGGCCATTGCCGTCGGCAAAGGCATGCGCATTGTTGGCCAGCGCCAGCAGCTGCACCGCAGACCGCAGGCCCTCAGCCGGATCGGGCGCGGCCCGTTGCCGCAGCAGCTCGTCCCAACGCGCGGCACCCTGCAGGGCCGGCACCATCGGCAGCTGCGCGCGCCCATCATGGGCGCGGATCCATACCGGCCCGCTGCGCAGCGCGCCGTCACCGCCGGTGCTGAGCGAGACGAAGCGCTGTACATCGGCCATCGACAGCGGCCCCTGCACGGTGCGGTGCCACTGCCGATAGACGTCGGCCTCGGCAGCCTCCGCCGCAGCCAGCGCGGCCAGATCGAACGCCGGCATCTGCATGTGCGCCGACAGCGGATGGCGCAGCTGCTGCACCGCCGCCCGCAGCCGCGGATGCCCGCGATGGGACCACAGCGTTTCGCAGGGCTGCGCACAGGGCAGCAGTGCGGGCAGCCTGAGGTTGCACGCCTGCAGCCGCTCTGCCAGCGCCGGGGACGGCTGCGGCGGCGGCAGCGGCATCAGCGCCCGTTCGGTGGCGACGGGGATATCCGTGGGCGCGGTGGCCAGGCGTGCGGTCATCACTGCCCCGTCCCGGTACCCGGCAGCAACAGCACCAGGCCATGTTCGCGCGCTTCGGTGCCCGGCCGGCGCGATTGATACAACTGGGTGAAGTACGAGGTCAGCTTGACCATCAGCCACGGCTCGGCGTCGCACGGCACGAAACGCATGTCGATGTGTTCAAGCAGGAACTTGCGGGTCAGCCGCTGCAGCGCACGCCCCGGCTCGAAGCGGACGTCTGCCCGCGCACTGTAGAACACCACGATGTCCAGATCGTTCGGCACGGCATTGGAGACGTCCACGAAGCTGCCGCCCACCAGACAGCAGTGCACCTGCACCACCTGCGCCAGGTCGGCGAGTGCGCGCCCCAGCGCCGCCAGCCGCACCCGGCGCAGGCTGCTGTCGCCGAACGCGCGCTCGAAGGCCGCACGGTCGGCCAGCCAGGGTGAGGCATTGCCCGGTGTACTGGCAGCGATGGGCAGCAGGTACTGCGGCAGGCCCGCATCCACGATGTGCTGGAAGGGGGTTTCCACGGCGCCGGCGGGCGCGGCACCGGCCGGTCGGGCAGCGGGCGCCGGGCCCGCAACGCCCAGGTAGGCACGGATGCGCCCTGCCTGTGCGCGCACCAGCGCGGCCTGGTCCGGGAACACCGCGACCGAGACGTAGGCGAAGCGGTCGGCCACTGAAAGTGAAAGCGCATCGAATGCCTTGCGCACTGCGATGCGCTCGTCGGCGGGGAAATCACGCTCCGGGAAGCGGGCAGCATCGGCCGACGCCGCCGTCGGCGCCGAGCACCGCTGATACAACCCGGCGTTGACGATGGCCAGATCCAGATCGGAAAACGCGGGATCGAAAGCCGCGCCATCGCGCAGCGAAAAGCCGAAGCGGGCCGAGCCGACAATCTGCACATCGGCCACCGGTACCGCCAGCAGCTGGCTCACTCCCCGCAGCAGCGGCGCAAGGCTTTCGCTGTCGCCAGCACACAGTGCCGGCCCGTCCAGCGCGGCCTCGGCGATCTGCTCGGCCGCCACACTGCGAGCGTGCTGTTCGCGAATCCATTCAGCGTAGTTCATCAGGCATCCAGGCCAACGGTGGAACGTCTCAACGCTAGCATATCCACGCGTCGGGCTTGTGCACGCAGCCCCGCAAATACATGCCTGAACAGGCAGCGCAATGCGTCGGACCAGTACCGCTGCCGCAGAGCGTGGTCTACTGTCGTCCCCCAAGGATGAGGCACATCGCATGATCCACCCCCGTTCCGCGCTCGGACGCGCGTTGCCGCTGGCCCTGCTGGCCCTGCTCTCGGCCTGCCAGAGCGAGAAGGTCGGCGAGTTCTTCAACCCACCGCAGGAGGTGCAGGCGCACAGCGAGTTCCGTGTCAGCGGGCTGCCGGCGCTGGCCTACCCGAACCTGGTCTCGTCGGCTTCGGTGGAAGGCGGGCAGGCCCGCGTCGATGGCAACGGCCCCGGTTACATGGATCTCCAGTTCTTCCCCATCACCTCCGCCGATGCGCTGGACAGCACCGACGCTGCGTGGGCCCGGCAATCGCAGTACCGCGCGCCGGATCTTTCCGGTATCGACTTCAGCACGCAGTTCGCCTTTCTGGTGGCGCACCCGGAGCTGTCCGGCTATGCCGCGATGACCAGCGGCCAGTACGCCACGTTCTTCAGCACGGTGAAGGTGGCGTACCTGGACGACCGCGTCGTGGTGCATCTGGACGCCAGCCGGCTGGGCAACATCAATCCGATCACGGCCCTGGGCAGCCCCTGGGCCGGCAAGCTGTACACCCTCGAACGGCGCGGCCGGACACAGCTGGAAGTGAAGCTTTACGAGAACCGCTACCGGTTCACGCTGGTGCCGGACACCGCGCCTCCGATGGCGCCCTAGCGGACCTTGTACAGCACCGCGGCGCCAGGGCGCGGCTCGAAGGCCGGCACGGTCTGCTGGCTCAGCGCCCTGCCCTGGGCATCCCACACCAGGGTTTCCACCGGGTACTCGTCCTTGCGCGTCATCGCGTCGATCTGGCCGATGACCACGGTCGCTGCCGCTGGAACGTCCGGGTTCCAGCCGAACACACCTACCCGGCCGTAGAACACGGCCGGCGCGCTGGCGTCCAGGCGCCGGTCCGGGCACATCACCAGGCCACGATCCAGCATCACCCGCAGCGCGCCGACCGGGACCTTCTTCACCGTGGGCGTGGTGTGCTCGGCGCTGTGGCCGGGGCAGACATTGGCGGCGCGGGTGACCATGTGTTCGGCCACCTCGCGATCGGACTGGGCGAAGGCCAGCGTGGGGGCGAGGCAGAGTGCGAGCAGCGTGAGCGAGGACATCCGGGTCATTGCAGGTTCCTGTTCGGGGTGCGCAGCGACCTTAGCAATGGCGGACGGCGGAAATGCAAACGAGGCGTGAGGGACAACAGGCGGCTCAGGGAACGAGGCAGCGCTCGATCTGCAGCGACAGCGCATGGCAGGCATCGAACATGCCATGGACCAGCGCCGCCGAGGGATAACCGTCGGGATCGTCGTTTTCCCGGGCCACGTGGGATGCCTGCAGCACTGCCGTCAGCGCGGTGATGCCGGATGCGCATCGGGTCGCCAGGGCCAGATCGAACGCGCGCCCCGGACTGAGGCGGGTTTCGGTCCAGGGCTGGCCATCCGCGCGCAGGTTCCTGCCATGGCCCAGCAGATGGGTGAAGAACGCGGACGGTGGCGAGGACGCGGCGGCATCGCTGAGGGCGTCCTCCATCTTTTCAGCAAGGGTGTTGGGAAGATCACGCAGCGCATCGCCGAGCAGGGCGTGCAGGCGGGGATAGTCGGGGCGCAGATCAGGCATGGCGGCAACCTCACAGGTGGGCCACCCGCAAAGGCAAGGTGGCGGACGGTGCGGGTTGGCGTGCCGGATACATGCCGCAGGAAGCCGGCGGATCAGTGATCCCCACGCACCATCCGCCATGAACTGGCAGAGTGATGCATTGTCGCGATTGCAGTTTTCACCGCAACCGCGACGCCGCGCGTCATGTAAGTTCGGGACGCCAATCCCGGCCAGGGCGGGTGCCTTGGCGCGGCCATCGTTTGCCCTGCGCGGCCTCTGGAAAAGAGGCAGATGCGGCATTTGGCGCAGCACGCGACAGAGCGCCGCGAGTGAAACATCAACTTGTGACCGCCTTCACTCGACGTCGCTGACCGAGGCACGCCTGCGTTGATCCAGAACCCGCAGCACCACGGCGGGTCGCGACACAGTGCGGCCTGCCATCCGCCTCGCCGCCTATTCAGCCAACCCGACCTGAACCGGCGCATCATGGAGCTCTGGTCTGCAATGGAAGCGAACCATGGGACGGAACTGGATTGTGATGGGGGACCCGACCTCCAGCGGCGGACGGGTCATCACGGCCTCAAGTGAAACCGACATCGGCGGCATCGGCGTCGCGCGGGTCAGCGACAAAGCGACCTGCCCTACCCTGCATAAGGGCGTCTTTCCCATTGTTGAAGGCGATGCCACCTTGATGGTGGACGGCCAGCCGGTGGCGTTGCACGGCAGCGCGCTGGCCTGCGGCTGCCGGGTGTTGTCCAGCCAGCAGGCCGTGGTGCATGTCACGGGGGGCGGAGGGGGTGGTGGCGGCGGCGGGAGCACAGGCAGTGCTGGCAAGGCGGCCGCGGTCGCCAGCACGGCCGCACAGCTGGCGCGCGCACTGCCCACCGCGTTCGATCAGGCCATCCGTTTTCTCGGCGTGCAGGGCGCACCGTTGGCCGAGGTGCCGTACACGCTGCATCTGGCCGATGGGCAGACCCTTTCCGGCACCACCAATGCGCAGGGCGAGACGGCGCGGATATCGACCGCGCAGAGCGAGGCCATCGTGCGTGCCGAACTGCGCCCGCCGACACAGCCGACCGGCTGCTGTGCGCGCACGGCACCGGCCAGCACCGACGAAGCGGAAGTGTTCGATGTGGACGGTGTGGTGACCACCGCCGAGGGCATGGGCACCTCCGTGGTACCGGTAAGCGCGCCTGGCCACGAACGCGCCATGACCGCCGGCGAGATCGAGATGGCACGCCTGGTGTTCGGCGATGCAGTCGACTACAGCACCGTGAAAGTCCACAACCACGGCTACTGGATGTTCTTCGGCTTCCAGGACAAGGACACCGCCGTGACGCCCAACGGGCAGATGTATTTCCCGAAGGGTATCTATCGGGAGGATTACTCGCTGGATACCGTCAGATTCCAGGCGTTCTTCATCCATGAGATGGCCCACGTCTGGCAGTATCAGCTTGGCTACAACGTCAAGCTGGTGCGGGCACCCCGGCCGAACATGAGCTACGACTACGTGCTTGACGAGACGCGGCTGCTGCACGACTACAACATGGAGGCCCAGGGTGACATTCTGGCGGACTACTTCCTCGTCACGTTCCGTGGCTCACAGTCGAGCATGAACAACACGCGTTATCGCGCGACGGCTGGCATCGGCGCACAACTGGAGCGCGCGCTCTCCCAGTTCCTGGCCGACCGCAGCAGCAAGGACAACCTGCCGAGGACGACTCGATGATGCGACTACAACTGCCGGTGGCTCTGCTGGGGCTGCTCCTGCCGATGATGGCCAGCTGCTCATCGCCGGCCGGTCGCTACCAGCAGGCGACGATACAGGGCCGTGATGGCGTGCCCTGCTTCGGCGTGCCCGATACCCATGAAACGCGCGTCAAGGCTCCCCTTGTCACCGGCGTGTCCGTGATGGAAGTGGGCACCGGCGGCACCCCGCTATGGGAACATGATTTTCTGCGCGAGGGCACAACCGAACCTGCGCTGCCCCCCAGCCAGTGCCTCACCTACGGCGAGGGCGCGGCATCCGCCCCCGCGCTGCGGCCGGGCAAGCGCTACCAAGTGGAGATATGGGGGCGCACACCTGGCACGCCGGGCAAGAAGGATGAAGCACAGGCGCGCGTGTTCAGTGCCTGCTTCCACATGGTGGACGTGGCCGGCAAGAGCATGAAACCCGTCATCTCGGACTGCGCGACCGCACTCTCGTCTGGACCGCCACCCGTGCGCGAAGACGGCACGTAGCAGATGCCACTTCGAGGTGACCCGTTGATGCGACAGACGGTGGCCCTGGTGATCCTGCTGTTGCCAATGATGGCCACGGGTTCACAGCCCCATGGGACCTATCAGCGCGCCACGATCCAGGCACACGATGGCGTACCGTGTTTTGGCGTGCCTGACACGCGTGAGACACGTGTTGCCCCGCCGATTATCGCGGGCGTGACAGTGACGGAAGTGGGCAAGGGACATCCGCCTGTCTGGCAGCGCATCTTTCTGCGCGAAGGGGCTATCGAGCCTGCGCTGGGTCCTGGCCAGTGTCTGCCGTACGGTCAGGATGGGAAGCCTGCACTCGGCACAGCTTTGCGCGCGGGAAAGCACTATACGGTGGTTGTTTCCGGCTACACCCCGGGTACCTCCGGCACCACGAATGGTGCGGAGAAGCGTGTGTTCAGCGCCTGCTTCCACATGGTGGAAGCGGCTGATGCTGTGAGACCTGTCGAATCGGACTGCTCAACTGCGTCTTCTGCCGACCTGCGCCTGGGTGACGCGAAGTTCAATTGACGCGACTCGCTAGTCCGAACATGCACACGGACGGAAATTATCCCGCAAGATCACGCAACAAAATGCCTGCGACCGCGATAACGTTTATTGCGAGGTGATGAACCACCGAGGACCAATAGCCTGCCACTCGCCGCTCCGCGCGAAGAACGAGGACGCTCATGGAAATGAAGCCCGGAAACACCGCGACGTGGGCCGCCAGCCCTGACGCCAAGACATGTATCAGGGTCCAAGATAAGGCAGCAAACACCGAGATCAGATAGCAGCCTCTCAGAACCTTTCCCAGCAAAGCGATTACCCTCCAGAGGAGGAGGTTCTTGAGCATTGGCGCCACCGAAAGCGCATACACCTGCTGTTCCCCAACGATCTAAGCCATGAGCCGCTGAGCGAGAAGACGATGCTCGCCCTACTGAAACGTATGGGAAATGGACAGGTAATCGCGCGCGGGTTCAGGTCTACTTTCAAAGACTGGACCGGCGAAACGACAGCCCTCCCAGACGACCTTTCAGAAGGCGCTCTCGCGCACAGGATCCGGGATAAAACCAAAGCCGCCTGCAAGCGTGGCACCATGCCCGAGAAGGGGCGAATTTTGATGGACAAATGGGCAGCTTATGCCATTAGTCTCGCCCTATGAGGGGCGAGACTGGGCTCCCGCACAAAGGACGATTCTTACATAAAAATAAGCACTAGAACAATTTCTTCTTAATCTGAGCGAATGCGTTTTTGCCAGCACGATGATCACTCGCAGTCTTGGAGAGAATGAACGGGAAACGTTCCTCACCTCTAAATGTGATCTTGCAGTGCTTACCGTCCTGGTCAACTGAGAATCCGAGAGACTCAAGCTCTCTCCGCACAGCCGGGCTCATTGATTCATATTGACTCAGTACATCCTTCAGCTTCGCAGTGATGATATCCCGCTCCCCCTCATTACGATTTGATTCAATAATCGCTGTCAAGATATGGCGCCTGCGAGAGTTGGCTTCAGCTGAATCGGCAGCGTGCTGGAGAGCATCCAACACTGCCGAGTACTGCTCCCCTTGATAGAGATCGCGCTCAGACGAAGCGAGTTCTATCCTGGATACAGCGTCTCCTGCCACTGACTCCGTAGTCCAGCCGGAGAACTTGCCTAAATTGAGCCGAGCCTGCAAACGTCGTATTTCCTCGTCCTGCTCAGCCATTTTCTTCCGCTGCTCGGCAATTTCACTATCGAAATGTGCCACGTACTCTTCAAGGCTGCCGGCGCCAGACTTACGCACCTCTTCAAATCTGTCATTTGCCGCGCACTGCTGAAGGTAACTCCAAGTGCACTCCTGACGAATGCGGTGGTAAAGCAGAGAATTTCTCACTTTACGAGCTATTGCGGCCTGGAGCTCGCCCGGCTTCTTCCATCTATCAGGAAGATACAACCAGCGACCAATTCCATCAGGCCAATAGATCGCGACCGCCCCACCATACGGGTTTTCTCCGAACACCTCCCTGGAGAGCGCAGTAGAAAAAGAACGCGAGGGCTCAACCACCACGTGCGCCATCGCCGATATCCACTCTGCCAGACGATTCGGATCAACGGAAAGACCGCCATCCCCATGCCGACTCACATACACTACAGGCATCGCACTTCCAACGCGGGCACAAATGATGTCTGCGGCCAGATCCTGCTGATCCTCAGACAAGAAGAAAGGCCGATCATCAACTACAAGACCTCCATCCGTACCGCCCGAAAATCTCTGCATTAAAATCTTAAGGATATATGGCCGCCGCCCCCTATCCAGCTTTTCGACAGGAACTTCGGCGTCAACACTAAGCTGAACGGAAACAAAGAGCTCACCAGAAGTAGACTTGCAGCCAACCACCTCTGTTGTCCAGTGAACTCCCTCATCATCAGCCTTTTCATATCTAATACCCCCCAACTGCAAATCCGCACCGCTAGACGCAAGAAATTGCGCCCTTTCTCCGTCTACCTCGTGAACTCCCTCTGGCCTCCCGCTTTTCAATCCATTGAGCAGGGTGTGCGGACTGCCACTAACCCACTCCCTACAGCACTCCATAAAATCAGCCATCTCCACATCGGAGCGAAGTGGAAACTGCGTTCTAAAAGTCAGCATTTGAGTCCCCCTGTTGATCATCAAGAAGCCACGATCTTCCACGGCCGCCTGCGTTCCGTCGTCGAGCATTTCGAGTCCGTAGCCTCGCATTGAGATCTTATGTCCATCAAGAGCTAATACAAAATCGGGAAAGCCAGAGCCGTGAAGCGCGCAACAGTACTGTCCGCGTCGGGCAAGTCTCCGCCGTGAGCTGCCTCCTAACCCCCTCAACTTCGCCGATAGCGGGGCCCACTCGATCTTGGCGCCGCAATCAACTTGGCGCCTCCGCCCAAGAGCTTGGCCTGTTGCCGCACCTTGGGGCGGCGGTAGAACTGGCCCGCGCCCATACCTCGCCGCTAGCGCTGGCGGAGACTTCCTCGCCCCACTCGCCTTTTAAGCTCTGCACCTCTGCCCGGAAGGCAATTTCAATCAGCGGCTCGAGGAAGGCCCGCGCTGAGACCATGATCAGGTGTCAACCGCCCCCTTGGATGGGGATCAGATCCGAGCTCGGGTCAACTGGTCTTGCCTGCGCTGACCCTCGCTCAGCGAAGCGCTTGCCCTGCGGGATGCCAGCTCCTAGTGTGATTCTGGGCTGCCCCATCCTCTTGGCCCATGCGCAGCCAGAACCGTGCGTCTGGGCCAAGATATGCTCGCCGTCCAGGCGCTCAGTCGTAGAGCAGCGCATCCACATCTGAACCCAGTCGAGAAGATGACAATGGATGAAATAAGAAAGCTGGAAATGGCAAGGAAGTCTTTGCGCCATGTACTCAATGACACCGCCCCTCTTGGAAAAGATGATTACTTCAAGATAGGACAGTTCATCCAGAGCTATTGCTTTGCAGATTTTGAGGCACGGCGGATCATTAACCTACTGGAACAAATTCAGTCAGGAAAACCGGCCACGTACGCCTTGAAGCTCAACGACAAGGACACTATCGAACACCTTAAGTGCCAAGCAGAGGACTGCGTGTGGAACAAAAATGTGTCGGAAGGACTGAGCAAAGCAGCTGAGATCTTAGGTGTGCACCGGCCGATAAGGCACATGTTTGCCCATTGGTCCGGTCGCCGTATACCGGCGCACGACGCCTATATTTTCTTCACAGCCAATCTAGGCGGCCAAAAAATTCCAGATGGCGCTCCAAAATTTGAACAACATGAGGAGGCGAACGTACAGTATGGGCTGATGCCCGCATCTCAGCTAGAGCAAGAGCTTGAAAAACTGAAGGAGCACGTCCAATACATGACAAACATTGGGCGTCAGCTAGAGGCAAAAGTGAGCGATATTGCCGAGCAGTTCAAAGAAGACAAGAAACACGGGAAATTCTGATTCGGAATGTCTGGATTATGTATGGAGGGCACGGCAACGCTCTCCAATTGACGACCCCAGAGGTACCACTATCGAAGCCGAGTTGCCGGTAACGGCTGGAGAAGCGCAGCTCAAGTGCCTCCCTTGCCCAGACCTGAGAAGGATCCACCAGCGGCTTAGAAGCCTACCCGCCTCTGCAAATAACACAAAGACTTGCTTTGGCCCCATTTCTGGAGTGGACAATCCGGGGGCATTGCGCCGCAGAGGGGCGCCGATTTTTCTCTTCGGAACGCAGCGCGCGCCCAGCCACGGTGCCTGCGGCCACCGACAACGTCCTGCAGTTTCAGCTCGGTCTTGCCGAGCGCACACCGAGAACTCGACGCTCCGGAGGTCATCATGGCTGCGGCTGACAAGTTGGAGGAACTATTATCGCTTGATTGCGTACGCCAGATGAGCGAGATGGGCACCACCTTCATCTACGGCGAGATCAAGGCCGGCCACTTCCCACGCTCCATTCGCATCGGTCGACGTACACTGTGGATACAATCCGAGGCGCAAGGCTAGGTTTGGCAGCAAATCGCGCGGAACCGACCTTTGCAGGCGAATGGGTGAGCGGGCGAGTAGCAAAGGAAGTGGAAACGAAAAAACCCCTATTTCTAGGGGCTCTTTCAAGGACTGGCGGAGAGAGTGGGATTCGAACCCACGGAAGGTTTAACCCTTCGCCGGTTTTCAAGACCGGTGCCTTAAACCGCTCGGCCATCTCTCCGTATCGGCCCGGCACTGCTGGCCGGGCACGCATTCTCGCACGGCCGGGCGATTTGCCCAAGACCGTCGTCGCGGCCGGGGCTGGCCCGGCGTTACCGCCCCAGGCTCAGCCCGCATCCACCGCCAGCGCACCCAGCGCGCTGGCCTTGATGCGCTCCTTGGCCTTCTCGCAGGCGCCATCGCAATGCAGGCGCGAGGCCTCCAGCTGCGGCGGCAGGTGCTCGGCCAGGAAATCGATGAACACGCGCACCGCCGGCAGCAGGCCCCGACGCGAGGCAAACACGGCGTGGCACACGCCCTGCGGCAGCGACCAGTCCGGCAACACCACCTCCAGTTCGCCATTGCGCACAGCATCGGCGCACACGGTTTCCGGCAGCATGGTGATGCCGAAGCCGTCCTTCACCATGCTCTGCAGCAGCGGGAAGTCGAAGCCGGCCACGCGCGGCTGCAGGTCCACCCGGCGCACTTCGCCTTCCGGGCCATGCAGTTCCCAGCGCTGGCGCGCCTCGTCCTCGCTGATGCTGAGGGTGACGTGCTGGGTCAGCTCTTCCGGCTCCTTCGGGCGGCCGGCGCGGTCCAGGTACTTCGGGCTGGCCACCAGCAGTTCCTGCACCTGGCCGAAGCTGCGCATCACCAGGCTGCCATCGTCGTCCAGGCGCGAGCGCACGCGCAGGGCGACGTCGTAGCCTTCGTTGATGATGTCCACGCGGCGGTTGCTGATGTTCAGCTGCAGCCGCACCTTCGGGTACTGCTCCAGGAACTTGGGCAGCAGCTTGGGCAGCTGCATCTGCGCCAGCGAGACCGGCACACTGGCGCGGACCACGCCGCGCGGTTCCGCACTGAGGCGGTCCACCACTTCGCGTGCGGCCTGTGCTTCGGCCAGCATGGTCTGGGCGTGACGGTGCACGCTGGTGCCGACGTCGGTGACCGCGAAGCGGCGCGTGGAGCGCTGCAGCAGGCGCACGCCCAGGTCGGTCTCCAGCTGGCTGATGCGGCGGCTCAGGCGTGACTTGGGGATGCCCAGGGCGCGCTCGGCCGCGGCGAACCCGCCGTGGTCGACCACCATCGCGAAGTAGTACAGATCATTCAGGTCATGCATACCCGAGTTCCATATCTAGAACAATACGTGGCATTCAACCACCTTTATTCCGCCTTTGCAACAACCTATCGTTCTCTCCGTCGGCGGCAAACCCGCCCTTCCTTCCAGAACATAGGTGACTGCCATGAAGCTTCTGCATCTCGACGCCAGCGTGCTTGGCGACAATTCCGTCTCCCGCCAGCTGTCGGCGGCGGTGGTGGCCCGGTTCAAGGACCAGATCGACGGCCTGCAGGTCGATTATCGCGATCTTGACGCCAATCCGGTACCGCATCTGCGCAGCAGCTCGCTGGCCAAGACCGATGCGGCCGAGGCGACCGATGCTGAACAGGTGATGCAGCAGTTCCTCGATGCCGATGTCGTGGTGATCGGCGCGCCGATGTACAACTTCAGCATCCCCTCCACCCTGAAGGCCTGGATCGACCGCGTGGCCGTGGCCGGCCGCACCTTCAAGTACACCGAGAATGGCCCGGTGGGTCTGGCCGGTGGCAAGCGGGTGATCATCGCCAGCAGCCGTGGCGGCATCTACACCGACTCGCCGGCCGACTTCCAGGAGCCGTTCCTGCGCCAGGTGTTCGCCTTCATGGGTATCAACGAGGTCGAGTTCGTGCGCGCCGAGGGCATCGCCTACTCGCCGCAGCATCGCGAAGATGCCATTGCCGGTGCACTGGCTGCGCTGCCCTCGCATGAGGCGGCGGAAGCGGCAGCGGCGTAACGCGTTCCAGCGTTCAGCGCCCCTCTCTCCTCGTCTGGGCGTTGAACGCGGGCCGGGATTCCCCTCCCCCCTCCCGGCCCACCCCGGCGGCCCCGCAATGCGGGGCCGTTTTTTTGTGGCCCGGTTCCCGCCCGCCGGGCATGGCCCGGCGCTACCACACCGATCGGGTAGCGCCGGGCCGTGCCCGGCGGCATTTCGCTTCCCCGCTGCGCTCGCCGGGCATGGCCCGGCGCTACCGTTACTTCTTCCGGTACTTCGGCACGAACACCTGGTTCACTGCGTCGGCCAGCTGATCCGGCGGCAGCAGGCCCTGGTCGAGCAGGAAGTTGTTGAACGCCAGGCGGTCGAACTTCGCGCCCAGTGCCAGTTCGGTCTGCATGCGCAGCTCCAGGATGCGGGTGTAGCCATAGAAGTAGCTGCCCGCCTGGCCGGGCATGCGCACGGTGTAGCGGTCCAGCTCCTGGGTGGCCATGGCCTTGGACAGGCCGACCTGTTCGATCAGCACGCGTTCGCCGTTTGCACGGTCGGTCAGGCCGAGGTTGAGCATCGGATCAAGCATCGCGCGCGCGGCGCGAAGCAGGCGGAACTGCAGGGCGATCATCTGCCCGTCCAGAGGCTCGTACGGCACCATCTCCGCTTCGGCGTACAGCGCCCAGCCTTCCACGTTCACCGAATTGAACGCGAACATGGTGCGCGCCAGCGAGACGCCCCGCTCGACCATCGCGGTGAACTGCAGCTCATGGCCGGGACGGCCCTCATGCGCGCTCAGGGTCCACGCGGCCGCACCGAAGTTGAAGTCGTCGTACTGGGCGCCGGCACCGGCCGCCGGGTTGCCCAATGGCAGCACGAAGGTGCCCTGCTGTCCGGTGTTGTTCACCAGCGGTGCCGGCAGGAAATGCGGTGCCGGGCTGGCGGCGCTCTCGGCAGCCGAACCCAGGCGCATCTGCATGGCGCGCTTGGGCACGTCGACAATGCCATGCTCGCGGATCAGTGGATCGATGGCGTCGATCACCTTGCGATAGTGGCCTTCGAGCTGGTCGTCGGCGATCTTGTCGGCCTTCAGTGCGCGGATCACGGCGACCGGATCGGTGGGATCGGCGACCTTCAGGCCCTTCTCCTTCACCACCAGCGGCGCCAGCTGCTGCATCGCCGAGCGGGTTTCCATGAACTCCAGCTGGGCACGCTGCATCAGCAGCTTCGGGTCGATGTCGATGCCAACCTGCTTGAGCTGGTATGCGTAGAGCGGCGCCGGCAGGCGCGTGTCGGTACGCGCCTTCGGCAGCACCTCCTTGCGCGTCCAGGCCGCGTACTCCTTCATCTGCCCCGCCAGGGCCCTCATCGCTTCATCGGCACCGCTGATCTGGTACTTCTTCAGCAGCGACTCGATGCCGCTGATGTAGGTCTCGACGTTGTCCAGCGACTGCTGCACTTCGATCTTCGTCGGCTGCAGCAGCGCGCTGTCCTTCAGGCGTTCTTCGTAGCGCTGGCGCGCCAGCGTGGTGAAGGCGGTGCCGCCCGGCGTCAGCCCGGCGTACGCCTTGAGGCGATCAAGCGCCTTGGCCCGGCGCTCGGCCGGCACCTGGTCGGACAGCAGAAGATTGAGGCCGCTGAACACCGTCTGCGGCGCATCGGTCCACGGCAGCAGGTACTTGTCGTTGAGCTCGCTGCCCTCGATGTTCTGGTTGGCGGCGTGGATCATGATCTGCAGGTCCTGGCGGACGTTGGGATCCTTCTCCGTAGCCAGCCGGGTCTGCAGCTCGTCGCGCGCCTTGGCTGTCGCGGCGCGGTAGCGCGCGCCATTGTCCGGGCCGAGGTCGGCCACCTTGTCGTCGTAGCCCGGCACGCCGAAGAAGCCGGTCTGCTCGGGCTGGAACGGTCCCTGCGCGTCGAGCAGGATCTGCGCCAGCGCATTGCTGCGCGCGACCCAGGCGGGGCTGGCAGGCGTGGTGGCCTTGGCGGCCGGTGCGGCCAGGGCCGGGGGGGCGGACAGCAGCTGTGCAGCGGTCAGGGCCAGGGCGACGGCCAGCGCGATCGGCTTCATGAAGCACTCCAGGACAGGGTTGCCCGCACCCTACGCGCTCATGGCGATGGCGACAATCGGTGGGAAGTCATGGCGCCGGTCAGAACGCGGCCGTCATCGGGCAGCCACCGCGCTCGCGGCAGGCCTGCAGTTCACACTCCTGCGCAGCCTCCTCATCGTCCAGCGCGGTCAGATCGAAGGTCTGTTTGTCCGCACCCAGCACATACATCACCGGGTAGTCCCAGACATCGTCGCGGCGGATGCCCTGCACGAACAGGCGACCGTGCGCATGGGCCCCTTCCAGCGACACGGTCAGGCCCACATCGCGCTCACCGGTGATCGCGGTCTGCATGCTGCCCAATGGCAGCGAGCCGGCGCGCAGCGGTTCGCCGAAGGCCTCCACCAGCTCGATGCTGCATCCGGCGCGCCGCATCGCCTCACGCATCGGCGGACTCTCGCGTGCGGCTTCGCCCCAGCGCATCACACTCCATGCCGCGGAACCGCCCAGTACGCCCAGGAACACCACCACGGTCAGTGGCATCGCCCATCGCCAGTGACGGCGCCACCAGCCGGGGGGATGGGCGGGATGGCCAGGAACAGGGGGGGGCAGGTGGTTCATCGGCGGGCTCCTTCCCGGTTGTGACTCAGGGTTTCAGGCAACGTCCCAGGAACGCTTCCGCCACACGGTAGCGGTGCAGCGCATCGGCACCGGACAGGCCATGCTTGGCGCCCGGGTAGGTCATCAGTTCGAAGGGCTGGCCGCGCTTCTGCAGCGCACTCATCAGGCTGGTCGAATTGGTGAACAGCACGTTGTCATCGGCCATGCCGTGGATCAGCAGCAGGGGTGAGCGCAGTCCGTCGATGTGGGTCAGCACGCGCGCTTCGCGATAACCGGCCTCGTTGCGTGCCGGCAGATCCATGTAGCGTTCGGTGTAATGGCTGTCGTACAGCCCCCAGTCGGTGACCGGTGCACCGGCCACGCCGCAGGCATAGCTGTCGGACGCCTTGGCCAGCAGCATCAGGGTCATGTAACCGCCGTTGGACCAGCCCTGCACGCCGATGCGCGCGGGGTCGACCCAGGGTTGCTGCTTCAGCCATGCCACGCCGCGCAGCTGGTCGGTCACCTCCACCGTGCCCTGCCTGCCATAGAGCGCGCCGCCGAACTCACGGCCACGCCGTGGGGTGCCACGGTTGTCGAGCGAGAACACCACGTAGCCCTGCTGCGCCAGGTACTGGTTGAACAGATGATCGCCACGTCCGGGCCAGCTGTCGGTGACGGTCTGGCTGGCCGGGCCGCCATAGACGTACACCGCCACCGGATAGCGCTTGGAGGGATCGAAGCCGGCAGGCTTGATCAGGCTGTAGTTGAGCGGCGTCCGGCCATCGGCAGCGGTCAGGGTGCCGAATTCGACCGGTCGCTGCGCATCGCGATAGCGCGCGTAGGGATGCTTGGGATCGGCCAGATCATTGTCCACCAGCGTCGCGATCTTCTCACCGTTGGCGCGGTACAGCTCGATCTGCGGCGGTGTGGTGCTGTTGGACCAGCTGTCGACATAGACACTGGCGTTGCGCGCGAAGCTGGCGCTGTGCATGCCCGGCGCCTTGGACAGCCGCTGTGGCGCCTGTCCGCCCTGCAGCGGGACGGAGTAGATCTGGCTCTCGCGCGACGTCTCGATGCCGGCGCGGAAATAGGCCTTGCCGGCCGCTTCATCCACAGCCAGGAGTTCATCCACGGGCCAGTCACCGTGGGTCAGCGCGGTGGCCTTGCCCGTGCTGTCGATGCGGTACAGATGCTGGAAGCCGGTACGCTCGGACGACCACAGCATGCTGCCGTCCTGCAGGAAGCGCAGGCTGTTGTGCAGTGGCACCCAGGTGGGGCTGGTTTCATGGGCAAGCACGCGCTGACGGTTTGAGTCCAATGCCACTTCCACCAGATCCAGCTGCCTCTGGTCACGCGACTGGCGCTGGAACGTCAGGTGCTGGGCATCACGCCAATCCACGCGCGCCAGGTAGATGTCCTGTTCCTTGCCCAGGTCGATCCAGCGCGGTTGTGCCGCGGCGGCCGGCGCGATCACGCCCAGCTGCACGCGTACATTGGCATCGCCGGCGGCCGGGTAACGCTGTTCGATGACATCGGTGCGGTCTGCATAGACCTCGTAGCGCTTCTGTACCGGTACCGGTGCTTCGTCGATGCGTGCGAAGGCGATGGCCGAATCATCCGGCGCCCACCAGTAGCCGGTGTGGCGGTCCATTTCCTCGTCGGCCACGAACTCGGCCACACCGTTGCCGATTGTGGCGCTGCCATCACCGGTCAGCTGCAGCTGGCTGCCATTGGCCAGATCGATCACCCACAGGTTGCGGCCGCGGATGAAGCTGACGAAGCCGCCTTTCGGCGACAGCTTGGCGTCGGTGGCAAAGCCTTCGCCGTGGGTCAGCTGGCGTACTGCTGCCGGACCCTGCTGCTTCAGGTCGTACAGGTAGAGCTCGCCGCCGAGCGGGAACAACAGGCGCTGTGCGTCCGGCGACCACTGGTAATCGACGATGCCGGTCATCGCCGCGATGCGCTGGCGCTCGCGGCGGGCCTTCTCCTCGTCGCTGAGGGTCTCGGTGCCCGGCAGCACCACCTTGGAGTCGACCAGCAGGCGGGTCTGGCCGCTGGCGATGTCGTAGGTCCACAGATCCAGCTGGTTGCGGTCGCTGTCCTTGCCGCGCAGGAAGCTGACCTGCGAACCGTCCGGAGCGACCTTGGGCTTCATCAGGGTCGGCCCGGACAGCGGCAATGGACCGGTGATGGCTTCCAGCGTCAGTTTTTCAGCGTGGGCGGCAGTACTGGTGGCGAGCATGAGGGCAAGCGAAGCGAACAGGTGGCGCATGGAGGATCCCGGCAAACGGCAGGTCCGCCACCGCAGCATGTGCGGTGGCGATCAGCCCCCATCCTAACCAAGCCCGTGCGGGAAGGCAGCATGACCTTCTGCCCATGGCAGGGACCGGGCACGGCACATCGGCCGTTGACGGGCGGGTAGCGCCGGGCCATGCCCGGCGAGCGCAGCGGCCTGCGCAGGACCCTCAGCGCTGGCCGAACAGATGCTTGCGCTCATCATCGCTGAGCGGCTTGCCGGCGTTCGGATTGACCTGCTGGCGCAGCGCATACGCCCGCTGGGTGGCCGGGCGCGCGGCGATGGCCTGATGCCAGCGCTTGAGGTTCGGGAAGGCATCGAAATCTGCCGGCAGCGCGTCGTAGGCACCGACCCACGGATAGCTGGCCATGTCGGCGATGGTGTACTCCTCGCCGGCCAGGAAGGCATGCCCGGCCAGCCGCTTGTCCATCACCCCATGCAGGCGCCGCACCTCGTTGTCGTAGCGCTCGATGGCGTAAGGAATCTTCTGCGGTGCGTAGACATTGAAATGCCCCATCTGGCCGCTCATCGGGCCCAGCCCGGCCATCTGCCAGAACAGCCATTCCAGCGTGGCGATGCGCCCACGCGCATCGGTGGGCAGGAAGCGACCGGTCTTCTCGGCCAGGTACAGCAGGATCGCACCGGATTCGAACACGCTCTGCGGCGCGCCGCCGTCAGCCGGCGCATGGTCGACGATGGCCGGCATCTTGTTGTTGGGCGAGATCGCCAGGAAGTCCGGCTTGAACTGGTCGCCCGATCCGATGTTGACCGGGTGGATGCGGTACTCCAGCCCGCTTTCCTCCAGCATCAGGGTGACTTTATGGCCGTTCGGGGTAGGCCAGTAATACAGATCGATCATGGCAGCGGCTCGGGTGCGGTAAGGAACCTGAAGTCTAGTGCGGGAGTTGGCTTGGCACCGTCATGGCGGGCCGGTAACCTCGCTCCTCCCCCGCAACGCACTGTCCTGCATGTCCCCCCAACGCCCCCTCTCCCCGCTGTCCTCGCTGATCTTCGCCTCGCGCTGGCTGCAGCTGCCGTTGTACCTGGGCCTGATCGTCGCCCAGGGTGTCTACGTGTTCCTGTTCGGCAAGGAACTGTGGCACCTGATCTCCCACTCGGCCTCGATGGGCGAACAGCAGATCATGCTGATCGTGCTGGGCCTGATCGACGTGGTGATGATTTCCAACCTGCTGGTGATGGTGATCGTCGGCGGTTATGAAACCTTCGTCTCGCGCCTGCGGCTGGAAGGCCATCCCGACCAGCCGGAATGGTTGAGCCACGTCAATGCCAGCGTCCTGAAGGTGAAGCTGGCGATGGCGATCATCGGCATTTCCTCGATCCACCTGCTCAAGACCTTCATCGCCAGCGGTTCGCTGGGCGGCCTGCCGCTGTGCGCGCCGGAACTGATGAACGTCGCCGCTGCCAACATCGGTGCCGCCAGGTGCTCGACCTTCACCGAGCAGGGCGTGCTCTGGCAGACCATCATCCACTGCGTGTTCATCCTCTCGGCGATCGGCATCGCCTGGACCGACAAGCTGATGTCCAACAGCCACGACAAGGCACAGGCGCATTGAGGCGCTGGCCGGTGGTGGCGCGGACGCCACCGCCGGTCGTCGCTGCCGCCCTTGTACGCAGCGCTGGCGGGGATGCTAGATTGCTTCCTCGCCGTTGCCGGCGGTGGCGTCGGGAAACGCCACCCTGCCGTGCTCGGACCCACGGTCCCGGCCATGCATATCAATGATTTACGTAACGTCGTCTTCTTAGAGGGGAGCAGGATGTCGCACGTCACAACGATCACCGCCGCGCGCCGGTGGCTGCCGGTTGCCTTGGTACTGGCCCTGGCCGCCTGCTCGGGCAAGGAAGAAACGCCTGCCCCTGCCCCGGCAGGATCGCCTGCCGCTGCGGCGCCGGCGACACCGGTAGTGGCCGCCAAGGTGCAGTCGATGGGCACCGAGCAGCTGCGCGAGTCGGCCAGCCAGGCGCTGCGCGAGAACCGCATGTACGCCCCGGCCGGCGACAACGCCATCGAGTACTACCTGGCCCTGCGCGACAAGACGCCGGACGATGCCGCGGTGAAAAGTGCGCTGACCGACCTGCTGCCCTACACCCTGATCGCGGCCGAGCAGCATCTGGGCCGCGAGGACTTCACCGAGGCGCAGCGCCTGGTCGCCCTGATCGAGAAGGTGGATGCCTCCGCACCGGCCCTGCCACGCCTGAAGGACGGCCTGGCCAAGGGTGTGGAGAACGCGGCCAAGCGCACCGAGTCGGAAGCGGAGCGGGCCAAGAAGGACGCCGAGGACCGTACCCGGCAGCAGGCCGAGCAGCAGCGCCTGGCCGAGCAGCGTGCCAAAGAAGCCGATGCGGCCAGGCAGATCGCCGCACAGCAGGATGCCGCCCGCCGTGACAGCGAGCGCGAGGAAGCCGAGCGCCAGGCCGCCGCACGGCGTGAAGCGGAGCAGAAGCAGCAACAGGCCGCTGCGCAGCAGGCCAATGCCGCACGCCAGGCACCTGCCGCCGCGCCCAGCCTGCGTCCGGTCAGTACGCCGGCCCCCCGCTATCCGGCCGACGCCCTGCGCGCTGGCACGTCCGGCGAGGTACTGGTGGAGATCACCGTGGGTACCGACGGCTCTGTGGTGAACGCCCGCGTGCTGCGTGCGACGCCCGCGCGCATCTTCGACCGCGAAGCCATGAACGCCGTGAAGCGCTGGCGTTTCGAGCCGGTCAGCGCTCCGGTCACCACCCGCCGCACTCTGGTGTTCGCGCCGGGCGGCTGAGCCGGGACATCCCCGCCAACGATCACGACAAGGCCCGGTCTGTCCGGGCCTTGTTCGTATCAGCGCTCGCCGTCGATCAGGTGCTGCAGGGCCGGATCGCGTGCCCTCAGGATGCGGAACAGGCCCAACGCATGCAGACCCGGCAGCAGCGCGCGCAGGTCGGCTTCCGCCGCTGCCCGGGAGGCAGGGCTGCCGGCGGGATCCTGCCAGTCGCGGACGCTGGCAAGGAAAGCGCCCACGCTGCCCTTGCGCACGGTGACGCCGTTGGCCACCACGTCGTTCTGATGGTCAGGGAGGATGTCTTGAGGCTGCATGAGGAACTCCTTTCGGCGGGTGGAGTGCAGTGTGGACGCTCCTGTCTGCCGGATCTGCCGTATAACTGCCAGTTGATATGGCATATCAGACATCCCCCGCCCTGATTGACCCGCCCCTGGTCGACACCGCCCGAGGGCCGGTGCTGCTGACCGCGCAACTGGCCCTGGACCGTCCACGCCGGACCGCCCGGCACCAGCACGCCCGCGGGCAGCTGCTGGGGGCGCGACAGGGCCTGCTGCGGATCGAGGCAGGCGACCTGCACTGGCTGCTGCCAGCCGGCCATATGGCGTGGGTTCCTCCCGGACTGCCGCATGCGCTGGCCAGCATCGGCCCGTTCAATGGCTGGAGCCTGTACCTCGACGCGGCGACCTGCACGCGACTCCCGGCACGCCCACGCATCGTGCAACCGGGCGCCCTGCTGCAGGCAGCCGTGGATCGCGCGCTGCGCTGGGCGCCCGCACCGCTCGACGCGGTGCAGGAGCGTCTTGCCGGCGTCATTGTCGATGAGATCGACGCCAGCACACCGCTGCCGCTGGCCTTGCCGCAGCCACGCGATCGGCGCCTGCGGCGCGTTGCTGCGGCGTTGGCGCGTGCACCACAGGACACCCGCAGCGTCGAGGCCTGGTCCCTTGCCATGGGACTGTCCAGCCGCACCCTTGCGCGCCACTGGCGCGCCGAAACCGGCATGACACTCAGCCAATGGCGCCAGCGCCTGCGCGTCCTGCTGGCGCTGCCACGCCTGCTGGCCGGGGAACCGGTGATCAGCGTGGCGCTGTCGCTCGGCTACGACACCCCCAGCGCCTTCATCGCCGTGTTCAAGCGCGAGATGGGGGTGACGCCTGCGCGGTATGCAGAGGGCTGACGTATTCAGCACTTCCTCTGCCTGCCTTCGCGCCCCAGACTGCCTGCTGATTTCAGGATGGGAACAGATGAAGTACGACGACGCCAGCTGGCATTCCGGCGGTGACTTCCCCGCAGATCTTCCGGCTGAGGCCGGAGCCACTCACATTGGCATGTACCTGGCATGGCTGCTGCTACAGGGCATGGCAAATGAAGAGCTCGCCGAGGATGCAGAAGAGGACCTGCAGGCACTGCGGGAGCGCAGAACGACACCCGGCCGGTTCCTGCTGGAATACAGCGATGGCAAATTCGTCGATGACCTGATCAGTGATGAGGCCAACACGTTCACAGCCGCATACTACGACCTCGAAGATGGCCAGTATCTCGAAGACTATGAGGAACAGCTGGGGCCGATGTCCCGGATCTGTACCACGTCGCCGATACCTGGGAAAACGTCGACCGACTGGCCCCGGTGATCGCCCGGCGCTTCGCCGCTTGGCAGGCAAGGCGAACCTGAAAACAGCGAGGCCCGGAATGACCGGGCCTCGTTCCCTATCCGCCGGGCAGGGCCCGGCGCTTCCAGTGGCGGTCAGCCGGAAATCGCCAGGCGTTCGTTGTGGTAGCGGCGCACGGCGGCAAACCACAGCAGTGCGGCCAGACCGAGACTGGCGCCCAGATAGATCGCCCAGACGCTGGGACTGATCACTTCATGGCGGATGACCTTCAGCAGCATCTGGTTCTGCGACAGGAACGGCACCGCGTACTGCCACAGCTCGCTCTTCAGCGGGTAGGCGACCAGTGCGTAGCCGGGCAGCATCGGCAACAGCATCAGCCAGGTCATGTGGCTCTGCGCTTCCTTCATGCTCTTGGCCGCCGCCGACAGGAAGGTCAGCAGCGAGGTACCGATCAGCAGCATCGGCAGCATCACCAGCAGCATCTGCAGCATCGAGCCGACATTCATGTTGAACTGGCGACCGATGTTGCCCGGGGCGATCTGCGCGCTGACCTTGAAAGCCACCAGGGTCAACAGCAGCGACGCGAAGCCGACCACGCAGGCGGCGGCGATCTTGCCACTTACGATCGCGCTGCGTGAGCCGGGCGTCGCCAGCAGGGGCTCGAGTGACTGCCGCTCACGTTCGCCGGCGGTGGCGTCCATCACCAGATAGGCGCCGCCGATGAACGAGGTCAGGGTCAACAGCACCGGCAGCAGCATCGACAGGATCATGCCCCGTTTCGCTTCGGCACTGGCCAGATCCTGGCTGCCCACGTCCAGCGGACGCGCGACCTGGGCATCCACGCCGCGTGCCATCAGCCGCAGTGCGCCCACCTGGCCGTTGTAGGTGGCCAGCGCCGCTTCCAGGCGTGCGCTGGGCACTTCGGCGGCACGCCGGGTGCTGTCCTTGATCACCTCCACCAGCGCCGGCCTGCCCGCGGCCCAGTCCTCGCCGAAGTCATCGCTGATGCGCAGCGCGACGTCGATGTCCTGGTTGCGGATGGCCGCAGCCAGGTCCTTGGGTGCTGCGCTGGCGTTGAGCCCCTGCGCGGCCAGGAAGCGGACCAGGTTCGGTGCGTTGTCCGCGCCGATGGTCGGAATCTGCAGCGGTTGCTCGATCTGCGTGCGCACGCGGCTCTCGGCCAGCTTGCCCATGCCCAGCAGCAGCACCGGGTACAGCAGCGGACCGAACAGCAGGGTCAGCATCAGCGTGCGGCGGTCGCGGGAGAGATCACGCAGCTCCTTGCGCATCACCGTCATCAGGGTCGACATCATGCTCATGCGTGCAGGCCCTCTTCGCTGCCGATCAGTTTCACGAACGCATCTTCCAGATTGGCTTCGCCGGACTGCGCGCGCAGCTCATCGGCACTGCCGGCGGCCATGACCGTGCCCTTGGCGATGATCACGATGTGGTCGCACAGTGCAGCCACCTCCTGCATGATGTGGCTGGACAGAATCACGCACCGCCCTTCCTCACGAAGTCCCAGCAGGAACCGGCGCAGTGCACGGGTGGTCATCACATCCAGGCCGTTGGTCGGCTCGTCGAGAATCACATTGCGCGGATCGTGCACGAGTGCGCGCGCGATCGCGGTCTTGGTGCGCTGGCCCTGCGAGAAGCCATCGGTCTGGCGGTCGAGGATGTCGCCCATGTCCAGCGCCTGCGACAGCACGTCGATGCGCTCGCGGATGCGAGCTTCGGACAGGCCGTGCAGCCGGCCGAAATAGGCGATGTTCTCGCGCGCGGTCAACCGCTTGTAGACGCCCCGCGCATCGGGCAGCACGCCCAGGTGGCGACGCACCTCCACGGGATTGCGCGCGGCATCGATGCCATCGACGCTGATGCTGCCCTGGTCAGGCGTCATCAGGGTGTACAGCATGCGCATGGTGGTGGTCTTGCCGGCACCGTTCGGGCCAAGCAGACCGGTGATGCGACCGTCCTCGGCGCGGAAGCCGACATCGGCCACCGCCTGGATGCGGCCGGTGCGGGTATCGAAGGCCTTGTGCAGGTTGTCGGCGACGATCATGGTTCCCATCCGTTGAACGAGGTGAACGCCGGCACGTAGCTCAGCGTATCCAGGCAGCTGGCATCCAGCGCCTTGGCATCGGTGCTGTCGATGAACTGGCCCAGCAGGCGGGGCATGCAGCCGGCGGAGAGCGTGCCGTGGCCCTGGCCGCGCGCGACCAGTGCGCGCCCCTGCGGCAGCCCCTTGAGCACCTGTGCGGCGTAGCGCGGTGGCGTGACCGGGTCCAGTTCACCGGACAGCAGCAGCGCCGGCACCTCACTGCGCAGCGGTGCGGCATCCGCGGCGGGGGCCGCGGTGTGCGGCCAGACAGCACACGGCGCGAAGAAGGCGCTGGCCACCTCGTTGCCGAACAGGCGCTCGGCATTGGCGGCTGGCGCGTGGTAGCGCGGAGCGTCCTCGCTGCAGATCACCGACCACTGCATGCCGCGGTTGATCTGGAAGCCCATGCTGCGGTTGGCACCGCGTGCCAGCGAGGCGAGCGGCGCGTAGCGGCCCTGCGCAGCCTCGTCCAGCACCAGCGGCAACAGCGAGGCGTACTGCGGAACATAGGAGAAGGCGAACGCCAGCCCCATCACGCTGTCCGGCGTCAGCACGTCGCGCCGCGGCGCGTTCGTGCCGGGGTCGCGGTAGTCAACGGTCACCGGCGCGGCGCGCAGCGTATCGAGCACGCCGCGCAGCTGCTTGCTGGTGTCGCTCGGAAAGCGCTTGCTGCACGCCGGGTCCTTGCGGCACTGGGCCGACTGCAGATTGATCGCGTCTTCGAAGGTATTGGCGAAGTCACCCCCGACCACCAGCTCGTTCGGAACGACGCCGTCGATGACGATGCTGCGGGTGTGCTGCGGATAGGCCGCGGCATAACGCTGGGCCACGCGGGTTCCGTAGGAACCACCCACCAGGTTCAGCGCATCCACGCCCAGCGCCTGGCGCACGGCATCCAGATCGGCAACGGCGTCGCGGGTGGTGTAGAACCGCGCATCGGCACGTCCCTGCAGAGAGCTTGCGCAGCGCTGGGCGTAGTCGCGCAGCAGCGCCTCGCTGGGGGGGGCCTCTTCGTCGAAGGCCAGTTCCTTGCCATCTGCGCCCAGGCAGTTGAGCGGGTTGGAGCCACCGGTGCCGCGCTGGTCGATCAGGAAGATGTCGCGTTGCTTGCGAACCTGGCGCAGGGCGGTATCGACGATGACCGCCACCTCGCTGGCCGCCTGCCCGGGCCCGCCGGCGAGGAAGAACACCGGATCCGGTTGGCCGGAGCCACTGTTGCCCGATTCCAGCCAGGCGATACGGAGGTTGATCTTCCGCCCTTGCGGCTGCGCCCTGTCCTCGGCCACCTGCAGGGTGGCGCACTGTGCCTCGACGTTGGCGCTGGCGCCCATCGTGGTCAATGTGCAGGGCTGGAAGTCGATCTGTCCGTAGCGGCGGCCGGGCGTTTCCGCCGCCGCATCGGCGCTGCCGGAAGGCGCTGCGCCGCAACCGGCAAGCAGCAGGCTGGCCAGCGCGCCGGCCAGTGCGAGGTGGTGTCTTTGCATCGTGCTCGTTTCCCCTGGAAGACGTTCCTGTCGACCACGACGGGCTGCCGCGGAAGATGTGACCCAACTTACACGGGCAGGAGGCTGGCGGCGATGGGCAATCGTCACTGGAAAGCCAGGCCCATGTCGGCCGGATCGAATGCGGCGTCGCATCATGGCGAGCAGCGCAGCCGTCGGCCACGCAGACTCATGGCGAACCCAGGAGATTCCCATGAACGCGTGGTACCTCAGCGGCCTCGATCACCGCCCCTTCCAGCACCTGTTCGAACAGAGCGACCGCGCGCTGGCCGCGCAGGGCATCCTGCGACGCTGGGCCGGGGATCGCGGCGGCCATCCGTGCCGGGTCAGCCTGTCCGACCCCCCAAGTGGCGCCGAACTGCTTCTGCTGCCCCATACCCACCTGGCCACGCACTCGCCCTATCGCGCGTCCGGTCCGATCTTCGTGCAGCGCGGCGCTACGCGCTGCGTCCTGCCCGCCGGGGTCGTTCCGCCCTACGTCGAGCGACGGCTTATCTCACTGCGCGCCTACGACGAGGATGCACTGATGATCAGCGGGCAGGTCTGCCCCGGCAACGAGGTCGGGGTGCAGCTCGATGTGCTGTTCGCCGATCCCGCGGTGGCCTTCGTGCAGTTGCACAACGCAGGCCACGGGTGTTTTTCGTGCCAGGCGGACCGGGTGGATCAGGACGCGCTGACACACGGCGTCGCGTGATCGGCACCACGCACGACGCGTGACCTTCTGCGCATCCGTTCAGGCCTGCGTGAAGCCTGTGGGAAAGGCTTCACGCAGGCAGTCACGGAACGGCACTTCCAAGGTACCGCGCGATGCAACGCACCTCGATACTCGCCGAGGTGCCGCCGACCGTCCGCTGCGCAGCGCAACGCCTGCGGTCACCGTTCCCATCGACGACCACAAGGATGCGCCATGTCAATCCGATCCACACGTGTAGTGCTGGCCAGCTCATTCGCAGCCGCCGGCCTGATCTGCCTGGCCAGCAGCGCATTCGCGCACGGCACCATGACCACGCCGGCCAGTCGCGTCTACGCCTGTTTCCAGGGCAATCCGGAGAATCCAACCAACCCGGCCTGCGCCGCCGCGAAAGCACTCGCCGGCTCGCAGGCGTTCTACGACTGGAACGGCATCAACCAGGCCAACGCCAATGGCAACCATCAGGCCGTCGTACCCGACGGCACGCTGTGCAGCGGCAACAACCCGACCTTCCGCGGCCTGGATCTGAACCGCAGTGATTGGCAGACCACGCCGATCCAACCCGATGCGAACGGCAGGTTCACCTTCGTGTTCAAGGCCACCGCACCGCATGCCACGCGTGACTGGCGATTCTTCGTTACCCGCGAAGGCTGGACACCGGGCAGTCCTCTGCGCTGGGCGGACCTGCAGGAGTTCTGCACACTGGGCAACACCCCGCTGTCCGCCGATGGCACGTACAGGCTGCAGTGCCCGCTGCCACAGCGCACGGGCCAGCACGTGATCTACAACACGTGGCAGCGCGCGGATTCGACCGAAGCGTTCTACACCTGCATGGATGTGCGTTTCGAGGGCGGCAGCACTCCCCCGGCATCGCAGTGGCAGGATGCCGGCCCGCTCACCGCGCGTGGCGATCTGCCGGTCGGCACCGTCCTGGCGCTGCGCGTGTTCAACGCCAGCGGCAACGATGTGGAGCGGGTGGAGGCCACACTGGCCAGCGGCCAGACGGCGGCCGCGCAGTGGCCGCTGGTGCTGGCCCGCAAGGTCAATGGCGCCAGCCAGCACGCTCGGGTGGGCGTACTGTCCAACGGCACGATCACGCCGACGGCGTCGGCGACCGGCAACCGGGTCTATCTGAAAGAAGGCAACCGCTTCCAGCTGGACACCCGGGTACCCGATCCGGGCACGCCTTCGCCGGGCGGCGACTTCGACTACGTGTACCCGGCAGGCATCGGCAGCTATGTGCCCGGGCAGACCGTGGTGAAGGGCAGCGATGGCCGGCTGTATGCCTGCCGCCCGTTCCCTGAAGGCGCGTGGTGCAACGTCAACGCCGACGCGTACCGGCCGGGCGTGGGCGCAGCCTGGCGTGATGCCTGGGTGCCGTACTGAGACCGGCGCGGTCTGCGGGAGGCGGCTGGCGCCGCCTCTCCGCAGCGCACTCACTTGCTGCTGAAGGACTAAATAACAACGGAAAACTTATTTAAAGCATATAAATCAATTACTTATGCTTGAAATAAGACTTTCGACTTATGTGAGCCTTGTCAATTGATCCTCGAGACTCGCACTGCCTTTAGAGCCTTGCAGATCAGATCAGACACCTCAGCTGGAGAGACACCCAGCGCAGATGCCATTTGGCAGAATTCGAGAACGTCTAGACGACGTGATCCAGACTCTATTGAAGAAATGCGCTGTTGGGGCCACCCCAGATGGGCAGCAAGCTGAGTCTGACTGATGCCCAAGATCTCCCGATGCTCCCGAAGCTTTCCGACCAAACGGAGGTACGGGTTCTGATAGATCGTCTTCGTAGCCATCCGGTCCGCCTCAAGGAGCGGATGGAAATCTATGACCGGGGCACGGCATACATGAAAATCATGTAGACGACATCGTGCCGCCTTGGTAGCATCCGGACTGGTTAATTTGCCGGGGATCGAGTGATCTATGGCCGTAGCCAACAGACCCTCCTTCCTTCGTGGCCCGAGCTCGACTCACTTGTCGTATCGCTTGGTCCTTTCTACACCTGCGCCTGGTGTGCGCTTGAACGCTCCACTTCCGTTAGCGCGCCCGTTTCCTCAGACCCTGCTGTCGCCCAGCAACTCCTGCAATTCCTAAAAAGCGCAGGTGTTGTGACCGGTTCCAGTTCAGGCAACGGAGCCGTTAAGCGCTCTCTCTACGAACCGGTCAGTTGGTCCTACGTCGATGACCTGATTCTTCCTGATGACCTTGATGCAGCGCTCAAGGGGATGCTTGATGCTTGGCGCCCGACGCTTGATAAACACGCAAGACTTTGGATCTGGCGCCAGCTAGCGGATCGAGAGGCAAGCGCCTATCTCACATCATTGCTGCGCCGTCACCGTATCGGAGTGCACCGCGTAGATGAAATCCTGAGAAGTCAGGATGAGGAGTGGACTCGTCTGAGCCTGGGGCGGAAACGATACGTGCTCTGGTCATCTGTAAGGGGAGCAGCGAGCCAGTTCCTTAGTAGCGGTGGCAACGAGGACGCCGCACTAGAAGTGCTTTCCCGAGAGATGCGAAGGAGGACGCGCTGGCTGGTAGTAAAGGCGGCCGCGGGTGAACTTCGAAGAACCGACTATTGCTTCCTTCCTGACACAGGTTGGCGACGACCACTGATGATCGATGTAGCGCTGGAAAGCATACTGAAGATAGGCGATGACTACTGGCTTGCAGCTCCATCCTTGGGCGAAATCTAGTCAAAACAGAGGCCCTCGATTACCCACTTCCCTGGCTCAGCTGAACCAAGAATCACGAGACTTGATAGATGCGTCCAATCATTCTTGCACTGGACCTTGAGGGAACACTTATCTCCAATGCCGTCAGTCAAATACCCCGACCCGGCCTGATGGAGTTCCTAAACTATGCCAGCAGCACCTTCAATCGGATCGTCATGTTCACCTCTGTACCCCAAAAGGTTGTTGCAGAGATTACATCCCTCTTGGTGCTGGAGGGACGCGCTCCCGAATGGTCTCAACATCTCCCATACATCGAATGGGACGGTCCGACGAAGGACCTTCGATTCGTTTCGGCAGAACTTGGCGAGGCACTGTTGCTGGATGATCACGGGGCCTACGTGCATCCCGGCCAACACTTCCTCTGGATTGAAGCCCCTCTCTTCGCTGCACCATATTCTGATGGAGACGAGGGGCTGCAGCTGGTGATCCAGCGTCTTGAGGAGCGCCTCAATCCAGGCAGCACAAAGCCCAAGGCGCGGCCTTAGTGGATGGAGTGTGCCGTGGATGCAATCTTCGGACGCCGCAGTGAGACACCGCCAGCCCCCAATACTCGAGGATTCTGTGCACAGAACTAGCTTGTCTCATCCGTTGCAGATTGCGGGACTTTCCGTCGGTGCCAACGGAGGAACCATAGGCGTTACCTTTGCCCCCGGTAAGCATCAGAAAGTTGCAATGACGGGCTCGTGGTGTAGAGATCTCGAGCTCGATCTAGCGTCCGTCTCAGCTTGGGGATGTCGCCATCTGCTTTCCTTGATTGAACCGTGGGAGTTCGACGATCTCGGGATAGGGTCGCTACCCGAACGCGCGCGCGCTCATGGCCTGCACTGGCATGGTCTTCCGATTCGTGATGGAGAAGCGCCGGATCCTCAGTTCTTGGACGAGTGGACACGACTAGGCCCCGTCCTCACTGACGATTTGCTCCGCGGTGACAAAGTAGTCGTTCATTGCAAAGGAGGGCTTGGCAGAGCGGGCACCGTGGCTTCGATGCTACTGCTCGAGAGCAGATCATGCCTAAGCGCTGAAGAAGCTATGGCCAGAGTTCGGAGTGCTCGTCCCGGAGCCGTGGAAACGGCGGAGCAAGAGCGCTTCCTTCTTCACTGGGCTTCTCGGATGCTCTAGAACCGTGTGCGCTGAAGCATCCGTTCTGAACTCTTGACACGGCACTAATCACGTCCAGACCTGTGAACCTCCCAGTGCCGGATCAGCTTCGCCCCGGTGCTCATCGGTGAATCTGAGAACCCGCGGGGAGGTCAGCAATCAGAGGTTTGAGGGGATCTCCCCACGGCAGGCGTATAAGTAGGGAAGGATGAGGAGATCTCCACATGAATGATCTAGACGATTGGCTGTCCAGAGCCTCGGCAGCTACAAGGCCAGACGGCCATGATCGGGCCACCGATAGCCTGGTCCGACGCCTGTCCCAGGAAGCTTCCCCTTCGCAATGGGCCGGTAAGCGAGAGTTCCGCCGGGCACTCGCATGCGCGGCGCTCGCGGCGGTGCTTACCTGCGGAGGAGTAGGCTCCGCCTTCTTTGTCACCCAGGCACCCTCGCGCCCGACATGGGTCGCGGCCCCAGCTTCCATGTCCCCATACGCTCTACTGGTGGAACGCTGATGGCAATCGGACCCCTCATGAGGCTGCCGCTGGCAACAATCGCTGGCGCCATCATTGGCGTAGTGTGCGCGCTGGCTATCGGCTGGATCTGGCACTCGCTCAATCCTGGGCACAGCGATCTCCATGAACGCCTTCACGCCGTGGTGCCTCTGGACGACTCGGAGAAGCAGATCCTCCAGGCCAAGGAACAGCTGTTCGCAACAAGGCGAGGTGAGATCGAAGCGCGCCTGCGGATTGCCAACCGCCAGCTGGCGGACGCCATCGCGGCTGACCCCAAATGGAACCCCCAGGTGGAACGTGCAAGTCGTGAGGTGGAGCGGGCTGCGGGCGATCTCCAGCGCATCACGCTCGAGCATGTGTTCGAGATGCGCGAGGGCTTGAAACCCGAGCACCGGCCGGCCTACGACAAGGCACTCCTTGAAGCACTTCGCACCGACTCTCCCTGAGCCCCACAAACGTTGTGACCATCGAGGACGACAACAACTGGGCAGTTGAAGCTGCGGCGGGTGATGCTGAGGCCTTCGCTCGCCTGGTCCGCCGTCACTCGCCAGCAATCAAGCAGATGGTTCGAGGCATGGGTCTGCCCGAAACCGACGTCGATGATGTCGTGCAGGAGACATTCGTTGCCGCTTGGCGAGGCCTGTCAGAGTACGATCCGACGCGCTCGGTACTTCCTTGGCTGATGCGTATTGGAATCAACAAGGTTCGTGATACGCAACGGTTTCGACGCGTCCGCCACTTCCTGTTTCGGGCCAAGCCTTTGGATGATGAGGAAGGACGCGCCCTGCATTCCGAGCAGGCCGGGCCAGAGCAGGTTGCCGGTTCTCAGCTTGAGCTCGCAGAAGTAAGAAGGGTTCTCAACACGATCGACCCGAGCCTGCGTGAAGCTCTGGTTCTGACTGCCTTCGTCGGCCTTTCCCAGGTTGAAGCAGCTTCCGCCCTGGGTATCAGTCTCAAAACGATAGAGGGTCGCGTCCTGAGAGCGCGGGCCAAACTGACAGATGCACTGAGCCGCGGGAAATAAATTTTCGCCGGATTCGAGGGGAAGGCCGCGCAGGCCGCGTAGTGCAGAAAGACGGCCGAGATTGCGGCCCCACTGCACCGGATCCTCATGAAACCATCATTGCTTGCCCTGACGGTGATGCTGGCCCTGACCAGTATCTCTGCGGCCTATGCCTCGGACGCCCCGAACTTCAGCGCGTTGCTCGAGCAGAGCAGGGCCCAATCCCCCTTCCTTCAGGAAAAGGGGTTCGACACAGCTGCCGCTGCGGGCGAAGCCCGCCAAGCGCGAGCGCTACGTAACCCCACCATTGATGCCCTCGCAGAGAATCTCAACGCTCCCCCCAGCAATGGCGCGAGCCAGCGGCAGACGACCTACACCATCAGCCAGCCACTCGAGATCTTTGGCCAACGTGGGGCTCGAATCCAGGCGGGAGAGAAAGGGCTGCAGGCGGCCGAAGCTCGCCAGCACCAGGCGCAAGTCGAATTCGCCGCAGCCTTGGCTGTTGCCTACGCGTCTTCCGAAGCTGGGCTGATACGGCGCGACATTGCTGCCGAAGATGTTGATCGCGCCAGAGGCGACCTGAAGGCAGCTCAGGCGCTGGTTGACGCAGGAAAGGAGGCCAGCCTGCGCGTAGCACAAGCCCAGGCAGGCTTGAGCTCAGCAGAAGCGATTGCCGCCTCAAGAGAGGCAGAGGCGGCTGCAGCTCTCGAGCAACTGTCAGTACTGGCGGGAAGAGCGGAACCCTACTCAGGCACGTCCGAGTCACTCCTGGTGCGCGAGTGGGTTGCGCCCGCAATTGCGAACGTCGATTCGGCATCTGTCCTGTCTGCGAAGGCAGACGTCGACGCGAGCGATGCGGTTCTGCGCACTGAACGCTTCAAGCGGGCACCGGACCTGAACCTCACCGCAGGCCGTCGCAACTTCGCCGCCGGTGGGGACGCATTGGTCGTCGGCGTGTCTCTGAGCATCCCATTGTTTGACCGGAACAGTGGCGGGATCAGCGCGGCTCGAGCACGGAGCGACGCCGCCCGTGCTCGATTGGATGCCGCACGCCTCCAGAGCCAGGCGGACCGTGCGACTGCGCTTGCGCGTGTTGACGCCGCCAAGCGAGGACTGATCGCTGCCTCCAAGGGAGAGGAAGCAGCCACGGAAGCCTACCGAATGGCGCGCTTGGGATACGAGGCCGGTAGAACCCCACTGGTTGAGCTGCTGCTTAGCCGTCGCACGCTGACGGACGCGAGGCTGAGCGTGGTGGATGCACGACTCGCACGCGTTGCCGCCTACGCATCGCTCGCCGTGGCCAGCGGTCAGATTGCCTTTGGAGACATGTAGATGAAGAGAAGTATTCCGGCTGTTAACACCCTGACGATGATCGGCGTGGCTACCTTGGCGCTTGGCGCAGGATTTGGCATTGCACGCTTATCCGCCCCTTCAGAGACGGTGGTCGACCCCGCGAAAGACGAAGCCAGCGCCAGTGCGCCGGCGGAGGCGGCTCAGGAAGTCGCGATTCCCAAGGAGTATGTTGCCGCTGCGGGGATCTCGGTGGAGCCCGTCACTTCCGCTCAGGTAGCGGCGAACATCACCGCATCGGGTTCGGTCGTGGCAATCCCCGGTGGTGAGGCCGTCGTGGTGGCACGTGCGGCCGGTAACGTCACCGATGTCATCCGGCAGGTGGGCGACAAGGTGAAGAAGGGCGAAGTGCTGGCACGCGTAGCCAGCCCTGATGGGGCCCGTATTGCGGCTGACCTTCGTGTGGCCAGCGCCAGCCTCTCCCTCGCCGAAAAGAACGTCAAGCGCGATGAGTCGTTGCTCGCACAGGGCGTGTTGGCACGACAAGAGGCCGAGGCGAGTCGCGCCGCTTATCTCACAGCGCAAGCAGAAGCACAACGCGCTGCCCTGGTGGCACGCACCGCCAATGTGGATGGAGGAGGTAGCGTCAACGTCATCAGCCCTATCGATGGAACCATCAGCAGCTCGCAAGTGACTCTGGGCGCTTTCGTCGAGCCGCAGGCCTCCCTCTATAGGGTCACAGGTTCCAATGGCGTGGAGATTCAGGCCTCCGTTCGTGCGGGTGACACCGGTCGGATCAAGGCCGGCGACAGCGCGTCCATTACCCGCTCCGACGGAAGCGTCACCTCAGGCAAGGTCCGTTCAGTTGCTGCCGCCGTAGGTGGGCTGACAAGGGCTGCCACAGTCGTAATCACCCCGAGCGCAGAGGCGAACGGATTGGTTGTGGGTGACGGTGTGCAGGTCCGGCTGGTCACCGCTTCCGGATCGGGTGAGGGGCTGTCTGTCTCGGAAGAGGCGGTCCAGAACATCGACGGAAAAGACGTCCTCTTCGTCAGAACCAGTAAGGGGTTCACTGCACAGCCGGTCTTCATTGGCCTCCGTAGCGGTGGTATGGCGCAGATCCTTTCTGGCGTCACTGCGGGAACCCCGGTTGCTACCCGTAATGCGTTTCTGGTGAAGGCCGAGATGAAAAAGTCGGGCGGAGACGAGTAATGATCGAGCAAGTACTTACGGGTGCCGTACGGCACCGCTGGCTGGTTCTGTTCATCACACTGGTGATTGCGGTGATCGGCGGGTGGCAACTGAACCTGCTACCGATCGACGTGACTCCGGATATCACGAACAAGCAGGTCCAGATCAACACCGTCATCCCGACGCTGAGTCCAGTGGAGGTCGAGAAGCGCGTTACCTACCCGATCGAGACCGCGATGGCAGGACTTCGGGGCGTCGCGAACACCCGGTCGTTCTCGCGCAACGGCTTCAGCCAGGTCACGGTGATCTTCGATGAGAGCGCAGACCTCTACTTCATGCGCCAACAGGTCACCGAGCGACTGACTCAGGCTCGGCCCCAGTTGCCGGAGGGTGCCGAACCGCTGATGGGCCCGGTTTCGACCGGGTTGGGCGAAGTATTCCACTACAGCGTTGAATTCACCCACCCAGATGGCAAAGATGCCCCGCGAAATGATGGTAAGCCTGGCTGGCAAAGCGACGGTTCGTTCCTGACTGATCAGGGGGAACGGCTGACGGACAACATGGCACGTCTGGCCTACTTGCGCACAGTCCAGGACTGGATTGTGCGGCCTCAGCTGCGCACGACGCCGGGCGTAGCAGACGTCGACAGCCTCGGCGGCTACGTCAAGGAGTATGTCGTTGAGCCCAATGCGAGCAAGCTCGCAGAGTACGGGTTCTCCTATACCGACCTAGCCGACGCGTTGCAGGATGCCAACCTGTCGGTCGGAGCAGACTACATCCAGAGGTCGGGCGAGTCCTATCTGGTGCGCGCAGACGCCCGCATCCGCTCCGTGGACGAGATTGCCCGTGCCGTTGTGGGCAATCGCAACGGAGTTCCCGTAACAGTGGGAGACGTCGCACGTGTGGTCGTTGACGGTGAGCTCCGCCGCGGTGCCGCCAGCCGCAATGGCTACGAGACCGTCGTTGGCAGCGCACTCATGCTGGTTGGCGCCAACAGCCGAACTGTGGCGGCCGCAGTGGGTGACAAGCTGCAGGAGATCGGCAAGACCATGCCGCCGGGCGTGAGGATTGTTCCCACGCTGGACCGATCCCAGCTGGTTGTCGCAACGATCAAGACCGTCGCCAAGAACCTGGCCGAAGGCGCTCTTCTAGTCGTGGTCATCCTATTTGCATTGCTCGGAAACTGGCGAGCTGCTGTCATTGCTGCATTGGTGATTCCGTTGTCCCTGCTGATCACCGCGATCGGCATGAACAAGCTCGGGATCTCTGGCAACCTGATGAGTCTGGGTGCGCTCGACTTTGGCCTGATCATCGACGGCGCGGTCATCATCGTCGAGAACGCGCTGCGCCGTTTGGCAGAGCGACAGCATGCACTTGGGCGCCCACTCAATCTATCGGAGCGGCTGCATGAAACGATCGCCTCGTCCAAGGAGATGGTCCGCCCGACCGTGTATGGGCAGGCGGTCATCTTCCTGGTCTTCGTGCCATGCCTGACCTTCCAGGGCGTCGAGGGAAAGATGTTCTCCCCGATGGTAATTACCCTGATGCTGGCGCTGGCCTCTGCATTCGTGCTCTCCCTCACTTTCGTTCCGGCGATGGTGGCGGTCATGCTCAAGGGCCACATTTCCGAGAAAGAAGTACGGGTAGTCGCTGCCACCAAGAGCCGCTATCAGCCGATGCTTCGCAGCGCAATCCGCCAACCCATGCCCTACCTGGCCGGTGGTCTTGGCGTCCTGGTGGCCGGCGTTGTGGCCTTTGGCTTTGTGGGTCGGGAGTTCATGCCCACATTGGATGAGCAGAATCTCAACCTGTCCTCCGTTCGCATCCCGTCCACATCGATCGAGCAGTCCGTCGCCATCGACCTTCCTCTTGAGAAGGCACTGATGACGTTGCCGGAGGTACAGACGGTGTACTCCAAGGCCGGTACCGCAAGCCTGGCCGCAGATCCCATGCCGCCCAACGCGTCCGACAACTACGTGATCCTCAAGCCCAAGGACCAATGGCCGGATGGAGTGAAGACCAAAGAGCAGGTGATCGAGAGGATTCGAGAGAAGACAGCCTTTCTTGTTGGTAACAACTATGACGCCACCCAGCCCATCGAGATGCGCTTCAATGAGCTGATCGGCGGCGTTCGTAGCGACGTTGCAGTCAAGATCTATGGCGAAGACCTGACGGCGCTTGCCGGCAGCGCTGACAAGATTGCGAGCGTCCTCAAGAAGATTCCGGGCGCATCGGATGTCCGTGTGGCGCAAACGGGAGGCTTCCCGACCTTTGACATGGCATTCGACCGGGCCGCGATCGCCCGTTACGGACTGACCGTCAAGGAAGTGGCCGACACAGTGTCTGCTGCGCTGGCAGGTCGCATGGCGGGCCAGATCTTCGAAGGTGATCGGCGCTTCGACGTAGTGGTTCGTCTGCCCCGTGTGGACCGCAGCGATCTCGATGTACTGGGAGCCGTTCCGGTCATGCTGCCGCCAGGCAGTCAGGAAGGCCGTCAGTCTGTTCCGCTTCGTGAATTGGTCAGCTTCCGCTTCACGCAGGGTCTGAACGAAGTCAGCCGCGACAATGGCAAACGTCGAATCTATGTGGAAGCGAATGTGGTCGGGCGTGACCTGGGTAGCTTCGTTGACGACGCCAAGGCGGCTATTGGCCAGCAGGTGCAGTTGCCCACCGGTTCCTGGATCGAATGGGGCGGGCAGTTCCAAAATCTGCAGGCAGCAACGAAGCGACTGGCGATCATTGTGCCTCTCTGCTTCATCCTCATTGCGGCCGTCCTCTACATGGCGATTGGCAACGGTTTGCTGACAGGTACGGTACTGACTGCAGTGCCACTTGCTCTGGCCGGTGGATTCTTCGCATTGGCGTTGAGAGGAATCCCCTTCTCGATCTCAGCCGCTGTGGGCTTCATCGCGGTATCTGGTGTCGCGGTGCTCAACGGCCTGGTTCTGATCTCCGCGATCAAGAAACGCCTGCACGAGGGGCTTCCGCCAGATGAGGCGGTCGAACTGGGTGCAATGGAGCGCGTCAGACCGGTTCTTATGACCGCGCTGGTTGCCTCCCTGGGCTTCGTCCCGATGGCGATTGCAACGGGTACGGGCGCCGAAGTGCAGAAGCCACTGGCTACAGTGGTTATCGGGGGTCTTGCCACGGCAACCGTACTGACGCTGTTCGTGCTGCCTGCGCTGTGCGGGCTGGTACTCCGAAGAACTGCGCGCAGGAAGGCCGCGGGCATTGAAGACCCCCTGCCGGTACCCGAAGTCGATTGAGCACAAGCCCCTTCCACGGCTTCACGTCCTGCCCTACGGATCGGATTACGATCCGCAGGGCAGCGGCGCTTTCCACTGTTCCATCTAGAGGTGAGCCATGATCGAGGTCCTACGCTTTCCAACATTCAGGAACCTGTTCGCTGCGCAGGTTATCGCGCTGATCGGCACGGGCTTGGCTACCGTGGCGCTCTCTCTTTTGGCCTATGACCTGGCGGGGGCTGAGGCGGGCGCTGTGCTAGGTACGGCTCTGGCAATCAAGATGATTGTCTACGTGCTGTTGGCCCCTCTGTCCGGAGCGATCGTCCCGGCAAATCTACGCAAACCGGTGCTTATTGCCCTCGACCTGGTGCGGGCGGGCGCGGCGCTTTGTCTGCCGTTCGTCAACCAGATCTGGCAGGTGTACCTGCTCATTGCCTTGCTGCAGTCGGCCTCGGCGTGCTTCACCCCTCTGTTCCAGTCGACGATCCCGGAAATCCTGAAGGAGGAACGCGACTACACCCGAGCACTGTCCCTGTCGCGCCTGGCCTATGACCTGGAGAGCCTGCTGAGTCCCGCGTTGGCCGCTGCTCTGCTGACGCTGATCAGCTTCCACGGCCTGTTCGCTGGTACGTCCGTAGGCTTCGTGATATCCGCCATGCTGGTGTTCTCAACTGCATTCCCCTTCGTTGCTCCTTCCCTGAGAAAGGACGGTCCCTACGCCCGCGCGATTCGAGGAATGCGGATCTACCTGAAGACGCCCAGGCTGAAAGGGTTGCTTGCCCTTAATCTGTGTGCGGCCGCCGGCGGCGCCATGGTGTTCGTGAACACTGTCGTCGTGGTGCGCAACGTTCTCGGCGGAGCAGAGTCACAGGTGGCATGGGCGCTGGCAGCTTTCGGTGGCGGTTCGATGCTGACGGCGCTTGTCCTCCCCAAGGTTCTCGATCGGGTGGCTGACAGGCGTGTGATGCTCTCCGCAGCCCTTGCAATGTGCATTGTACTTGTGACCCTCAGTCTTACCTGGCTGCTCTCGCCCTCCTCCATAGGTTGGCCCATCGTGCTCGCCGGCTGGGCATTGTTGGGGATGAGCTATGCGGGGCTGGTGACTCCTGGCGGCAGATTGCTGCGACGATCAGCGGAATCCACCGATCTGCCATTCCTGTTCGCAGCGCAGTTCTCTCTCTCCCACGTGTGTTGGCTGATTGCCTACCCTCTGGCGGGAACCGTGGGTGCGAAGTTTGGAATGCCAGTGGCGATCATGGCACTGGCAGTAGTCGGCATCGCCGGATTCGTGTTCGCCTGGAGAATCTGGCCCGCCCATGACCCGGACGAGATTTCCCACGGTCACGACGATCTGGCTGCGGACCATCCCCACTGGGCGGAACACGCCTCTTCCAACGGCAAGCATTCACATCGGTATGTCATCGACGACGTGCACCCTCGTTGGCCTGGATGACGGAAACTTGAACAAGGGGCGCGAGAGGGCATTTTCACCGCTCGCGCCCGACGTTGTCATATCGACTTTGCCAGAACAAGCCTCTAGTCTTTGCCCGTGCGATCCCTTCGTCTACCAACCAGCGTGCTGTTGCGCAGCTGCATCTTCATGATGCTGGTGGCGAGTCTGCTCGTGCGACCCGTCCTGAATCATCTGGGTGAGCTGCACGGCTTGCAGCACATCGTGCAGGCTGCGGTGGAACATGGTCACCCCCATGTTGGGGTGAGTGATGCCGCAGACCGTGATCTTGAACACGCGGTTGGATTGCACAGCCTGTTGCACCAGGCCGATCTGACGGCTTCTGTAGGCATCTTGGCCAGCCTTGCTGGACCCGCTCGAGTTGATCTGAGCGATATCCATCCCTGGCACCAGCCAGCGGCAGAGCTTCAGCATCATCGCTCATCCCTGTTCAGGCCTCCTATCGCCTGAGACCCAGGCCTCGTGCTCGCACTGAGCAGAGGCTTGGCAGCGCCCGTCCAGTCAATCCTTACTGGACGTTCGTCGCTGCAAGAAATTATTCATTCGTTCCCCGCCCGGACCCCGCTTACGCGCAGTGATCCGTGTGACGTGCCGTGCGCGCCTTCTGCGCACTCGTAGCACGTTGCGCCGGTTCCCAGTGTCGTAGCGGATAGCTTTGGCGGAGGTCCGCTGACCGCATTCGTAGATCCTCATCATGATCCCCAGTTCTGAATCCGGGACGCTCTCGCGCGTCCTTCTCCAACCCCCACTACTGTCGCACTGGCCGCGAACTCTACTCGCACTGCTTTCCCTGTTCATGCTGCTACTCACAGCTGACGGGGCGTTGGCTCACGCGATCGCCGAAGGCGACAAGGGCTACATCCAGGAAATATCTGGAGTAAATCTGATCGCATTCGCCTATCTGGGCGCGAAACACATGGCCACCGGCTATGACCACATCCTGTTCCTCCTGGGCGTGGTGTTCTTCCTGTACCGGATGAAGCATGTCGCGCTGTATGTGACGCTGTTCGCGATCGGGCACTCCACAACGATGCTGCTGGGTGTGCTGTTCAACGTGGGCATCAACAGCTACCTGATCGACGCAATCATTGGTCTGTCTGTGGTCTACAAGGCCTTGGACAATCTGGGCGCCTACCAGCGTTGGTTCGGCTTCCAGCCAAACACAAAGGTTGCGACGTTGATCTTCGGCCTGTTCCACGGCTTTGGTCTGTCAACCAAGATCATCGAGTACGACATCTCACCCGATGGTCTGTTGCCCAACCTGCTTGCGTTCAACGTCGGCGTGGAGATCGGCCAGATCCTCTCGCTTGGCGCGATTCTGATCGCAATGGGCTACTGGCGCCGCACGCCCAGCTTCTTCAAGCACGCCTACACCGCCAATGCCGCCATGCTCTGCGCCGGATTCATTCTGATCGGCATGCAGCTCACTGGCTACTTCGTTTCCTGACTTTCAAGAGAACTACATCATGTACAACAGTAAGCCCGCCGAAGGCGACCTTCCCACCAGCCGCCAGCTGGGACGCACCACCGCAATTGCCGCCGGCATCGCCATCATCCTCCTGGTTGGAGTGGTGATGCCATCTGAGTACGGAATCGATCCCACTGGTGTTGGTCGGGTACTTGGTCTGAAGGAAATGGGGGAGATCAAGGAACAGCTTGCCGAGGAAGCGGCAGCTGACGCTGCGATGGACGCAAAGGCCGCCGAAGACGAGGCAGCCGCCCTGCTGACGCAGGTGTCCACGCAGAACCGTAAGACCGTTGAAGTTGCTCAGAAGCCTGCCGCGAGTAATGCGGCCACCGCTGCCGAATGGCGGGACGAAGAACAGGTTGTCCTGACGCCGGGCCAGGGCACCGAGATCAAGCTCGTCATGAAGGCGGGCGAGCGCGCCAGCTACCAGTGGTCTGTTGAAGGCGGCGTCGTGAACTTCGACACCCACGGAGACGGCGGCGGTCGAGCGATCAGCTATGAGAAGGGTCGAGGGGAAGCCACCAAGCAGGGGGTGCTCCTGGCTGCCTTCGATGGCAACCACGGATGGTTCTGGCGCAACAGGGGCGAGGAGCCCGTAACGCTTCTGCTCCGCACCGGAGGGGAGTACGAGTTGATCAAGAAGATGTAAACCGCAGCGGTGAGCGGTGGCCGGGTGCGCTTAAGGCCCGGCCACCGCCCTATGTGGGGTATTTCCGATGGGCTGCGCCCAGTTTCGGCCCCTCGACAACCCCAGCCAGCCCCGCTTAAGCTAACCCATATGCGTCTTTCCGCCCGCCACGGCCTTGCCCTCAGGATCAGCTTCTTTGCGCTGATGCTGTTGAGTGTCGTTGCGCGGCCGATGGTGATCCAGCTCAGCGAACTGCACGGATTGGAACATGACATCGCAGCAGCGGTGGATCATGGCCATTCACATGCCGGCGGTGCGGGCGACAATCTGGACCCGGATCACGCCACTGGCGCTCATGCGGTACTGCATCAGGCAGACGCGAGTTTCGCTGGAAGCTTGTTCACGCCCCACGTCTACCTGGCTTCACTACCGCTGGCCGGTGAAGTCCATGCTCTGCGACTTCTGAGGGTGCCTGCAGGGCACCCGGCGTCACCCTTCCGACCTCCGATCGTCTGACGACCCTAGCTGCGCTCTAGCAGCCTGAGCGCGCCTCCCGTGTAGCGGGACGCGGCGCGTCGTTCTGACTTTCTTTCCGGAGGCTTCCGTGAAATTCCGTAGTGTGTGGGCGCTGGCTGTTGCCGGCGCCTGCGGTGTGGCCCTTCCTGGCCACGCCGCCGAAGTGCTGCGCCTGGAGGATGCGGTTGCCCGCGCCCTTGGCACTCACCCAAGCGTGCAGGCAGATGCCGCACAAATAGAGGCGACAAAGAACCGTGCGGCGCGAGAGGGCTTAGCAGCCCCGTTGGTGCTCGGCGGAGAACTGGAGAACGTGGCCGGTAGTGGCAGCGTGCGAGGTATGGACGCTGCCGAGGCAACGTTCCGGGTATCCAAGATTCTGGAACTGGGTGGCAAGCGGGCGGCCCGCCAAGCGCTTGGCGGCGCGGAGGTCGATGCAGCCCAGCGAGAGGCTGATGTGACCCGGGTGGCCATCGCCACACGCACCGCTGGTCGATTCATCGACGTGCTTGCGGCGCAGGAGCATGTCGAGCATGCGGAAGAGCGGATTCGTATGGCCCGCGCGCTCCAGCGAGAGGTGGCCCGCTGGGTCTCTGCGGCACGGAACCCGGACTCAGACCTGAGGGCCGCTGAAATCGCCCTGGCCGATGCAGAGCTCAAGCGTGATCAAGCAGTCCAGCGGTTGGAGGCATCGCGCATGGCGCTTGCGTCTTCCTGGGGCTCTTTCACCGCTGACTTCGACACCGTCGCCGGCGATACAAACATCCTCCCCCCGCTGGATGACTACCAGACGCTGTCCGAACGCCTTCAGAACGCGCCACAGCAACGTGCCTTCGATGCCCAGTCCAGAATTCTTGCCGCGCGCCGCGATGTCGCCGTTTCCAGCGCGAAGCCTGACGTGAGTGTTGGATTTGGACTTCGCCGTCTTGAAGCAACGAAGGACAGTGGCTTGGTCATGTCGATCTCGGTTCCCTTGGGAACCCGGCGTCGATCAGCCTACTCGGTATCCGAAGTCGACTACGAACTGAGTGCGCTCAAGTCACGCCGTGAAGCACAAATGTTGGAGCTCAACCAGGAGCTGTTCGGAGTCTATCAACAGCTGCGCCAAGCGCAGTTGGAGGTCACCTCCGTTCGTGAGCGGCAGCTCCCCAAGGCGGAGCAGGCGATGAATCAGAGCCGTCGTGGCTTCGAGGAGGGTCGATTCTCCTATCTCGCATTGAGCCAGGCGCAGAAGACGCTGTTCGACCTTCGTGAGCGCGAAGTCGAGTCCGCCGCACTCTATCTCCGATTGCTGGTCGAGGCAGATCGCCTCACCGCCTCCGCCCAGGATATCCGCCCATGAATCGTTACGCCCTTCTTATGTTGCTTCCGCTGGCACTGGCCGCCTGTGGCGGTGAAAAGCCGGTTGAGAAAGAAGCCGCAGAGTCCACCGCCGCGGCCGGCGACTACGAGCGCGGCCCCAACCGCGGTCGCATGCTCCGCGATGGTGATTTCGCACTTGAAGTCACCGTCTATGAAACCAACACGCCTCCTCAGTTCCGCCTCTACGCCTATCGAAATGACAAGCCGATCTCACCGAATGAGGTGAAGGCAACAATGCAGTTGAAGCGCCTCGACGGTGAGGTCAATGATTTCACTTTCACCGCCGAAAACGACTATCTCGTGGGGAACGGCGAGGTCGTGGAACCTCATTCTTTCGACGTGAAGGCAGACGCAGTGGTAGGAGGAAAGACACACACCTGGTCCTATCAGTCCTATGAGGGCCGTACCACCATCGAGCCAAGCGCTGCCAAGGATGCGGGTGTGGTGGTGGAAGAGGCTACCGCTGGCACTATCCGCGATACGGTCACGCTGATGGGGAACATCGCGGTCAACACTGGCCGCCAGGCCGCCGTCAAAGCACGATTCCCAGGTATTGTCCGCAGCGTGTCGGTCGAGATGGGCCAACGCGTTTCCGCAGGGCAGACGCTGGCGACGGTTGAAGGCAATGACAGCATGCGCACCTACGCGGTGATTGCTCCCTTCAGCGGCATCGTTCTTGCGCGCAACACCAGTGTTGGTGATGTGGCCGCCGACAACACACTGTTCGACGTTGCCGATCTGTCAGAGGTCTGGGTCGATCTACGAGCTCTGGGCACTGACGCCGAGCGTCTCGCTCCAGGTCAAGCAGTGCGGATCCGTTCCGCCACGGGTGCCTTGGAGACTGAAGGTAGGCTCCAAAGCCTGCTTCCGCTGGCAAGCAGCGGCCAAAGCGTGGTTGCGCGCGTGAGTATCCCCAATGGTGACGGCAAGTGGCGTCCAGGAATGGCTGTCTCGGCCGAGGTCATCATTGCCGAGACACCTGTTCCACTGGCCGTCAAAGAGTCAGGGCTCCAGCGATTTCGCGACTTTACCGTCGTATTTGCGCAGGTGGGCGATACCTATGAGGTGCGCATGCTTGAGCTTGGAAAGCGTGATGGCGAGTGGGCAGAGGTTCTTGGCGGACTGAAGCCCGGAACGCGGTACGTCGCCGAGCAGAGCTATCTGATCCGTGCAGACATCGAGAAGTCTGGCGCCAGCCACGACCACTAAGGATCCATCATGCTAGAGCGAATCATTCGCGCGTCCATCGCGCATAGATGGCTTGTGCTGCTTCTGGTCCTGGCGCTGTCAGGCTTGGGCATCTGGAACTACAGCAGGCTGCCAATCGACGCCGTCCCTGACATCACCAATGTCCAGGTCCAGATCAACACCGAAGCACCGGGCTACTCTCCACTGGAGGCAGAGCAGCGGGTAACGTTCCCCGTCGAGACAGCCTTGGCCGGCTTAGCCAAGCTGGAGTACACGCGGTCCATCTCGCGTTATGGTCTCTCCCAGGTCACCGTTGTATTCGAAGACGGTACCGACATCTACTTCGCGCGGCAGCAGGTGGCCGAGCGCTTGCAGCAAGCCGCATCCCAGCTCCCAACTGGGCTGAAGCCAACGCTGGGCCCGGTCGCCACCGGTCTCGGTGAGATCTTCATGTACACCGTGGAAGCCGAGAAGGGTGCTGAAGAGACCTGGACGCCGATGGCGCTTCGTACCCTCCAGGATTGGGTGGTACGCCCCCAGATGCGACATCTGAAAGGTGTTACAGAGGTCAACACCGTCGGTGGCTATGTGCGGCAGTTCCACATCACGCCTGACCCGCGCAAGCTTCAGGCGTACGAGCTGACCATGCAGGATGTGATGGAGGCCGTGGCGCGCAGCAATGCGAACGTGGGTGCCGGCTACATTGAAAAGAGTGGTGAACAGTACCTTGTGCGCGTTCCTGGCCAAGTGGCGGACATGGACGGCCTGCGCAAGATCGTGGTCGCCAATCGCGAGGGGCTGCCGCTTCGCGTCGGTGACCTCGCAGACGTTCACGAGGGCACCGAACTGCGAACGGGTGCAGCGACCAAAGATGGCAAGGAAGTGGTACTTGGTACTGCATTCATGCTCATTGGTGAGAACAGCCGCGAAGTCGCTCAGCGAACCGCTGCCAAGCTGAAGGAGATCGACGAGACGCTTCCAGAAGGTGTCCGCGCGCATGCGGTCTATGACCGTACGGAGCTGGTCGACCGCACCATTGAAACCGTCAAGAAGAACCTACTGGAAGGTGCCCTGCTGGTCATTGCGGTGCTGTTCCTTCTGCTCGGAAATCTTCGCGCCGCACTGATCACGGCCGCGGTCATTCCTTTGACCATGCTGCTGACCATCTCCGGCATGGTCCAGAACCGTGTCTCAGCAAATCTGATGAGCTTGGGTGCGCTGGACTTCGGTCTGATCGTCGACGGCGCGGTCATCATTGTTGAGAACTGTCTGCGCCGCTTCGGCGAGCGTCAGCACGCCCTGGGGCGTCTGTTGACCCGGGATGAGCGCTTTGCTTTGGCCGCCAGCGCCAGTGCCGAGGTGATCAAGCCCAGCTTGTTCGGCTTGTTCATCATTGCCGCCGTCTACATCCCGATCTTTGCGCTCTCCGGCGTGGAAGGAAAGATGTTCCACCCGATGGCCCTGACCGTCGTTATCGCGCTGACTGGTGCGATGGCATTGTCCCTCACGTTCGTTCCCGCTGCGGTTGCTCAGTTTGTCACGGGCAAGGTCTCGGAGAAGGAAACCAAGGCTATGCGGGGCGTAACCAAGCTGTATGGCCCGATGCTGGAGCGGGCAGTCAGTGCTCGCAAACTGGTTGTGGGTGGTGCAGCCGTCCTCACCGTACTGGCGGGTCTTCTGGCCAGTCGCATGGGCACTGAGTTCATTCCGAATCTGGACGAAGGTGATATTGCGCTTCACGCGCTGCGCATTCCCGGCACTAGTCTGACGCAAGCCATCGGCATGCAGCGCCAGCTTGAAGCGACCATCAAGAAGTTCCCCGAGGTGGATGAGGTTGTCGCAAAGATCGGCACAGCAGAGGTAGCGACCGACCCCATGCCACCGTCGGTCGCAGACACCTTCATCATGCTCAAGGATCGCGACCAATGGCCTGATCCCCGCAAGCCAAAGGCGCAGCTCATTGCTGAGCTGGAGAAGGCTGTCCGAGCAATTCCCGGCAACAACTACGAGTTCACCCAGCCCGTGCAGATGCGCATGAACGAGCTGATTGCCGGTGTACGCGCCGAGGTGGCGGTGAAGTTGTACGGTGACGACCTGGATCAGCTGGCGCAGATCGGCAGCCAGATCGAGGACGCCGCAGGTTCCATCCCAGGCGCCGCAGACGTGAAGTTAGAGCAGATCAGTGGTCTGCCTCTTATGACCATCACGCCTGACCTGGGTGCTTTGGCCCGCTATGGCGTTTCGATCGACGAGGTCCAGAAGACCATCTCTGTTGCGCTGGGCGGTGAGGCGGTCGGTCAGGTCTTTGAGGGTGATCGTCGCTTCGACATCGTCGTTCGTCTGCCCGAGAACCTGCGTCAGGACACCCGGACGCTCGCATCGCTACCGGTAGCCGTCGCCGTCGGGGCCAGTTCCGGCGAACAGAGAGCGTTCGTTCCGCTGGGGCAGCTGGCTAAAGTTGAAGTTGCGCCAGGCCCAAACCAGGTCAGTCGCGAGAACGGCAAGCGTCGCGTCGTCATCACCAGCAACGTACGTGGTCGCGACCTTGGTTCGTTCGTAGAGGAGCTGCGAGAGAAGGTTGGTCAGGAGGTGCAGTTGCCGGAAGGCTACTGGATTGAGTATGGCGGTACCTTCGAGCAGCTCATCTCTGCCAGCAAGCGGCTGTCCGTGGTCGTGCCGGTCGTCCTGGTGATGATCTTCGGCTTGCTCTTCATGGCGTTCGGCTCGGGCAAGGATGCTGCCATCGTGTTCAGCGGCGTTCCACTTGCGTTGACCGGTGGCGTGGTGGCTCTGTGGATGCGTGACATACCCCTGTCCATTTCTGCAGGCGTGGGGTTCATCGCGCTGTCGGGCGTCGCCGTGCTCAACGGCCTGGTCATGATCAGCTTCATCAAGAGCCTTAGGGAACAGGGCACTCCCCTGCACCAAGCGGTAACCGAAGGTGCACTGACCCGGCTGCGCCCCGTGCTGATGACGGCCCTGGTTGCCAGCCTGGGCTTCCTGCCAATGGCCCTAAACGTTGGGGCTGGCGCGGAAGTTCAGCGCCCGCTGGCGACGGTCGTTATCGGCGGAATCATCTCCTCCACGCTGCTGACCTTGCTGGTGTTGCCGGCGCTCTATCGCCTCATCCACCGCGAAGGGGATGAGCGGAAGGAGGACGCAGCGTGAACCCGTCCATCTCAACCCCTCCCAGGAACATGCAGTTGACCATTTCCAAACGAACCCAAGCGTGGCTCTACCTGCTTGCAGCCATCCTTCTGCCTTGCGTTGCTTGGGCGCATGGCGTCAGTGAAGGCGACCAGGCCTTCCTGGAAGACAGTACCGGCCTGCAGCTCATCGCGTTCACGTACCTCGGCGCCAAGCACATGGTGACTGGATACGACCACCTCCTGTTTCTGTTCGGGGTGATCTTCTTCCTGTACCGGATGCGTGATGTCAGCATCTACGTGACGTTGTTCGCGATCGGCCACAGCACCACCTTGCTGCTAGGTGTCCTGGGCGGATTGCATGTGAATGCGTACCTGGTCGACGCAATCATTGGCCTGTCGGTTGTCTACAAGGCGCTGGACAACATGGGCGCGTTCAAGCGCTGGTTTGGGGTACAGCCCAACACCAAAGCCGCCGTGCTGATCTTTGGCTTCTTCCATGGCTTTGGTCTAGCGACAAAGCTGCAGGATTTCTCGCTCTCACCTGACGGGCTTGTCCCAAACATGCTCGCCTTCAACGTGGGGGTCGAGATCGGACAGCTGCTCGCGCTCGCAGGCATCTTGATCGTGATGGGCTTCTGGCGCCGCTTGCCGTCATTCCATCGACAGGCGTACAGCATCAACACCGCCCTTATGTGCGCCGGCTTCGTGCTTGTTGGCATGCAGCTCACCGGCTACTTCGTTTCCTGAATCTACAGAGGTACTCATGTCCATCACGCTTTCCAATCAGCTGCCCAGCACTCGCAAGCTGCTGAAATCCACCGCCCTGGCCGCTGCCGTTGCAGGGGTGATTCTGCTCACCACCGTGCTTCCCGCGGAGTACGGAATCGACCCTACGGGCGTAGGTAAGGTTCTGGGTCTGGACGCCCTAGCCTCCACTGACCAGGTAGAGGCCGTAGCTCCCCCAGTTCCGGCATCTGCTGGCAGCGCCGAAGCCGTCTCGGCGCTGTTCGAGAAGGCCAAGGTTGCCTTCGGGAGCAATGGCAAGCAGGCCTTCGAACCCGCCGCTGTCTCTCTCGCCAGCACTCCTTTACGGCAGGACTCACTGACGATCGAGCTTGCCCCTGGTAAGGGCCAGGAGGTGAAGGCCCATATGGCTCAGGGCGCTGGGATGGTTTTCAGCTGGAAGGCCACGTCTGATGTTGCCGTGGACATGCACGGCGAGCGTCCCGACGTGAAGGGCCCCTGGACCAGCTACGCCGTTGAAGGCGCCCAGCGTCAGGCCGAGGGAACGTTCATTGCTCCCTTTGAAGGTACCCATGGGTGGTACTGGCAGAACCGCGGCAGCACCCCCGTGATCATCGAGGTGCAAATTACCGGCTACCAAGCCGACCTCTACCAGCCGTGACACCCGGCATAACGCCGAAATCAACCTAGGAGAAGCAACATGAAGAATCGTTTTGCCCTCATCAGCGTCCTTTTCGCTTCCATTGCAGCGTCCGCATCGGCCTTCGCACATGATCCGGCGCTTCATGCCGAGTCGGAAGTGAAGGAGGCGCCTAAGGCAAAGCCTGCTACGTGTGAACAGCTGGCTGACCGGACGAAGTTCAAGGTGGATCTTGCCGATCCTCAGACCAAGGCGCTGAAGGACAGGTGCGACGCTCAGGCGCAGTCGGCTGCGAAGAAGAAGTAATTGATTGCGGCGAATGGTCCGGCTTGGGTGAAGTCGGACCATTCGTCTTTACCCTTGAGCCAAGCGAATAGTGCCAGCGTCGTCCTACAAATAGACCTCGGTTAGACCCTCATTCTTCCAACAGGCTCGCTCTCGAATGCTAGCGTTTGACCGGAGGATTGCGATTAGAGCCGCACTCGGGCTTACATTCTCCAAACCCGAGTGCGGCAAAGTTCATTTGCAATCATCGACGTGATCGAACGTGCTGAACCGAACGCAATCTCCTGACCTGATCAACCCGCCTTAGAAGCGCGCGGTCGCGCCCACAAAGAGCGTGCGTGCGCCGCCGTCGTAATTATTGCCTTCTTCAAGCGTGGAAACATCACCCAAGTTCAGTACGCCGACGCGCAAGGTCAGGTTTTCGTTCACATCGAGAGCGGTGACCAGATCCACCGTGGTGTATGCCTTGGCGAAGGTAGGTCTGGACGAAGACACAAGCTGCTTCCCGATGTGTTGCGCGCTGAGGTTAAGCGACCATGCATCGGACACGCTCCAGTTCAGCGAAGTGTTGGCGGTGATCTTCGGCACCACTAGCAGGCTGGCGCCGGTGGTGCGGTTCTTCGATTCCAACATGCGTGTGGCGTTGGTGGTCCAGCTCAGTCGCTCGTGCAGCGGCACGGTCACACTGGCTTCCACGCCTCGCGTGCGAGCCTTCTGGATGTTCTGCGCCACCGTCCACCAGAAGCCGTTTACGAAGCTAGTGTTCTGGCCTGGGATCTCGCGCAGCGGCACCTGTTCGATCTTGTCGTCGAAGTTGGTCAGGAAGTAGGTGGCCGATGCGGACCAGCCGTTCTGGTCGAAGCCCACGCCAAGCTCATAGTTGGTGCTGGTTTCCGGTTTCAGGTTCGGGTTACCGGCCATGTAGCAGCCGGTCGTGCCGTCGGCGTTGATCAGCCGGCTGTTCCAGCCTTCCGGGGTCAGGCTGCCGCAGCCGCGTCCCAGAGACTGGGTGGCCGCACCAGCGGTGCCCTGCTTAAGATTGGGCGCGCGGAACCCTTTGGAGACACCGCCGCGTACTGTCCATGCGTCTGCCGGGTGCCACACGCCGTAGATGCGCGGGCTCACGTTGTCGTCGTAGTTGTCGGTGTTGTCCCAGCGCACGCCCAGAGTCAGCACGAAGCGCTCGTGCAGGGTGATGTGGTCTTCGGCGAACAAGGCCCATGAGTCCGCTTCACTGGTCGGGCTGATGCGGCTGCTGCCGGTCCAAGTCACAGGTACGGTACCGATGGTGTCGCTGTTTTCCAGCTGCTCGCGCTTCCACTGACCACCCACGTTCAGGCTGTGCTCGAAGCCCCAATGGAAAGCGGTGGTGAAGGCAGTATCGAACACCGTTTCCTTCGAATGGTTGCCCACCGCACTGCCCTTGTCTTGGTAGTCGTTCCGCACAAGGGTGGTCTTGGAGGTGGTGGAGTCGCCGTAACGGCCATCATGGCCCAGCACGTAACCGGTCTGTACCAGCTTGGACAGACCCCAGGCATATACATCACCGCTGCCGGTGTTGCGCTGCACGCCGCGCGACCCTTCTATGGTCAGTGCGTGGTCATCGTTGAGGCGCCAGTGGAACTGCAGGTTGGCATTCTCCGCCTTGCTGCCCGGAGTCTGGCCCTCAAGGCGATCGGACTTGCGGTCGGTCACGTTGGCCCCGATGCGGATCCCCAGGTTGTCGGTCAGTGGGCCGCTGAAAAGGGCACCCATCTGCGTGGTATCACCGCGGGTGGATGAATCGGGCACGCTGTGGTTCAAGGTGACCGAGCCGCCCCAGTGGTCGGAAATCTTGCGGGTAATGATGTTGATCACGCCGCCCATCGCATCCGAACCGTATAGCGACGACATCGGGCCGCGCACCACTTCTATTCGTTCGATCATGTCCGGCGACAGCCAGTTCAGATCCTGCGGACCCAGGTCGTCGCGGTAGTTCACGCCGGAGGAGTTGCCCTGGCGGCGGCCGTCGATCAGGATCAGCGTGTACTGCTCGGGCAGTCCACGCAGGCGGATCTTCGACTGCGCTCCGGACAGTGCATAGCCACCGGTCACTCCAGGGACGGTACTCAGCAGCTGGCCGATGCTGGTGACCGGCTTACGCTCGATCTCCTCGCGGCTGATAACGCTAATGCTGGCTGGCGCATCCCTGATCCACTGCTGGGCACCGGTGGCGGTAACGACCAAGGTGTCCAACTGCTTGACGGAGGAGGCATGCGTCAAAGCTTCAGCGCTGGCATGCGAAGAAAGGGCCAGACCAATAGCAACTGTCAGCGTGGGAAGAGCAAGTCGTGACTTCAGGTATGTGTGCGACATCTCGGGGTAATCCGGTAACGGGCATTATTGCTGGGGAATGGCTGCCTCGCTTGATTCCGGAAAACGCCCATATCGGGTCGAGGGCTGGCTTGCGTCTTGAGGTCAGGTATCAAACTGTGGCCGACCGATGCTGTCTGGGCAGCACCTCAGCTGGACTGGCTCATGCTCCAAGTCGTCCATACGCCGGTCCGCAAGGTCCGCGGTTGCTGCAAGCAATAGACAATCTGCGAGGCTACATCCTGCGCGGCCATGAATTCGCTCAAACGGGGATCGTCGGCCGTGCGACCGTGACCCACGGCAAAAGATGTATGAGTACCTGCGGGGCAGATGGCACTCACGCGAATCCCATCTTTCCTTACTTCTCGGTCCAAGCCGCCCGCAAAAATGAGCTGGGCGGCCTTGGTACCTGCGTAGACGGCTTCGTCCGCCCCACTGCGATGAGCTGCGACGCTCGATACGATCAAAATATCCCCGCCACCAACGCTACGAAGATGAGGGAGGAAAGCACGTACCGTGAGGACCGTTCCGAGATAGTTGATTTCACACATTTCGATGACTTGATCATCGCTTGCGTCAGCGACTCCGCCGTAGTAGCCAACCCCGGCGTTGGCCACTACCGAATGTACGCTTCCAAAGTGATCAATGCCGCAAGATGCGAAGGCACCCACGCTATCCGGATCGCGCACATCCAGACGCATCCAGTAGGCGCGATCAGCGCCGAACTCATCCTGTAGCCGCTTGAAGTCACCTAAACGCCTGGATCCTCCAAGAACGCTTCCACCACTGCGTAAGATCATCTCCGCCGTTGCCAGTCCGATCCCCGAACCGGCGCCAGTAATGGCAACGCAGCGGTTTCTAAGGCTGTAACTTGCTTCTGTCAAGGTCTATCTCCTACGTTCGTTGGCGACCAGGTGTAGTTGAGTCATGAAAGGAGTTGGGGTCGTCTGTGACGCAAGTTAGGGGCGTGCAGCGCCACCTTCGGCCCCATACACCTGGCCGTTCGCATAACTGGCGTCGCTTGCCGCAAGTTGGACGAAGATTGAACCCAGCTCAGCAGGCTGACCTGCGCGTCCTAGCGGCTTGTCCCCCCCGAAGTTCGGAATCTTCTCGGATGCAGTCCCGCCACTGATCTGCAACGGAGTCCAGATAGGACCTGGAGCAACTCCGTTTACCCGAATCCCCTTAGGGCCAAGCTGCTTAGCCATCGAGCGAACGTAGCTAACCTGCGCACTCTTCGTCATCGCATAGTCGACCAGGTAGGGGGACGGATCGTAGCCCTGCTCAGACGTAGTAACGATGATGACGCTTCCAGGCGGAAGAGACACACGCAGTGCCTCTTGGGTCATCCATACCATTGCATTGATGTTGGTAAGGAAGGTGTTCTCGAGGTGTTCGTCGGTAATCTTTAGAATGTCCGGCTCCTGCTGCTGATACGCCGCGTTCAGCACCAAGGTGTCGATCGAGCCCAACGCCGATGCCGCCTTGCGCACAAGATCCAGGCAAAAGTCTTTGCTGCGAATATCACCAGGTAAAGCGTATGCCTGACGGCCGGTTGCGCGTATCAGCGCAATAACTTCACGCGCATCTTCCTCTTCTTCAGGCAAATAGTTGATGGCCACATCGGCACCCTCGCGGGCGTATGCAATGGCAGCGGCCCGACCGATTCCTGAGTCTCCTCCCGTAATCAGTGCCTTGCGGCCTTCAAGGCGCCGATTGCCTCGATAGGTTTTCTCACCGTGGTCCGGCAGCGGACGCATCTTCGACGCAAGCCCCGGCCAAGGCTGTTCTTGGCGCGGGTAGGGTGGCCGAGGATATGCCTGCCGAGGGTCGATCAGGCCGGCTCGCGGGCGGCCCTGACCCTGCGCCTCCGAGAGTACCGCAGCGGGCACAGCACCGAATGCCGAGGAAGCAGCAATTCCGCTGGCGATGGCCACACTGCTTCCCGCAATAAACTGTCTGCGGCCGATGACCGGCGTGGCTTCATCGTCGTGCTCAGGCAAATCACTATTCGAATTTGACATGTTCATCCCAGTTGATTGGTCACTCTGGCCCAAGCAAATTTGAGTACAGCGACCGTGGAGGAGACGCAACTTTACTGCGGCGAACATGCGCAAGTAGCAATTTTATTGCTGAAGTTCTTTCAATTCAGAAATGATCGAAAGCGTCGACGGCGCAGCTTCTTGCCATGCCATCCTCGGCGATAATGGGGAAGCATCTGCACTGCGTTCGATCCATAAATCATGCTTTGTGCGGCGGATCATTGGCACGTTTAGTAATCGATACCCGGGTGAAGTGTCTTGAAAGGTGATCTAGAGAGAATAAGCATTTCAGATCTAGCTGCGTTCATCGAGATCGCTCGGCATGGATCAATGCGCGCCGCCGCCCTCGAACTTGGCTTATCTGCCTCAGCTCTAAGTCACGCCTTAAAGCGGCTGGAAGATCGACTGGGTGTGCGTCTCGTTAATCGTACGACCCGTGCGCTTTCGATCACCGTTGAAGGACGCGAACTGGAACGCTATGCAGCCACTGGCCTAGATACAATTGGAGAGGGTCTAGCCGCGATTCGGGCTCGGAAGCAGTCAGAGATCCAGATGCTCAAGATCTCGCTATCACACGATGCGGCGCGCCTCCTACTCTGGCCAGTGCTGTGGAGCTTTCAGCAACGCTGGCCTAACGTCCATCTTGATCTAGTGATAGAAGAACGCCTGGTGGACTTAGTAGCGGAAGGCTTTGACGGCGGCATTCGATACGGTGACCGAGTGCCAGAGGGGATGGTTGGTCTGGAGCTTACACATCCGCTTAAGTGGGTGGTCGTGGCAGCGCCCAGCTATCTGCAACATGCTGGGAGACCTGAGAATCCAAGCGATCTGCGGCGGCATGTTTGTATTGAGAACAGAATCGGCGACGGCTCAATCTATCGCTGGGAACTTGGCGACGGTGATCGTATGGTCAAGGTAATTCCCAGCGGAATGCTGAGGGTGAGCAGCACCGACTCTCTGCTCGCTGCAACGTTGCAGGGATTGGGGTTGGCATACTGTCTGGAACTCAGAGTGCAGGACGAAATCTCGTCCGGCGCACTTGAAGTTGTGATGCCAGACTGGGCATCAATGGGCGCACCATTCATGCTGTACTACCCCACTCGTCGCCAATCCCTGCCCGGCCTCAAGGGGCTAGCGGAGGTAATTCGGACACAGATGATCGATGCATGCTAAAACATGCTCCAAACTATGGAGTTGGGATCGACATGAATGGTCTGCCAACGTACTCCATCACCAGTTCGATACCGGAGTGCTCTCCAGACTCTCCCTCTGGATCACATATGTAGGTTGCTGTGAGGCAATGAGAGCGCTTCTTGCCACCGGCATCAGACAGAGCCAGTCCGGAGGACTCCGAGAATGGATGCCCTGGACTCGCTAGTTCCATAAGCACCTCGTCCATATGAGTGGGTATCGGAATGCAGTCCCTTCATATGGAAGCGTTCAATTGCCAACCACTGTTGAGGCGCTGAAGTTGCGGTCCTCCGCTGTGGTTGGCTTTAACATTCCTAAACGCGGATGAGACCAAAAACCCTACCTTCAATACTGCCACATCAGCACGAGTTCGAAGCCGAATTTACTGAAGAATGATTGGCACTGCCACGACGAGGCGTTGAGCGGGCTCGGACAGATCTCACCTCTTGGACCATCAGACTGAATCCGCACAAACTTCAAAAGAAGAACTTAATTGGACGCTGCGATTGGCCAATTCCATCTGATTTGAACCTACACTCTGTTCGAGAGCATTCAGAGGGAGTTGCAATGCAGTTCATCGTCGACGGGCCAGACATCCCAGAAGCACTTCTACAGGCACACGAAGAAGGACGAGTAGTCTTCTTCTGCGGCGCCGGAGTCTCCTACCCGTCAGGACTACCTGGTTTCAAAGGACTGGTTGAGCAAATCTATGCGTCGAATGGGACATCATTCACGGACATCGAGCGTGCCGCCTTCGATCATTCAAAGTTCGACGCGACTCTCGATCTACTTGAAAGGCGACTGCCTGGGCAGCGATTGGCGGTTCGGCGCGCCCTAGCGAAATCGTTGAGACCCAAGCTTCGTCGGAAGGGAGCAATTGACACCCAAGCAGCGCTTCTTCGGTTAGCACGAAGCCGGGATGGCGCGTTGCGGTTGGTGACTACCAACTTCGATCGAACCTTCCACGCGGCGGCGAAGCGCATGGGCCAACCATTTCCGGCCTATCCCGCTCCAATGCTGCCGATCCCTAAGAGCAGCCGCTGGGATGGGCTTGTCTTTCTGCATGGCCTGCTTCCGGAGAGTGAGGATGATGCAGCACTCCATCGACTAGTGGCCACCAGTGGTGACTTCGGCTTGGCTTACTTGACCGAACGCTGGGCCGCGCGGTTCGTCAGCGAACTTTTTCGCAACTATGTCGTTTGCTTCATTGGATACAGCATTGACGATCCGGTCCTCCGGTACATGATGGACGCATTAGCAGCAGATCGAATGCTCGGTGAGGTTACCCCGCAGGCGTGGGCGTTCGGAGATTGCGAAGCCGGGAAAGAGCATCTGAAGACTATTGAATGGGAAGCTAAGGGCGTTAGACCTATCCTCTACAGGGTTCAGCCTGCTACCCATGACCACTCTGCGTTGCACGACACAATCAGGACTTGGGCAGATGTCTATCGCGATGGAGTTCAAGGTAAAGAGGCCATTGTTGCGAAGCACGCCATGGCCCAACCTCAGGACAGCACGCTCCAGGACGATTTTGTTGGACGAATGCTGTGGGCTCTTTCAGACAAGTCAGGCCTCCCCGCGAAGCGCTTCGCGGAGTTCAATCCAGTTCCCCCGCTTGAGTGGCTCCTCGAGGCATTTTCCCATGAGCGATTCTTGCAGAGGGATCTAGCCCGCTTTGGCTTCTCCTCGGTTAAGGAGGAGGATGCAGAACTCAGATTCAGCTTGGTTCGTAGGCCTGCGCCTTATGATCACGCTCCTCCTATGACACTGGCGTCTTCTGGAAGTATGGCCAGCCGATGGGATGGATTGATGTTCCAGCTCGCACGCTGGCTTGTGCGTCATCTGGACGATCCACGATTGATCATATGGATTGCAGAGCGTGGCGGGCAGATGGATAGTCGCTGGATCTCTCTAGTCGACTCCGAACTTGAGCGTCTGGCCACACTGGAACGGGATGGCAAAGTCTCGGAGCTGGATCTTATTCGCCTGGACGCCCCAAAGGGTGTGCCCGATCCAAAGATGCGAACTCTTTGGAGAATCGTGCTCGGTGGCCGACTCAAGACCCCACTGTCAGGGGGGCTGCTATATCGTTGGATCAAGCGTCTTAGACGTGAGGGACTGAACACGTCTCTTCGGATGGAACTTCGTAGCCTTCTCAGCCCAAAGATCACACTAAGGCGTCCATTTGTTTGGGACGGCGAAGTGGCCGATGGTGCAGACGAGACAGTGCGAATTAAGCAGTTGGTTGACTGGGACCTTGTGCTTGCGGAGGACAATGTACATGCGGTCCTCCAGGATCAGTCTAAGGGTGAGTGGGAGAAGGCACTCCCGCTCCTGCATTCGGACCTACAGCAACTGCTCTGTGACGCGCTGGGCCTTCTTCGAGATCTAGGAGAGGCAGATGACCTTGTCGATAGATCCTACTGGGACCTTCCATCAATCACGCCCCATTGGCAGAACCGGTCCTTCCGAGACTGGGTTAGCCTGATTGAACTGCTACGCGACGCTTGGTTAGCAGTTCGAGCTACGGATGAGTCGAGATCCACGCTCATGGCTCAGGCATGGTTCGAGATCCCGTATCCCACATTCAAGCGGCTGGCATTGTTTGCGGCCAGCCAGGACAATTGCATCGAGCAGGAGCAGTGGGTCGATTGGCTGCTACTGGATGAGGGGCGGTGGCTGTGGTCGCAGTGCACCGCACGCGAAGTGCTGAGGCTTCTTGTTCTCCAGGGGTGAATTCTAGACAACGCGTCTCAAGCACGCTTGGAGAATGTCATCTTGGCAGGACCTCCCCGCGAGATGTATCGCGATGATCTGGAGTCCGAACGCTGGGATCGCCTGGTTGCTCGCGCAGTATGGATTCGTCTAGCGAAGCTGGAGTCCTCGGGCCTACATCTTGGTGTGTCTGCAGCAAGGCGCCTAGCGGAGATATCCATCGCGCATCCTGAGTTGAGATTGGACCCTAACGAGAAGGACGAATTCTCACACTGGATGAGCGGCACCGGAGATCCGGATTTCGAGGACGGCAGAGAGGTCGATGTCGCCCCTCGCACTCGCAAGGAGCTAGTTGAATGGCTTGAATCGCCGAGGCCTGCCCATAGACCGTTCTATGAGGACACTTGGCGGGATGTCTGCCGTACTCGCTTCTTCCATAGCCTTGCCGCGCTCTGCGACCTCGCTCACCAAGACGTCTGGCCCGCAGTTCGGTGGCGCGAGGCGCTTCAGGTTTGGTCGGACGATTCAATGGCAGCCCGCTCCTGGCAGTACGCATCGCCTTTGGTACTGCTAATGCCTGATGAAGTTCTGTCCGAGATCGCACCTGCAGTAGCGTGGTGGATGGAGGCCACTTCAAGAAGCGGCGCGAATCGCGAGAACCTCCTATTGACTCTCGCCGGTCGAGTGCTTGCGCTTCCGATCCCCTTGAGTAGTGGCATGACAAGGAACGGCGAGCCAATCGATAACCCTGTCTCGGAGGCGATTAATCACCCCATTGGGCATGCCACGCGCGCCTTGCTCAATCTATGGTTCAAGAGGGCGCCCAACGATGGAGACCTACTTCCCCCTGAACTTAAGGCGGCATTTTCCGCCATATGCGATGTTGAAGTAGATCGATTCCGCCATGGCAGGGTGTTGCTCGCATCTAGACTCATCGCCCTGTATCGCGTAGACCGGGCGTGGACCGAAGCGACGCTACTACCGCTCTTCGATTGGTCCAACCCTGTCGAAGCGAAAGCAGCCTGGGAAGGATTTCTTTGGTCACCGCGACTGTACCAGCCATTGATGGTGGCATTGAAGTCGCAGTTCCTATTGACGGCCGGTCACTACGCCGACCTTGGTGAACACCGAGGACAGTTCTCTGCTTTCCTAACGCACTCAGCCCTAGGGCAATTGGAAGGCTACTCTCGGGACGACTTTAGATCTGCATTGGGCAAGCTTCCACAGGATGGACTGGAGAAGTCCGCACAATCGCTCTCCCAAGCACTGGAGGCCGCAGGCGATCAACGCGAAGACTTCTGGAGAAATCGAGTCCAACCCTTCTGGCAGGAGATTTGGCCAAAATCGCGCAATCTAGCTACACCCAGCATTGCTGCCTCCTTAGCTCGACTCGCCATCGCGGCCCGGGTTGAGTTCCCTTCCGCATTGAAGGCGGTACGTGACTGGCTTCAGCCGGTAGCGAATTCGGACTACATCGTCCATCTTCTACTAGAATCTGGCCTTTGTAGCCAGTCGCCAACTGAGGCTTTAGATTTGCTGGGTGCCGTTGTTGGATCCCAACAATGGGCGCCTCTAGGACTGAATGAATGCCTAGCTCAAGTAAGGGCCGCCGCTCCCGACCTAGAGCGAAACAACCAGTTTCATCGACTTGAGGAGCTGGTGCGAACGCGCTCCTAAGAGTTCTGGCGGGGCATCATTCGAAGCTTGCGAGATGCCCTATTACGAACTCGCTTTTCTCCTTCTCCCGCTCTCGATTCCAACCACCCTTGAGCCCGCCTCGCGCTGCTTCTTGATCTGTGACTTCAGCTCAGAAATCTCCTTCTTCAAGGCGGCGATCTTTGCATCTCGCTGCACCACCTCGATCGAGTACATGTTCTTGAACTGCGCAGAAATACCGTCGTACCTCTCTTTCCATCCCAGCCTTTGTGAGTAGGACTTTCGTCTGGCGGCCTTCACGCTCGTAGGAACGTCCACTCGAAGTTTCGTGAGCCAGGCCTGCACCTCGAGCTTTGTGGTGCCGGCATGCTTCTCTCCGTGCAGCGATACCGCTGTTACCTTTGCCCGCCGACACAGCTCTGCAACATTCAGCCGACCAGAGTTCCGTGGATACACTCCGTCGTTCTCCGATATCTCCCTGTCAATCTCGGCCATAGTTGATCGAAGGCGTGCAACGAACGCCTCCGTCCGCTCCTTTCCAAGCTCGGCAAGACTCTTCTTTTGTCTCATTTCAGAAGTACCACATTGGGTACGAGGCGCGTCAGCAAACTGCTCTTCGAGAAGTATTCGTCCACCTTCTTCCACCTGCCGAGCACGGACTTGATCTGCCCCCGGAACTGAGCAATGAGCATAACGTCATCATCCACGAAAGCGTGCTCTAGCAACTCAAGATTGTACTGAACTGTCTCGATGGCCTGAACAACGCTTCTGGACGCCTTATCCTCGTCGTCAGGGAGAATCAACTGATTCTCACATGCAGGATGACAGTAGTGTGGATTAGCCTGACCATGCCCCTTGTTGCAAAGGCCTCCATCGGTGAAGTTCGTACACACTATTCCTGGTGCGACAACTGCCCAAGAAGAGCCCTCAGCAGTCATCGCGCGGGCGAACTCCCTGATGTTCTGCGGATCAAGGGCGGACTTACCCAGCCGGCGCGCGAACAGCGCCACACGCCCCCGTAGCTTCTCTGCGCCGGCCCCCTGAACCTCATCAGCCTTATTGATCGCCTCCACTCCCTTTAGAATAAGCATCTCACGTACAACTTGCTGTACTTCGGAAAGAATTCCTGGATCCGAAAGTATGTAGCGCATGATTGTCATTTGTTCATCCCTGTGCCCAAAGACATCCATCAAAATCTTTGGCGCATGGACAAGCGCTAGAGCAACAATTCGAGCGAGGGTCTTTCGGAATCGATGCGGGTTCATACCACCATCGGTGAGCCAGCGCTCCAGGCCAAGTATCTCCACGAAGCTATTGAACACATGCGCAAGGCTCGGCACCTTATCTGGATATCTTGGGGAAACCCACAGGCCGTTCCCCTTTAGGCCGTGGTGCCGTCGAAAAATGTTCGCTAGGCGCTCTTGCTGCAGAATCGCTTGAATGGCAATTGACGGCGCTGGCGCTTCACTCTGCCTCCCTCCGGGATTCTCAAACTTCCAGGTTCTGAACTCGTAAACACTGGAACCACCTCGCTTGCCAAGCGAGCCGATCTGCATCGTTAGCAGTTCACCATGTCGGGGACCGCCAGAAAGAGCCACCGGAAAAGCGTGTGCACCCTGTAGAACCACTATCAGGCGCAAGGCCTGGGGTAACGTCCGAGGCGGCCATGCGACGGTTTTTCCACTTCGCCCGGATTTCATCGAAAATTGAAGCGGGGCATCCCTAAGCGGCTCCCCGTCAGGCCCCCGCCATTCCCATGACCGGATCACAGCATTGCTTACGCGAGCAGCTCGGCGACTGGGAGATGGCGAGGGACCGTCTTTCAGATCACGAGTAGTTTCAGTAGCGGCGAGTGCGGCCTCTACGGCATCCAACAAAGTAGGACCAACGACTTCGATCATCACCAGTGCCATCGAGCCTGCTTCAGAGACGAACTCATCTGAGTATGGCTGATGAGGTTTCGCTATGCTGACCGGGATTGTATGCTCAGGTTCACCCGTTCGATCTCGCGCAGCCTTCATTCCATGAACCGTTGGACGCATGGGCGCGGGGCCATCGGGAAGACACCCCAGTCGGTGGTAGTACTCAACCACCCCAAGGCAGTCAGAGTACTTCTGCGTCAGGCCAGCGCGTTCGACCAGGCTCCAGAGTCTCTTGGAGCTTGGACGTACATTTGTACGCTGGATCGCCCTCTTAAGATTGGCAATGAGCGTCCGGATCGTTGTGTATCTATACACCTTCCCGGTTTTGCCTGGAATTATCGCCATCGTGATCGCCAGCCTCATAAGCTCTCGAACTACGAAGGGTGAGTGCTTCCCCTTGCACGTCTTGCCCCTTCCAGAATAGAGCCTTAGATCGAGATCAGAGGTCCGTAGGCCAGACTGATGTTCGTCGTCAATACGAAGAACGCCCCAGTTGTCCCCCATTCCAACAAGCTTCTGAAGCTGCTTCAGCTTTGCCTCCGGCGCCAACCTCAGCTCATTCGGACTAATCGACAGTAGCGACACCTCCACGTCAGGAGCTAGGAGTTCATGGTTGCCTGCTACTAGAGACCGGTTGACCATTTTCATCAGTGCTGCCCTGCGAAGTAGATTGGCATGTGCTCACCGGAGGCTATCCTTGCCGCCCACTTATCAATGGCGAACTTCACTGCATCTGCTGGCCATTGAAGAACGGTTAGGCGAAGCCGCGCCAGGTCACTTGCATCTGATCCAGCATCGAACCGAACCATTCCTACGGAGGTCCGAACTGCCTCTAGCTCTGCCACACGCCGGCAGATGAAGTCCAGGCTGTCCGTGAACACAAAACAGTTGGGGCAGCCGCTGGAAGCACACCTATGCTGCTGGACGCATAGAGTGCATCCATCTCTCGGATTGCCTGGATCAATGACTGCTGGCGGGCTGTAAGGATCTGCACATCCGCTTCCGTCGTAGGTCTTATGACGGCGTGCTTGATTCAGCTTTTCGATCTCGGCTTCACTGACGTCCAACTTTGCGAGCTTCGCCCTCGTCAAGGCTACGTCGAACACACGATTGACCCGAAGCTGGGAGAACAAGTCATCAATCACTTCGGACACAAGCGAGAAGGATTCCTCAAAAGAAGATCTTCGGTAGCCATAGTGCCTAGTGGTCATGAGGTTCTTGTGACCAAGTAGTACCATCATTACCCAGTTCGAGTATTGAGAATCCTTGAAGATCGCAGCCGCGGCGACATCTCTGAACTGTCCAATTGACATGGTCTCGGAAGCTGTACGGGTGCCGTCATCGAGTTGCTCTATCAGAGAGGCGAGCCAGTTGTTTGCAGTTCGAGTTGTGCGGGGATTTACTACATACACCCCTTGTCGCCGTCCGCGCACTGTTACGCCCACCCATGGACTACGAGCGACAACGTCTGGGAGAGGGCACAGGCGCGGGTTTCTTTCGATATGGCCTCGAAGCCCTTCTGTCCGCTTCAGAAGAAGCTCAACTAACGAATGACAGCCCGTCGCATCGCCTACCCGTGACACAGTCCATTGCGCGGTCCCTTTGGCCCGGTCCTTAGGCGCATAGATCCATGCATGCTGCTCATCATAGACTGCCGTCCAGTCGCTCAAGTTCATGGATGCTGCGGTTGCGGGGTTCCAGGCGCTCCGCGCTACAAAGAGCAGGAAGAAAATTGAGACATCTGCGCTAGTAGGATAGGTTCCGGCAACCAGATCGTGCCAGCCGACCTCGCTTCCTGATCGTTCGTGGTCATCGGGGTAGTGCGCCCACCAGCTTGGGAGTCTTTTGATGCGCTTGCCGAAGATCGCCAACAACTGAGATCGCCGAGGCACTGGATTTCCCGTCAGCCTTATGAGCGCGCGATAGGTCGCGTGCGCATCCGCTTCCGTACATACGAAGTCGGGGGCATTCATGAACTCAGGATTCTCTCTGTACAACTCGATCAGATCGCGTCCTTGAGGAATGAGTCTGTCCGTTCTCCTCCACCGCTGTAGAACCTTCAGTGCCTCCGCTCGTAGCAGCCTAATGACGGCCAATCCGTGCTCTTCGGATGGGGTCTCGCGGCGATTCGAGGCTATCCTGAAAACTGGAAGTACTAGCTCTGGAAGTTCATGGTAGCTAATCGCGGTCTTTATAATCGCGCGGACGACGGCAGCTCTGCTGTCCATAGTGGCATCCCATGCACCCTCCGGACCCGGGCTTGTGTAGAGGGCAACGTGCCGGGATGTCAGATCGCGAAGTCTAACCACCCGTTTGAATGGAATTCCATTTGAGGCCATGTATCCCTCAAGTGCATCGAGGAATCTCCAGAAGGACACCAGTGCCCCCCTTCTTGCAGCTGCACCGTCTGATGCGATGCCTTCAATACTCGCGCTCAGCGTAGGCCATAGATCGCGCAGCAGCTCCGGCCTACCAGTGAATCCCCCCTTCCAGGAATGCCTGACTGCGGCAATGGGCGGGGCATCACTTGCACCAGTCGCCAGAATCGAGAAGTCATAGATCTTCCCCGTGCTAATGAGGTCCGGATGTGTACAGGGCACCACCCATTTCCCAGGCATTCCCCCTGTATCTTCACGCGCTCTCACGTCAATGCCTCGTCGATGATCGCATTCCAACGAATTGCTGGATGCCCTCGATCACGACCAATTTTGGCTACCGCAGCGCGCAAGTATTGCATCGTCGTGCGCTCATCAACGTGCCCCATAAGCGGACTGAGAAGCATCTTTACCTGTCCGGCCATGAGCCCATGCAACCAACCGAAGTCAGCACCACTCAGCTCTGAGTTGCCTGCGAGGGCCAACTGCGCCCGCGTCAGGGCGCAGATCTTCTCCACCGCAAAATGGTGCCTTCCTGTATGAGGGTGCCATCCTTTGGGACAATGCCGATCGGAAGTCCAAATCCGGCGAAGCATCTCATTGCTCACAGGTCGGTTCACACCTTCTCCAAGCCACAGACGATCTGTCCGCTTGGTGTGTTTCCTATCACCAATGTGATATCTCGTCAGCTGGGTCGGTCGAATCACCGAAATGTAGTGCCAGATCCTTTCGGCAAGATCTAGTGGCACAAATACCGTACGCCATCTTGTGCCAAGGTCTGACCCAGGACTGACCTTGCCTCCCTTAGTGCCATACTTGAGCACTAGCGGAACCTCACCAGCCAATATCCAGTCGGGTTGCCAGTTGGTTCTCTCGCTCGTTCTTTTTGCTGGAAAACAGGTGACCCGTAGTTGATTGGCTTCCGAGATCCTGAGGCCAGAACGGATGATCAGCTCGAAGATCAGAATTTTTACGGGCGCACGCACCGAAATCGACTTCAACCACATCTCAACCTCCCTGTCAGGAGGGAGGATGATCGGAGCTTCCGGCGCAGTTAGAGACCCGATCCGCACAGTCTTTGAGCGCAGTGTTCCGCTTTGCGAGCTTGTGGGCGATATGTAGGTGTATGCAACTTTTCTTACAGGTATCTGCATGGGCAGGCGATAGCCGCGCTCGCTGGCCCAGGTCAGAAATAGACACGCCTCATTGACGTAGAGGTTAACTGTAGCGGGATCCAACTGCCTCCCACTCGGGGAGCCGTCTCCACTCAGGAGTGCCGGCTGATACTGATGAAGGATATTCTCGTTGTAGGAAATTTCTCGCCAATCAGTGGCTTGGTCTATGCACCATTCGAGAAAAATAGAAAGCCTTGCGGCCATGTTTCTTCGCGAGCGCAAGGTTGGGATGGGCCCGTAAAAGAGCTCACTCTCAGCTTTTGCTTTTGATCGGTCGCGAGGAAGTTGCCATTCCCCGTTGCTGCGCTCATCGAGGTAGCGGTTGGCTTCAATTGGGTATGAGCCATCGTCACCGATCAGAATCGGTACATGCTGCAACTTAGGCGCGTGTGCAAAGGCTCCCTCAGGGGGCATAACCACTTGCATCGGATTGACTCCGAGCTGACCTGCAGCGGACGGTACGCCCGCTGTTCGCCAAGGTCAATAGGCCACTTAAGCCTTTGAAGGGGTTGAACTTACGTACTTCTCGCGGCGGATCTGCGGGTTGCCCAGCCCGGCCGCCTTGAGCAGCTCGGCGCAGGCATCGACCATGTCCGGGTTGCCGCACAGGTAGGCGATATCGGTGGCCGGGTCCGGCGTGAAACCAGCCAGGGCCTGCTGCACGTAGCCATGATGGACGTCGGCGTGGGCCTGTTCCGGCAACTCCCGCGACAGGCACGGAACATAGCGGAAGTTCGCGTGTTTTTCGGCGAAACTGTAGAAATCTTCGCTGTACAGCAGTTCGCCCGGGCTGCGTGCACCCTGCAGCAGGACGACCTGCACGCCGCGTTCGGTCATGGCCCTTTCCAGCAGTGGCAGCATCGAGCGATAGGGGGTCACGCCGGTACCGGTGGCGATCAGCAGATAGCGCGCGTTGTGATCGCCGGGGTTCAGGCAGAACCGCCCGTACGGGCCGGACGCGCTGATCTGGCCGCCGGTTTCCAGCGCCTCGAACAGCGCTGTAGCGGCGCCGCCGGGCACGAAACTGACCGCGATATCCACGGCTTCGCCGGGCCCCAGTGCGTGATCATGCAGGGTGGCCAGGGAATAGCTGCGCTTGGTCTCGGTGCCATCGGCGTAGCTGAAATGGACCTGGATGAACTGGCCGGGCTGGAAATCCAGCGGCTGGCCATCGTCGCGCACGAACTGGTAGTGGCCGACGGTCGGGGCCAGCATGCGGCGGCCGACCAGCTTGAGGGGGAATTGAACAGGCACGACTTTTCGGGACAGTGTGTAGCCGGGGCAAGCCCTCGGGGTCTTCTATAATAGCCCTTCCCCGCCCCTCTCCAGCGCCAGCCCATAGGCGCGAAGGCTTCGAGCTTGGCATCCCTGAACGATACGGCGCCCGCCCTGCGCGTGCGCGATCTGCGCAAAACCTACGACAACGGAACCCAGGCCCTGAAGGGGGTCTCGCTGGAGGTCGCCCCGGGCGACTTCTTCGCCCTGCTGGGCCCCAACGGGGCTGGCAAGTCCACCCTGATCGGCATCATCAGCTCCCTGGTCAACCTCAGCGAGGGCCAGGTGGAGGTGTTCGGCAGCGACCTGGTGCGCAACCGCAGCGCGACCATGCGCCTGATCGGCCTGGTGCCGCAGGAGATCAACTTCAACCTGTTCGAAAAACCCTTCGACATTCTTGTGAACTACGCCGGCTTCTATGGCGTACCGCGCGAGGAAGCGGAGCAGCGCGCGGAAGAGGAACTCAAGCGTGCCCATCTGTGGGAGAAGGCGCAGGTGATGAGCCGCACCCTGTCCGGCGGCATGAAGCGCCGGCTGATGATCGCCCGCGCGATGATGACGCGTCCCCGCCTGCTGATCCTGGATGAGCCGACCGCGGGCGTGGACATCGAGATCCGCCGCGACATGTGGCGGGTGCTGAAGGAGATCAATGCGGCTGGCACGACGATCATCCTCACCACCCACTACCTGGAGGAGGCCGAGTACCTGTGCCGGCATCTGGCGATCATCAACCACGGCCGGATCGTCGAGCAGGGGCCGATGCGTGCGCTGCTGGCCAAGCTGGACGTGGAAGGCTTCCTGCTGGACATCGATGGCGATCTGCCGGTGCAGCTGCCGGCGATCGAGGGCGCAACCCTCAGCGCGCCCGACGCGCACACCCTGGACATCGACATGCCACGGGCGATGGATCTGAACCGCGTGTTCGCCGCGCTGAATGAAGCCGGCATCCGCGTGCGCTCGATGCGTACCAAGAGCAACCGCCTGGAGGAGCTGTTCGTGCGCCTCACCGGCAACCAGGAGAAATCCGCATGAGCACCACCGAGCTGACCGACGGCCAGCGCAACCGCGTCGCGCTGCTGACCATCGTGCGCCGCGAAGTGACCCGGATCATGCGCATCTGGGGCCAGACGCTGGTGCCGCCGGCGATCACCATGACCCTGTACTTCCTCATCTTCGGCGGCCTGATCGGCTCGCGCGTGGGCGAGATGGGCGGGTACAGCTACATGCAGTTCATCGTGCCCGGGCTGGTCATGATGAGCGTGATCCAGAACAGCTACGGCAACATCAGCTCGTCCTTCTTCGGCGCCAAGTTCGGCCGCCACGTGGAAGAGCTGCTGGTGAGCCCGATGCCGAACTGGGTGATCCTGTGGGGTTACGTGGCCGGTGCGGTACTGCGCGGCCTGATGGTCGGCGTGATCGTGCTGATCATCGCGATGTTCTTCACCCCCGTGCGCATCCCGCACCCGCTGGTGACACTGACCACGGTGCTGTTGGGCGCCACCATCTTCTCGCTGGCCGGCTTCATCAATGCCGTGTACGCGAAGAAGTTCGACGACGTGGCGATCGTTCCGACCTTCATCCTGACCCCGCTGACCTATCTGGGCGGCGTGTTCTATTCGGTGAAGCTGCTGCCGGCCTGGGCTGAAGCAGCGACCCATGCGAACCCGATCTTCTACATGGTCAACGCGTTCCGCTACGGCCTGCTGGGCAGCAGTGACGTGCCGCTGTGGGTCGCGTACGCGCTGATGATCGGCTTCGTGGTGGTGCTGACGGCGGTGGCGCTGTGGCTGCTGCGCCGCGGCGTGGGCATGCGCAGCTGAGCGCCGATCGCCGGGGTCGCGATCCCCGGCACACTCGCAACATTGGTTCCGCAGACAACGGTGAACGTGCAATGCGCATCCTGATTCTCGGCGCCGGCGGTACCGGCGGTTACTTCGGCGGCCGCCTGGCCCAGGCCGGTGTGGACGTGACCTTCCTGGTCCGCCCTGCCCGCGCCGGGCAGCTTGCACGCGATGGACTGGTGATCCGCAGTCCAGTCGGCGATGCCGCCTTCCCGGTGCAGCACGTGACAGCCGATGCGCTGCCCGCGCTGGCCCGCGAGAGGCCCTTCGACCTGGTCATCCTCAGCTGCAAGGCCTACGACCTGGACAGCTCGATCGAGGCCATCGCGCCGGCGGTGGGCCCCCGCACCACCGTGCTGCCGATCCTCAACGGGCTGCATCACTACAACGATCTGGATGCACGCTTCGGCCGCGAGGCGGTGCTGGGTGGGCTGTGCTTCATCAGTGCGACCAAGGCACCGGACGGTGCGGTGGTGCATCTGGGAAAACCCGCCAAGCTCACCTTCGGGGAACGCGACGGTGGCGCACTCTCGGCGCGCGTGCGTGCCTTCGCCGCCGCCTGCACGCAGGCCAACCTCGATCACCTGGCCAGCGAACGCATCGGCCAGGAGCAGTGGATCAAGTACACCTTCCTCACCGCGCTTGCCGCGGCGACCTGCCTGTTGCGCGCGGACATCGGCACGATTGTCGCGACCGATGATGGCACGGCCATCGTGCAGGGCCTGTACGACGAGTGCCTGGCCGTGGCGGAGGCGGCCGGTGAGGCAGTCCCGGCGGCAGCGCAGGACACTGCGCGCGGCACGTTGACCCAGGCCGGCTCGGCATTGAAGGCCTCGATGTTGCGTGACCTGGAGGCCGGGCAGCAGGTGGAGGCCGGCCACATCGTCGGTGACATGCTGGCGCGTGCACGCAGCGCCGGCCAGCAGGGCGTGCTGCTGCAGGTCGCCTACAGCAGCCTGCAGGCCTACCAGGCGCAGCGCCGGGCGTGAGCCTGACGCTGCCGGCCGGTCCGTTGCCCGGACGGGTGCTGATCCTGGGCATGGGCTGGAGCGGGCGCGTACTGGCGGCTCGCCTGGAAGCGCTGGGCGTGCAGGTCGCCGGCACCGTACGCGATCCGGCCACGGCAGCCGTGGATGGCCTGCGCTGCCATCGACTCTGCGCTGGAACAGCACCTGCACCCGCGCTTCTGGATGACATCGCGCGCGCCGATGCGGTGCTGGGCAGCATACCGCCCGATGCCGACGGCGACCCGGCAGTGCGCATGCTGCGCACGGCACTGGAAGACAGTCCCGCATTGCAGTGGGTGGGCTATCTGTCGTCAACGTCGGTGTACGGCGACCGCCAGGGCGGCTGGATCGATGCGGACAGCGTGGCCGACGCCACCGGGCCTGCGGGCCTGCAGCGCCTGCGCGCGGAGTCGCAATGGCGCGCACTGGCCAGCCGGCGCGGCATCGCCTCGGCAGTGTTCCGGCTGCCCGGGCTGTATGGTCCCGGCCGCAACGCACTGGTGCAGCTCGCGCAGGGACGTGCCCGCCATGTGCTGAAGCCGGGCCTGTTGTTCAACCGCCTGCATGTGCAGGACCTGGTGGCGGTGATCATCGCGGCGATGCGGCGACCCGCCCTGCAGGCGCTGTACTTGCCCAGCGACGATGAGCCGGCACCGCCACAGGACGTGCTGGCCTTCGCCGCGCAGCTGGGAGGCTTTGCGATGCCACCGGCAATGGCGTGGGACGACCCGGCGCTGAGCCCGGCCCTGCGCCGCTTCTACGAAGGCAGCAAGCGCATCGACAGCCGCGGTACGCGCGAAGCGCTGGGGTGGGCGCCGCAGTTTCCGACGTATCGGGAAGGGCTGACGGATCTTGCCGCTTCGCTCGCCGGGCATGGCCGAGCGTTACCGGATCCGGGCATTCACGGCTGACGTGTAGTGTCGGCGTCGGGCAGCCGGAAGAAGGCACGGGCCGCCGCCGTTGCATGGGCTGCGGTCAGCACGACGTCCTCGCCACGATCACGGGCCAACTCCTCGACGATGTGCGAAAGGAACATCGGTTCGTTGCGGCGATCCTTCGGCATCGGCTTGAGCGTGCGCGGCAGCAGGTACGGCGCATCGGTCTCGATCATCAGGCGATCGGCTGGAATGCTCTTCACCAGCTCGCGCAGGTGCGCCCCGCGACGCTCGTCGCAGAGCCAGCCGGTGATGCCGATGTACCAGTCCTGGTCGAGGTAATCAAACAACTCCTCCCGTTCACCGGTGAAGCAGTGCACCACCGCCGGCCCGAGGCGACCCTCGAAGTTCTTCATCTGCGCCATGAAGTCGGCGTGCGCGTCGCGCTGGTGCAGGAACAGCGGCTTGCCGTTCTCCGCCGCCAGCTGCAGCTGGCGCTCGAACGCACGGTGCTGGGCAGGTCGCGGCGAGAAGTCACGGAAGTAGTCCAGTCCGCACTCGCCGACCGCCACCACTTCCGGGTGGGCATGCAGGGCGCGCATCTCTGCATCGCATTCTTCGGTGTACTCCACCGCATGATGCGGGTGTACGCCGGCCGTCGCATACAGGAATCCCGGATGCTGCTGGGCCAGCTGCAGCGCCAGCGGAGAGTGCTCGCGGCTGGCCCCCGTGACCACCATCTGCACCACCCCGGCCTGGCGGGCACGCTGCAGCACGGCGTCGCGGTCGCGGTCGAAGGAGTCGTGGGTCAGATTGGCGCCGATATCGATCAGGTGCATGGTCATCGCGGAGGAAATGTGCCTGCGCATTGTACCCGCGCCCAGCGTGGCCCCTTATCCTTTGCGCATGAACGCCCCGCACTTCCCCATTTCTCCGCTGCTGCCGCAGATCCAGCAGCATCTGGCCGCACAGCCACGGCTCGTGCTGGAGGCACCACCGGGCGCCGGCAAGACCACCCAGGTACCGCTGGCGCTGCTCGATGCACCGTGGCTGCAGGGCCGCAGGATCATCCTGCTGGAGCCGCGCCGGGTGGCCGCGCGCAGCGCAGCGATGTTCATGGCAAGGCAGCTCGGCGAGGAGGTCGGCGATACCGTCGGCTACCGCATCCGCTTCGAGAACCGGGTGTCCGCGCGCACCCGCATCGAGGTGGTGACCGAAGGCATCCTGACCCGCATGCTGCAGGACGACCCGTTGCTGGAACAGGTGGGCGCGATCCTGTTCGACGAGTTCCATGAGCGCCACCTCAGCGGCGACCTGGGATTGGCACTGGCGCTGGACGTACAGGCACAGCTGCGCCACGACCTGCGGCTGGTGGTCATGTCGGCGACCCTGGATGGCGAGCGGCTGGCACGCTTCCTCGACGCACCCCGCTTGAGCAGCGAGGGCCGCAGCTACCCCGTGACCGTCAGCCACTTCCCGGCGCGTCGCGAAGAATCGCTGGAACTGCAGGTCCGCCGCGCAGTGCAGCAGGCGCTGGTCGAGCACCCGGGCGACGTGCTGGTGTTCCTGCCTGGCCAGCGGGAGATCGCCCGCGTGCAGGCCGGTCTGCAGGAATCGATCGGCGGCAACACCGAGGTCCTGGCACTGCATGGCGAACTGCCGGTGGAACAGCAGGCGCGCGTGCTGCAACCCGCAGATGAGGGCCGCCGCCGCGTGGTGCTGGCCACCAACGTGGCCGAATCCTCGGTGACCCTGCCCGGCGTGCGCGTGGTGATCGACAGCGGCCTGGCACGCGAGCCCCGCTATGACCCGAACAGCGGCTTCACCCGCCTGGACGTGCTGGCCATTGCGCAGGCCTCGGCCGACCAGCGTGCCGGTCGTGCCGGCCGCGTGGCCGAGGGCGTGGCCTGGCGCCTGTGGCCGCAGTCGCAGCGGCTGGAGCCTCAGCGGCGTGCCGAGATCGACCAGGTCGAACTGGCAGGACTGGCGCTGGAGCTGGCGGCGTGGGGCAGCAGCGACCTGCGCTTTCTCGATCCGCCCCCAAGCGGACCGATGGGTGCGGCGCGCGAGCTGCTGCACCGCCTGGGCGCGTTGTCGGAGTCGGGCGCGATCACCGCCTTGGGCCGACGCGTGCTGGCGCTGGGTACCCATCCACGCATGGCCGCGATGCTGCTCGCCGCCCCTGACCCGCACGCACAGGCGCTGGCGGCCGATCTGGCGGCGCTGCTGGAAGCACGCGACCCCCTGCGCCAGGGCGGCGATGCACTGGCGGCACGCTGGCGCGCGCTGGCCGCGTTCCGTGCTGGCCGCGCGCCGGCCGATGCCAGTCGTGGTGGACTGGCTGCCATTGATGCCGCCGCGCGCCAGTGGCGGCGTCGGCTGCGCTGCGATGCCGCGCCCCCTGCCAGCATCGAAGCGCACGCGCTGGGCGATCTGCTGGCGCACGCTTTTCCCGATCGCATCGGCTTCCAGCATCCGGGCGATCCGCTGCGCTACCTGCTCGCCAACGGGCGCAGCGCGCGCCTGCATGAACTGAGCGATCTGCGTGGCGAACCGTGGCTGGTCGCCAGCGAACTGCGTTTCGAGGCCCGCGATGCGCTTCTGCTGCGCGCCGCGCCGGTCGATGAGGACCATCTGCGCAGGATCTACCCGCAGCGCTTCGTCACCACCGACACGGTGCGCTGGGACGGCGAACGGCGTGCGCTGGTCGCACTGCGCGAAACCCGCTTCGATCGCATCGTGCTGGACAGTCGCTCGGCGGGCCGGGTCGACCCGGAACACGCGGCCGGCGCCTTGACCGAGGCTGTTGCCGAGCTCGGCCTGCAGGCACTGCCGTGGACTGAGGCCCTGCGCCAATGGCAGGCACGGGTGGAGTCGCTGCGTCGCTGGATGCCCGAGCTGGAGCTGCCCGACTGCAGCGATGCCACGCTGCTCGCCACCCGCGCGCAGTGGCTGCAGCCTGCGTTTGCCGGCAAGAGCCGCCTCGATGCGCTGGACGAAGCCAGCTTCGCAGAAGCGCTGAAGTCGCCCCTGGCATGGTCACAGCGGCAGCTCGTGGAGCGGCATGCGCCAAGCCGCATCACTGTGCCCTCCGGGCTGGAGCGGCCCATCACCTATGCACTGGACAGCGAGTCCGGCGAACCGCTGCCACCGGTGCTGGCCGTGAAGCTGCAGGAGTTGTTCGGACTGGCAGACACTCCCCGCATCGCCGATGGGCGCGTGCCACTGACCCTGCACCTGCTGTCACCCGGCGGTCGTCCGCTGCAGGTCACCCAGGACCTGCGCAACTTCTGGGAAAACACCTATGCCGAGGTGAAGAAAGAGATGAAGGGCCGCTATCCCCGCCATCCCTGGCCGGACGACCCGTGGACGGCCACCGCCACCCACCGGGCCAAACCACGGGGAACATAGCAATCCTGCCTGATCCTGAATGGAGCGCGTAGAGTCACGCCGTGTGACTGCCCGACTGACATACCGTTTACGGGCAACGCGCCACACTGGACTTCGACCCGAGGCAAAGGACCCCCGCATGAGCAGACTGACCGTGATTACCGACCGCGCCCTGGAGCGCGCCCTGGACCTGGCCCACACCGCGGGCGACGGCCTGAAGAGTGCCGGCGGCAGCCTGCGCCATCTGGGTCCGCAGGCCAGCGACTGGATCAAGACGGGAGCCGCACTGGGCGCAGTGAAGACCGGTGGCAAGGTTGCCACCAAGTTCGCCCGCCGCAATCCGGCAGTGACCATCGCCGCCGCGGCAGTGGGTGTGGGTCTGCTCGGCTATGCCCTGTATCGCAAGCAGCAGAAGAAGAAGGCGGCCAATGGTCAGGTCGTTGATGGCCAGGCGCAGCGCATCAGTGCCCGCGACCGCCGCAACGACACCGTGGTCGACGAGCACAGCGATATCGGCAGCGACGCCTGAGGCAGGCGGCTGCATCCGGGCCGGAGATCGCCTGTGGGTGATCTCCGGCCCGTTTCGTTTCAGCCGATCTGCCGCCACTGTCCGGGGCGCAGATCATCCAGCCGGTAAGGACCCATTGCCACCCGCACCAGGCGCAGGGTGGGCAGGTTCACGGCGGCGGTCATCCGCCGTACCTGGCGGTTGCGCCCTTCGCGGATCGTGATCGCCAGCCAGGTATCGGCAACGGTCTTGCGGAAACGCACGGGCGGATCGCGCGTCCACAGCTCCGGCGCGGGATCGAGCCGTTCGACCTTCGCCGGCAGGGTCGGCCCATCATTGAGGATCACGCCGCTGCGCAGGCGCTGCAGCTGTTCCTCGCCAGGCGTGCCTTCCACCTGCACCCAGTAGGTCTTGTCGGCCTTGTGCTTCGGGTCGGTCAACCTGTGCGCCAAGGGACCGTTGTCGGTCAGCAGCAGCAGGCCTTCGCTGTCATGATCCAGCCGGCCGGCCGCATAGACACGCGGCGGCAGGCCGAACCCCGCCAGGGTCGGGCGCGGCGGGACGCTGCGATCGGTGAACTGGCACAGCACATTGAACGGCTTGTTGAAGGCAATCAGCATCGCAGGCACGGCAGGCGGTGGATGCGGCATTGTCCCATCCCGGCGCTGCCATCGCGATCACGGGCGCCTCAGCCGAAGACCTTCCACTTCAGCAGGAACGAAACAAGCACCAGCGCAATGCCACAGGCCGATGCGATCGCCGCCCGCCGCCGCTGAGACGCCAATGGCGGGCTCGCACGGCGCGCGCGTTCATCCTGCAGGATGCCGATCAACAGCACCGCGAACCCCACCGCGCCCAGCAGGTCATAGGTATTGCCGCCATGGAAGGTGAAGTCGAACAGGCGTACCAGCACCAGTACTGCGATCACGATGTACAGGATCTTCTTCAACCGCTCACTCCTTTGACTGTCGCGCCGGGCCAGGCCCGGCGGATACACGTGTGTCCATTGCCGCTTGCGGCTGCGAGGCTTCGCCTCAGGGCTTGATGAAGCGCAGGGTCATGCGATCGCTTTCGCCGATGGCCTGGTACTTCGCGGCGTCGGCCTTGTCATGCTGGTTGGTCGGCGGCAGGGTCCACACGCCGTTGGGATGATCCTTGGTGTCGCGCGGGTTGGCATTGATCTCGCTGCGCGCATCCAACCTGAAGCCGGCGGCCTCGGCCAAGGCGATCACCTGCTGCTGGCCGACATAACCAGTGTCATCATCGTCGGCCACATCGGCCTTGGCGCGGTGCTCCACCACGCCCAGCACGCCGCCCGGCTTGAGCACGTTGAAGAAGCCTTGGAACATGCCCTGCGCCTGGCCGGCCTTGCGCCAGTTGTGCACGTTGCGGAAGGTCAGCACCACATCGGCCGAGTTGGCCGGTCCGAACACCGGCTTGGCCGGATCGTAGGCGATCACGACTGCTTTGCCGAACTGTGCCGGCGCACCGGCGAACTTCTTTTCCAGGCCATCGCGGCTGCGCTGCTGGTAGTCGCGGCCACGACCTTCTGCCACCGCCATCGGGTCGACCACGGCTGCCACGTACCGGCCCTTGTCATGCAGCAGCGGCGCGAGGATTTCCGAATACCAACCATTGCCCGGAGTGATTTCGATGACGGTCTTCTCCGGTGCCACCGAGAAGAAGGCCAGCGACTGTGCCGGATGACGGTAGCCATCACGCTTGACGTTGGCCGGATCACGGGTCGAAGCCTTCACCGCAGCGTCGATGGCGGGCGATACCTGGATCTGCGCCGGCGCCACCAAGGTCGGCGCAGCGTACGCGGGCACGGCAGCAAGCAGGGCGGAAGCAAGCAACAGGCGGCAACCACGCAGGGACGAAGCAGGCATCATCGGGGCGACTCCAGCGGAATGATGCGGCGAGACTAGCAGTCACCGCGCGCCAGGTGTTCACAAATCGTTAGCCGCGCGCCCGTCGCGGAACACTGTTTTGTGGTCAGCGCCGCAGCGCGGTAACACAACGCGTTCTATTCTGGAGCACTTCCCCCAAGGAGACCGTGCCCATGACGGCAACCCGTGAACTGGGCCGTTCCGGCCTGCATGTACGTCCGCTCGCCTTCGGAGGCAACGTGTTCGGCTGGAGCGCCGACGAGAAGGCCAGCTTCGCCCTGCTCGATGCCTTCGTCGACGCCGGCTTCAACCTGGTCGACACCGCCGACGTGTACTCGGCCTGGGTGCCCGGCAATGTGGGCGGCGAATCGGAAACGCTGATCGGCAGGTGGTTCGCCCGCAGCGGCAAGCGCGAGAAGGTGGTGCTGGCGACCAAGGTCGGCAAATGGGCCGAACGCCCTGGGCTGACCCCGGACAACATCAATGCGGCGGTGGAAGACTCGCTGCGTCGCCTGCAGACCGATGTGATCGATCTGTACCAGGCCCACGAGGATGATGAGTCGACACCGCTGGAAGCCACGCTGGCCGCGTTCGGTCGCCTGATCGAAGCCGGCAAGGTGCGCGCCATCGGTGCCTCCAACTACAGCGCCACCCGCCTGGCCGATGCGCTGAAGGTATCCACCGATTACAAGCTGCCGCGTTACGAAACCCTGCAGCCGGAGTACAACCTCTACGACCGCGCCGGCTACGAGACCGCGCTGGAACCGCTGGTGCAGCGCGAGCAGATCGGCGTGATCGGCTATTACGCACTGGCCAGCGGCTTCCTCAGCGGCAAGTACCGCACGGCAGCCGATGCGGGCAAAAGCCCGGCGCGGGGCGAGAACGTGGTGAAGCGTTATCTCAACCCGCGCGGCCTGCGCATCCTGGAAGCGCTGGATGACGTGGCCAGCAAGCACACTGCCAGCCCGGCACAGATCGCACTGGCATGGCAGATCGCACGGCCGTCGATCACCGCGCCGATCGTCAGCGCCACCAGCGTCGAACAGCTGCACGACCTGCTGGCCGCGGCGAATGTATCGCTGAGCGTGCAGGATGTCGCGCAGCTGGACGCGGCAAGCGCGGAAGGCTGAGATTGGCCGGGGCCGGTCGCCGGCCGGCTCCGGCATCGGGCAGAAGAAAATAATTCAACAAAATGGTTGCGCACGACTAAATCGTGGTTTATCGTGCGCACCTCGTTTCAACACCCGCCTGGATGTTTCCCTTGAACGCGCATTTCTCCGCCATCGCCACACTGCTGCCATGCCTGCGCATGGATGTGCTGGCGCGCGCGTCCGGCAAGGAAGCACTGCCCACAACGGCCTGATACCCGCCCTGCGGAGATCGGCCACCCCGATCTCCGAGGCTTGACGACGCCCTCGGAACGCATGTCCCGGGGGCGTTTTCGTTTGCGTCGGCACAAGGACCCGCGATGCCAGAACTGCACCCCGCGCGGCATTCCGCCGCCCACTGATCGGCCATTACCCGCACGCCGGAGTTTATCTTCGCGCGGGCGGCCGTGCCCGGACATTATCTGCATCGCCTCACAACATTATCGCCCGCCGATAATGTCGATGGCCTGCACCCTCGATTTTCCAACGGTCCCGCTTCAATGGCGGGCTGGTGCGCGCGGCGCTGCCGTAGCGTATGCCGGAGGTCGCGGACATGCCCTCGCCTGGATCGCCTGCTGGTCGCAGGCGCCGGTTCGCCGGCACGCGGTTCGATTCCGCGCGGTTCCCAACTGGATAGCTCAGCCTGGTCAGAGCAACGGATCCTGAGTCCGTCTGTCGTGGGTTCAATTCCCACTCCAAACCACATGACCTGTCACGTCATGACTTGAAGCAACACCCGGGACGCACGTCCCAGCGGCCATCGTCGCCATCCACGGACATCGCCTTCGGGCGGAGAAGTGGAAGCAACGGACCGCACGCCGGGCCCCGGTCCGCCGTCACTGCCCGCCCTGGTCCACCCCGGTGCTGCCTGCCGGCGGCGCCCATGGCGGTACTGCCGGCGCACCGAAGGCTCCGCGCGCGGACCGTCCACCGGTGGCCGCCCTCTTCCGCGGCCTGCACGGGTGTGCAGGCCGCCTCGCCACGACCTGATCGGCCCGGGTCACGGCGACGGATTTCCATCGGGTCGAACCACCAGAGCCATACAAGGAGAGACTCCCATGTTCTGGACCATCAAGGTCGTGATCGGCGACGGCGAGCGCGGCCTGGTGTATCGCAACCGTCGTTTCCAGCAGGTGCTGCTGCCGGGCGTGCACCGCCTGTCGCGGTTCGGCGGCTCGCCGCAGGTGACCGTGCACAACGCATCGAAGGGCAGCGCCTACAACGGCAGCGACCAGGACAGCCTGATCGACGCGCTGGGAGCACAGCTGCACGAACACTTCGTGCTGGCCGATATCGGCGCTGCACAGGTGGGTCTGCTGCTGCGCAATGGCCGTATCGACGATGTCCTGCCGCCCGGCAGCCGCCATCTTTACTGGCGGGGTTCGGTCGACACCGAGGTGCGCGTGATGGCCCTGGGTGACGAACCGCGCGTGCCGGCCGACGTGCAGCAGCGCCTGGGGCAGCTGGGCGTACTGCCGCGCGTGGCGGTGATCAGCACCGTGCCGAGCGAATCGGTCGGCCTGCTGTTCGTCGACGGTACGCTGCGACAGACCCTGGATGCCGGACTGCACGCGTTCTGGAATTTCAACGGCAACGTGTCGGTGGAGCGCGTCGAACTGCGCGCGCGTTCGCTCGACGTGTCCGGCCAGGAGCTGCTCAGCCGCGACAAGGTGACCCTGCGGGTGAACCTGGCCGCGACCGTGCAGGTGGTCGACCCGGTGCGTGCACACCGCACGCTCAGCAACGCCGACGAGTTCATCTACCGGCAGCTGCAGCTCGGCCTGCGCCAGGCGATCGCCACGCGCAGCCTGGATGAGCTGCTGGGCGAGAAGGCGGCGCTGGACGGTGAGATCGCCGCGCACGTGCGGGCCGCGATCGAGGGCCACGGTGTGCAGCTGCTGGGTGTCGGCATCAAGGACGTGATCCTGCCGGGCGAGATGAAGGAGATCCTCAACGGCGTGGTGCTGGCCGAGAAGCAGGCGCAGGCCAGCGTGATCCGCCGCCGCGAGGAGGCCAACGCCACCCGCTCGCAGCTCAATACCGCCAGGCTGATCGAGGACAACCCGGTGCTGATGCGGCTGAAGGAGCTGGAAGCGCTGGAGAAGGTCACCGAGAAGATCGACAAGCTCACCGTGTTCGGCGGCCTGGATGGCGTGCTGAAGCAGCTGGTGACGATGAAGTAGGGGGCTGGGGCGGCGCAGGGACGCGCCGCCGGCCCATCAAGGAGATGGATTGCAACATGGATACTCAACACACCTATCAATGGCTGCATGCCGAGGGCACCACGCCGATCAAGGGCTGGGTGAACGGCGTGCCGCTGGAAGCGCAGGCCCATGAGCAGCTGCGCAACATCGCCGCCATTCCATTCGTCGGGCCCTGGGTGGCCGTGATGCCGGACGTGCACCTGGGAAAGGGCGCGACCGTCGGCTCGGTGATCCCGACCCGCGGGGCGATCATTCCGGCGGCGGTGGGCGTGGACATCGGCTGCGGCATGGCCGCGGTGCGCACGACGCTGCAGGCCAACGACCTGCCCGATGACCTGCGGCAGCTGCGCAACAGCATCGAGCGCAGCATCCCGGTCGGCAACGGTCGCGGTGGCGAGCATCAGCGCATGCCCGACAGCATCCACACGCGGCTGGTGCAGTCCGGCCTGGCCGCTGGCCTGGAGAAGATCAAGGACAGGCATCGCCGGATCCGCACCGACAAGCTCGATCGCCAGCTGGGCACGCTGGGAGGTGGCAACCACTTCATCGAGCTGTGCCTGGATGAAACGGATGCCGTGTGGGTAATGCTGCACAGCGGCTCGCGTGGCACCGGCAACCTGATCGGCACGTACTTCATCGAGCAGGCGCGTCGCGAGCTGGAGCGCCGCGTGCTCGGCTTCCATCTGCCTGACAAGGACCTGGCCTTCTTCATGGAAGGCGAGCCGCTGTTCGACGACTACGTGGAAGCGGTGTCCTGGGCGCAGGACTATGCGCGGCACAATCGCGAGGCGATGATGGCGCGCGTGCTGGCCGAGATGCGGCATCGGCTGCCGCCGTTCCGGCTGGCGGCGATGGCCGTCAACTGCCACCACAACTACGTGCAGAAGGAAACGCACGCCGGGCAGGAACTGCTGGTCACCCGCAAGGGTGCGGTCAGTGCACGCCAGGGCGAGCTGGGCATCATCCCCGGCAGCATGGGCACGCGCAGCTACATCGTGCGTGGCAAGGGCAATGCAGACAGTTTCCACAGCTGCAGCCACGGCGCAGGCCGGGTGATGAGCCGCGGCACGGCACGCGAGCGGATCACCCTGGCCCAGCACCGCGAGGCGACCGCGCATGTGGAATGCCGCAAGGACAGCGGCGTGCTGGATGAATCGCCGGCGGCGTACAAGTCGATCGAAGACGTGATGGCCGCCCAGCTCGACCTGGTGGACGTGGTCCACACACTGCGCCAGGTGCTGTGCGTCAAAGGCTGATGGGGCGGGCCGGGTGTCGTTCAAGAGAGCGGAATCCGGCCCTTTCCATCACCCGATGCTGTCTTCGCTGACCAGCGCGTGATGTACGCCGATCCCGGCACGCACCCCTTCGGCGGCGGCCAGGGTGATATTGCCAACCGTGGTCGCGTCGCCTGCGGCGTACACGTTCGGCACCGAGGTCTGCTTCATCGCGTCCACCTCGATCAGCACGCCGAGCGGGCTTTCGACCAGCGCGCAGCCCAGCTGCTGCACCAGCGGCGTGGCCATCGCCTGGGTAGCCGGAACGAACAGCGCGCGCTGGGCGATGCGGCGGCCATCGGCCAGTTCCACTTCCAGCCAGGTCGGCTGGTCGCCCTGCACGGCAATCACCGGCGAGATCTCGATCTGCACGCCACGCTGCTGCATGGCCGCGCGTTCCTCCTCACTGATCTCCCCCGCCTGGCTGAAGAAGGTGACATTGCCCCAGTCGGCGAACAGCGGTGCCTTGCCGGCCGACATCGGATGGCCGCCGAGCACGCCGATCGCTCCGCCGCCGACTTCGTAGCCATGGCAGTAGGGACAATGCAGCACGGTGCTGCCCCAGCGCTCGGCCAGGCCGGGCAGGTCCGGCAGCTGGTCACTGATGCCACTGGCCAGCAGCAGCTTGCGTGCGGCCAGCACCTGGCCATCCGCGGTGCGGACCTCGACACCGTCGGGGCTGGCGGTGGCGTGCGCGGCCTCGGCATGGATCCAGCGCACGCTGGGATAGTCCAGCAGCTGCTGGCGCGCCGTCTTCAACAGCTCGGCACCACTGATGCCGTCCAGGCCAAGGACGCCATGCGAATGGCTGGCCGCACGGTTGCGGGGCAGGCCGGCGTCGATGACGGTGACCGCGCGGCGTGCGCGGGCCAGGATCAGGCCCGCGGCGATGCCGGCGTAACTGCCGCCGACGATGATCACTTCAGGATTCATGGTGTCCTTCCAGGGAGCGGTGATGGGCGAGGTGGCGCGCGAACTCCACGCCGAGCTGGTCGAGCGTGGTGGACTGCAGGCGGTGTTCCAGCAATCGCTGCGCTTCGCGGGCGCCATCGAGCAGCGCCGAATCGACCAGTTGCTGGATCGGGCAGCCACGACCTGCGCCGCGTGTGCCGATCTGCACCAGCGGCGGTGCGCCGACCGCCAGGTAGATGTCGTGCAGCGTGATGCGGGTCGCATCGCGCGCCAGCTGGCTGCCACCGCCGTGCCCGCGTGTGCTGCGCACCAACCCGGCCTTGCGCATCTGTGCCAGCATCCGGCGGATCACCACCGGATGGGTCGGCAGGCACATGGCCAGCTGTTCGGAGGTGCGCGGCCCCTGCTGGCCCACGAGATGGGCCATCACGTGCAGCGCGTCGGAAAGCGGGTTCGAGGATTTCATGTAACAACAATAGTTACATTTATATCCCCTGTCGAGCGTCCTGTTTCGTTCCATATGGACACATTTGTCCTATGAAACATTTCCTTCACCTCGTTGAACGAAACGATAATGTGATCCTTATCGCACTTCAGAGCACGCGAGATCAGGTCGATACCGCATCGCCCCCCTTCCGAGATCTCGCCCCATGAATGCCTCTCCCCATGCGCCGCGACTGCAGACGAAGCTGCTCGGCGCCGTATCCCTTGGCCTCGCCGTCATCCTGCTGTGTGCCTTGGCCGGCCTGGCGTCGGCCTGGCTGAAGCTGTCTGCCGAGGTGCCTGCCGAAGTCGCCCATGGCCGCGATGCCGAACGCCTGCAGCGCGAGTTCCGTGGCCAGGTGCAGGAATGGAAGAACGTGCTGCTGCGGGGCCACGATCCGGTCCTGCGCCAGCGTCATCTGGATGCATTCGACAGCGAAGGCAGAATCGTCGATGGACTGGCACGCGGGCTGGCCAGCAGCCCCGATTCGCGTACGCGCGAGCTCGCCCTCGCCTTCGCTGGCCTGCATGCGCAGCTGCAGAAGGACTATCACGCTGCCCTGCAGGCGTTTGCTGCGGCCGGCTACGATGCCACTGCCGGCGATACCCTGGTGCGGGGCAAGGACCGCGCGGTGGCCGCATCGCTGGACGCGCTGAGCACGCAGGCCGCCCGGGTGGCCGAGGCCGCGGTGGCCACGCGCGCGCAGCAGGCAAGGCAGATGCTGCTGCTGTGCGCGGTGCTGACCGTGGTCGCCGCTGCGCTGCTGCTGATGGGCCTGGCCTGGTGGCTGCGCCGCGCGGTGGTGCAACCGGTGCTGGCGGTGGAGGCGGCTGCGCGCGCCGTGGCCGCTGGCGACCTGCAGCACGTCGTGCAGGTTCGCAGCCGCGATGAAGTGGGCCGGCTGGCGCAGGCCATGCAGGCCGTGCAGGCCACGGTGGGCGGCGTGCTCGAGGCGCAGGCGGCAATGGCGAAGGCGCATGACGCCGGCTCGATCAGCTATCGCATGGATGCCAGCGCCTTCCCTGGCGCATTCGGAACCATGGTGGCCGACAGCAACGCGCTGGTCGACGCGCACATCCGGGTGAAGATGCGCGCGATCACGATCATGGGCCGCTATGCGGTGGGCGATCTCAGCGAGGACATGGAGCGCCTGCCAGGCGAGAAGGCCGTCATCACCGAAGCGCTGGATACTGCCAAGGCCAACCTTGGCACCATCAACGGCGAGATCCGCCGCCTTGCCGCCGCCGCTGCGGCCGGCGATTTCAGCCAGCGCGGTGACAGCGCGCGCTTCGAGCATGACTTCCGCGCGATGGTGGAGGGCCTGAACCAGCTCATGCACACCACCGAGCAGAATCTCGGCGAGGTCTCAACGATGCTGCGCGCGATTGCCGATGGCCGGCTTGGCGCGCGCATGCACGGCAGCTTCCAGGGCGTGTTCGCCCGCATCGCTGGCGATGCCAACACGACTGCGGCGCAGCTGGCCACCATCGTCACCGACATCAAGCACACTTCGGGCAGCATCCATGCCGCGGCTGCCGAGATCGCCGCCGGCAACAACGACCTGTCGCGCCGCACCGAGCAGCAGGCTGCCAACCTGGAGGAGACGGCAGCATCGATGGAGGAACTGACCTCCACCGTGCGCCAGAACGCCGAGCACGCACGCCAGGCCAACCAGCTTGCGATCGGCGCGCACGAGGTTGCCTCGCAGGGGGGCGAGGTGGTCACGCAGGTGGTGGCGACGATGGGGGCGATCGAGGCCTCTTCGCGGCAGATCGCCGACATCATCAGCGTGATCGATGGCATCGCCTTCCAGACCAACATCCTGGCATTGAACGCAGCGGTGGAGGCTGCGCGTGCCGGTGAGCAGGGCCGGGGCTTCGCCGTGGTGGCCAGTGAGGTGCGTACGCTGGCGCAGCGTTCAGCCAATGCGGCCAAGGAGATCAAGACGCTGATCGATACCTCGGTGGACAAGGTAGCCGATGGCGCACAACGCGTGCGCCAGGCGGGCATGACCATGGCCGAGATCGTCGCCTCGGTGCAGCGCGTGACCGACATCATGGCCGAGATCTCCGCCGCGTCGCAGGAACAGAGTGCAGGCATCGAACAGGTCAACCAGACCGTGGTGCAGATGGACGGCGCGACCCAGCAGAATGCCGCGCTGGTGGAAGAGGCCAGCGCCGCCGCGCGCAGCCTGGAGCAGCAGGCGGACCGGTTGATGGACGCGGTGGATGTGTTCGATCTGTCGCCCCCCGCGGCGAGCGGCGATGCGCTGGCGCGCGCGGCCTGAAGGACTGCATGGACCCTGTGCAGCCGAGCATGGGTCCGGCTCTGCGGAACGCGCAGGTAACGCCGGGCCATGCCCGGCGAGCGCGGCATGCCTCAGCGCAGGTAATCCGACTGCACCATCGCGTCACCGAGATGGTCCAGGAACGAGCTGATCCGCGCCGAGACCGCCGTGTTGCGGTAGTACACGGCGTGGATCGGCTGGTAGACATCCAGCGTCTGTGCAGCCAGTACCGGCACCAGCGTGCCGGCAGCACGGTCGCGTTCGGTGACGAAGTCCGACAGGCAGGTGATGCCCACCCCTTCCACCGCCAACCGGCGCAGGGTCTCGCCGCTGGATACGGCGATGTCCGGCCGTACCAGCAGCTGGCCGTCGGCGTCGCCCGGCACGGGCCAGCGGTTCAGCGATTCGGGTTCATTGAATCCCAGCAGCGTGTGCTGACCCAGCGCCGCCACGCTGGCCGGTTCACCGTGCTCGGCCAGGTAGCCCGGGCTGGCCAGCAGCTGCAGCCGGCAGCGGCCCAGCGAGCGCGCGTGCAGCGTTGAGTCGGCCAGTGGGCCGATGCGGATGGCCACGTCGGTGCGTCGTTCCAGCAGGTCGATGTAGCGTTCGGAACTGTTCAACTCCAGCTGCACCTCCGGGTATCGCGCGCGGTAGCCCGCCACCAGGGGGACGATCACGTGCAGCACGAACGGCATGGCCGCATCCACCCGCAGGCGTCCAGCCGGGCGCTCGCGGCGCGCCGCCATCTGCTCTTCGGCCGACTCCACCGCGTCGATGATCGCCCGTGCATGGCGCAGGTAGGCCTCGCCTTCGGCGGTCAGGTGCAGCCGGCGCGTGGTACGGGTCAGCAGGGTGGTGCCCAGCTTGTCCTCCAGCCGCCCCAGCGCCCGGCTCACCCCGGAAGGGGTCTGACCCAGCTGCTCGGCGGCGGCACTGATCGAACCGCTGTCGATCACGGCCAGAAAGGCCTGCATTTCATCGAGGGTGGTCTTCATGGCGCCATTATTGACCACCAGGCAAGAGTGATTGGCGTGAAGACCGGTTTTTCGGCAAAGGTGGGCCGCGCACACTGCGCGCCTTCCTTCCTCCGGAGCCCGCCATGATCCGCGGCATTCCTCTCGCCCTGCTGGCGCTGACCCTGGGCGCCTTCGCCATCGGCACCACCGAATTCGTCATCGTCGGCCTGATTCCGACCATCGCCGCCGACCTGCAGGTCAGCCTGCCTTCGGCCGGCCTGCTGGTCTCGCTGTACGCCCTGGGCGTAGCCATCGGCGCGCCGGTGCTGACCGCGCTGACCGGCCGCGTGCCGCGCAAGACCCTGCTGGTGGCACTGATGGCGCTGTTCACGCTGGGCAACGTCATCGCCTGGATGGCACCGGGCTACGCCTCGCTGATTGTCGCCCGCATCCTGACCGGCCTCGCCCATGGCGTGTTCTTCTCGATCGGCTCGATCATCGCCACGGCGGTGGTGCCGAAAGAAAAGGCCGCCAGCGCGATCGCGATCATGTTCACCGGGCTGACCGTCGCACTGGTGACCGGCGTGCCGCTGGGCACCTTCATCGGCCAGCACCTGGGCTGGCGCGCGACCTTCCTGGCCGTGGCCAGCCTGGGCGTAATCGCCCTGGTCGGCGCGGCGCTGTTCGTGCCGCGCACTGTGCCGCAGAGCGCGCCCGCCCGCTTCCGCCAGCAGCTGGCCGTGCTGGCCCAGCCGCGCCTGCTGCTGGTCTACGCGATGACGGCACTGGGCTACGGCGGCACGTTCCTGGCCTTCACCTACCTGGCGCCCATCCTGCAGGACGTCACCGGCTTCTCGGCCAACGCGGTCAGCCTGGTACTGCTGGTGTATGGCGTGTCGGTGGCGATCGGCAATCTGTGGGGCGGCCGCATGGCCGACCGCATGGGTCCGGTTCCGGCGCTCAGGCGCATCTTCGCCCTGCTGGCCATGGTCCTGTTGGCGCTCACCTTCACCGCCTACAACACGGTGTTGATGTTGCTGACGGTGCTGGCCCTGGGTGCGGTGGCCTTCGGCAACGTGCCCGGACTGCAGGTCTATGTGGTCAAGCAGGCGCAGCGCCATGCGCCGCAGGCCACCGACGTGGCATCCGGACTGAACATCGCTGCATTCAACATCGGCATCGCCCTGGGCGCATCGCTGGGCGGCCTGGTGGTGGAGAACGTCGGCCTGATGCATACGCCGTGGCTGGGCGCGCTGGTGGTGGTGGGTGCCTATGCATTGACCGTGCTCAGCGGCCGCCTGGACCGTCGGGACGGCATCGACGACCGCGCCGAGGGCACCGCGATCACCGCACACTGATACGACGCCGCTCACTACCGACGCATCTCCACGCCTGCGCAATGCACCGTTGCCGGCATGCATGCAGGCCCTGCCCTACCCTTGTGCGGATCTACCGCGCCCTTCCCCCCATTAGTTGGAGTTCCCCCATGACTGTCCCCGCTTTCGGTCTCGGCACCTTCCGCCTGAAAGGCCAGACTGTGATCGACTCGGTACGCAACGCACTGGACGTCGGTTACCGCGCCATCGATACCGCGCAGATCTACGACAACGAGGCCGAGGTCGGCGAGGCCATCGCCGAATCCGGCGTGCCGCGTGACGAGATCTACCTGACCACCAAGGTCTGGATCACCGAGTTCAAGCGCGATGCGCTGCTGGCCAGCCTGCACGACAGCCTGAAGAAGCTGCGCACCGACCATGTCGACCTGGCGCTGATCCACTGGCCCTCACCGAACGACAAGGTCGACGTGCCGATGGAGGAGTACCTGCCGGCGCTGGCCGAAGCCAGGGCGCAGGGCCTCACCAGGGAGATCGGCATCTCCAACTTCACCATCGCGCAGACGCGCAAGGCAATCGGCATCCTCGGCGCCGACGCCATCGCCACCAATCAGGTCGAGATCCATCCCTACCTGCAGAATCGCCTGCTGGTGAAGTTCCTGCAGGAAAACGGCATCCCTGTCACCGCGTACATGAGCCTGGCCTATGGCGAAGTCATCAAGGATCCGGTGATCCAGGCCATCGCCGGCCGCCACCAGGCCACGCCGGCACAGATCGCACTGGCATGGGCACTGCAGCAGGGCTTTGCGGTGATTCCGTCCTCGACCCGGCGCGAGAACCTGGCCTCCAATCTGGAAGCGGCGGCCATCCGTTTGACCGAGGAGGACATGGCACAGATTGCCAGGCTCGACCGCGGGCATCGGCTGGCCAATCCGGAAGGCATCGCGCCGGCCTGGGACTGAGCCGAAGCCGCCGGGCACGGCCCGGCGCTACCGGACGATGACGATGGGGGCCGCCGGGCGCGCTCCGGCGCTACCGGATCGCCACAGGTAGCGCCGGGCCATGCCCGGCGGGCCCTTCAGTCCTGCAGCAGCCACCCGCGCATCGCCGCACTGACCTCATCCGGCTTCTCCATCGGCGCCAGGTGCCCGCAGTCGGGCACCACCACCAGCTGCGAGTGCGGTACCAGCGCGTGCATCTCATCGCTCACCGCCAATGGCGTGATGCGGTCGTTGGCACCGCACACGATCAGCAGCGGATCGCGATATCCGGCCAGCACATCGTGGCCGTCACGACGTTCCAGCGCGCTCTGCCGCAGGAACACCTCCGCGCCAAGACGCGCCGTCATGTCGCGCACGCGCTGCACCAGTACATAGTCGTCCAGCCGCGAGGCATCGATGTAGCTGCGCATCAGGGCGTCACCGAATCCATGGAACTTCCCGGGCAGGCGCACGCTGGCGCGCTGGCTGCGACGCTGCTCGGCACGCTCCGGCGAATCGGCGTGGATCGAGGTATCGATCAGCGCCAGCCGCAGCACCCGCTCCGGTGCCACGCGCAGGATCTGCTGGGCAACGAAGCCTCCCAGCGAGAACCCGGCCAGCGCGAAGCGTGCAGGTGCCTGCGCCAGCACATCCTCGGCCACCGCCAGCAGGGTCGCGCCGCGGGTCTGGTCGCCCACGCTGCACTCGGCGATATCGGCCAGGTCGGCCAGCTGCGCGCGCCACAGCTCGGCATCGTTGAGCAGGCCGGGGAGCAGCAGCAAGGGGATGCGGTCAGTCATGGCCCGCATTGTCGCAACCGCACGGACGGTATGCCACGATCACTGCTGCATTACGACGCCGCCGATGGGATGACCGGCCGGACCGGAGTGCTGTGCTACCGCACGGCGGTGGTGGAGCGATTGCGTGGGGGACCGCCGGGCACGGCCCGGCGCTACCGATGAGGAACCCTCACGCCACCGGCGGTACCTCGGGAACGTCCACCTGCTGCACCGGCAGGGTCACCACCATCACCGTCGGGTCGTCCGGGTCCAGCCGGGTCTTGAAGCCCAGGCTCTGGCACATCGCCAGCATGGTGCTGTTCTCGCGCAGCACCTGTCCCTCGACCACGTGCAGCCCCAGCCACTTCGCATACTCGATCATGATCGCCATCAGGCGCCAGCCGATGCCATGGCCCTTCAGGTCGGAGCGGATCAGGATGCCGTACTCGCCGCGGTGATAATCCGCATCCGCGTGCAGGCGCACGGCGCCGAGCATCTCGCCGCTGCGCGGTTCGATGGCCACCAGCGCGATCGAGCGCGCATAGTCGAGCTGGGTCAGACGGGCGATGAACTCGTGGCTGAAGTGCTTCACCGACTGGAAGAAGCGCAGGCGCAGATCCTCGTCGCTGACCCGGGCAAAGAACGCGCGGAACAGCGCGTCGTCCTCGGGGCGCACCGGGCGCACGAAGGCGCGACCGCCATCGGACAGCTCGATGGTGCGCTCCCACTCCTTCGGATACGGGAACACCGAGAAGCGCGGATGGCCGCGACCCTTGTGCAGGATGCGCGAAGGCGCGATGGCGACGCGTGCATCGAGAGCGAGAATGCCCTTGCCATCGACCAGCAGCGGATTGATATCCAGCGTGCGCACTTCCGGAATGTCGGCGGCCAGCTGCGCCAGTTTCACCAGCGCCAGGGCCAGTGCGCGCTCATCGGCAGCGGGAACATCGCCATAGGCCTTGAGGATCCGCGACGCACGGGTACGCCCGATCAGCTCGTGGGCCAGGCGCAGATCCAGCGGCGGCAAGGCCAGTGCCTTGTCGTTGATCACCTCCACCGCCGTGCCGCCGCGACCGACCACGATCACCGGGCCGAAGGTCGCGTCATCGGCGATGCCCACGATCAGTTCACGCGCTTTCGGGCGGACGATGGTCGGCTGCACCAGCAGACCGTCGATGCGTGCATCCGGGCGCAGCTGGCGTGCACGCGACAGGATCGCCTTGGCCGCAGCCTGCACCGCCGGCAGCGTCGACAGGTTCAGGCGCACGCCGTCCACTTCGGACTTGTGCGGGATGTCCGGTGACAGGATCTTCAAGGCGACGGTCGCACCCCGCTCCAGCAGCGGCTGCGCCAGATCCATGGCCTCGTGCGCGTCGCGCGCATGCATCACCGGCGCGGAGGGAATGCCATAGGCCTTCAGCAGCTCGTGCGTGGCCAACGGGTCCAGCCACTGCTGGCCGTTGGCCAGCGCGGCCTCGACCAGCGTGCGCGCCGCGGCCGCATCCACGCTGAAGTCCTGCGGCAGGCTCGGCGGGGTTTCCATCAGTGCGTTCTGCGCTTCCCGATAGCGCACCAGATGCTGGAAGCCACGTACCGCTTCGGCTTCGGTGGGATAGGTCGGCACGCGCGCCGCATTGAGCGTGGCGGTGGCCTGGTCATCGTTGCCCAGCCACACGGCGAACACCGGCTTGTCACGATGGTGGCGCGGGCGCAGGCCGAGGGTGCGGGTCAGCGCCTGCGCGGCGTCGGCCGAGGAGGTGAACGCCGTCGGTACGTTGACCACCATCACCGCATCGTTCTCGTTGTCGGCCAGCAGGGCCTCGATGGCCGCGGCATAGCGATCACCATCGGCATCCACCACGATATCCACTGGATTGCTGCGCGACCAGCCCTGCGGCAGCACCGCATCGAGCTTTTCGACCGTGCTGTCGGACAGGTTCGCCAGGGTTCCGCGCAGCGCGGCCAGCTGGTCCACGGCCAGCCGGCCGACGCCGCCCCCATTGCTGAGGATGGCCAGCCGACGGCCCGGGAAGGTACCCAGCCGGCCCAGGGTCTCTGCGGCGGTGAACAGCTCGTCCAGGGCACCCACGCGCAGCAGGCCGGCGCGGTTGAACGCGGCGCCGTAGACATCGTCGGCTCGTGCAAGCGCCTGCACATGGGTATCGCGGCTGCCAGGCTGCACGCGCTCGCTGCGGCCGGACTTCACCACCACCACGGGCTTGGCGCGCGCGGCCGCACGCGCCGCCGACATGAATTTGCGCGCGTCCTTGATCTGTTCGACGTAGAGCAGGATGGCGCGCGTGCGGTAATCGGTGGCGAAATAGTCCAGCAGATCGCCGAAGTCGACGTCCAGCGTATCGCCCAGGGAGACCACGGCGGAGAAACCCACCGAACGCGCCACGCCCCATTCCACCAGCGCCGCGGCAATCGCCGAGGATTCGGATATCAACGCAAGATCGCCAGCCTGCGGGAAGTGTGCGGCGATGCTGGCGTTGAGCCGTGCGTGCGGCGCGATCACACCCAGGCAATGCGGGCCCAGGATGCGCAGACCGTGCCGGCGGGCCACGGCCTCCACCTGCGCCGACAGTGAACCCGGGCCATCCCCCAGATGCGCGGTGAGGATGATCGCCGCCTGCACGCCCCGCTCGGCCGCGGTACGCACCACCTGCGGCACGATGGCGGCTGGCGCGGTGATCACCACGAGATCCGGCACCCAGTCCAGATCCTTCAGCCGCTTCACCGTGCGGATGCCATCGATTTCGGCATGGCGCGGGTTGATCCACGCCACCTTGCCGGGGAAGCCCGTACCGCGCAGGTTGCGCATCACCGCGCGGCCGGCCGAGCGCTCGCGCGGACTGCCGCCGATCACTGCGACCGACTGCGGACGGAACACTGACTGCAGGTGGTAGGTACTCATGCGCCTACGGTACACGCACCCGCGCAACAGGCGCATGATCCAGCGCAACAAAGCAGGCGGGGGATGCGGCGCCCCGCCGCATGCGGGGCGACAGGGCCCTACAGCAGCGTGCCGCGCAGGATCATCGCGGCGATGCTGAAATAGATCACCAGCCCGGTCACGTCGACCAGCGTGGCCACGAACGGGGCGGATGCGCTGGCCGGGTCGAATCCCAGCCGCTTGAGCACGAACGGCAGCATCGAACCCGACAATGACCCGAAGGTGACGATGCCCACCAGCGCCGCACCGATCGTGATCGCCAGCAGCACCCAGTGCTCGCCGTAGTCGTGCAGGCCACCCAGCTGCCAGATGACGATGCGGACGATCGCCAGGGCACCGAGAATGGCACCCAGCACCATGCCGGTCGGAATCTCGCGCAGGGCCACCTTCCACCAGTCGCGCAGGCGCAGCTCGCGCAGCGCCAGGCTGCGGATCAGCAGCGAGGTGGCCTGCGAGCCGGAGTTGCCGCCGGAACTCATGATCAACGGGATGAACAGCGTCAGCACCACCGCGCGTGCCAGTTCGTCCTCGTAGTGCTGCATGGCGCTGGCCGTCAGCATCTCGCCCAGGAACAGCACGCTCAGCCAGCCGGCGCGCTTGCGCAGCATCTCCAGGAAGCCGATCTGCATGTACGGCTTGTCCAGCGCTTCCATGCCGCCGAACTTGTGCGCGTCTTCGGTGGATTCCTCGATCAGCGCATCAAGCACGTCGTCCACGGTGACGATGCCCAGCATCCGCTGGCTGGCATCGACCACCGGAATGGCCAGCAGGTCGTGGCGACGGATCAGCCGCGCCACCTCTTCCTGGTCCATCAACGCGTCCACGGTTACTGGCGGATTGACCTGGGCCACCTCGAGGATCGACTCCTCGGGCAGGCCGGTGATCAGGCGGCGCATGGTCACCACCTGCTGCAGACGCTGGCTGACCGGGTCCAGGACGTAGATCGCGTACACGGTCTCGCGCGTGCGCTCGACCTGGCGGATGTGCTGCAGCGTCTGCGCCACCGTCCAGCTGGCCGGCACGGCGACGTACTCGGTGGTCATCAGCGCACCGGCCGTGTTTGGCGGGTAGCCGAGCAGCGTCTGGATGGCCTGGCGGGCATCGGCGCCCAGCAACGGGATCAGCCGCGCGCGCTCGTCCTCATCCAGTTCGTGAACGATGTCGGTGGCGCGGTCGTCGGCCATCAGCCCGAGCAGCGCAGCGGCCCGCGCCGGTGGCAGCGCGGCCACCAGCTCGCCGCTGCGATGCAGTTCGGGGGCTTCCAGCATCTTCACTGCACGCGGCAGCGGCAGCGCCGCCAGCGTGTCGGCAGCGCGCTGCAGCTCCAGCGTGTTGAGGAACTCCACCGCGTCGGCGGTGTTGTAGTCCGCCAGCGGTGCCGCCAATGCAGCGGCATCGGCCACTGGACGCAGCAATTGCTTCTGGTTCATCGGTTTGCCTTGTGGGGTGCGACCTCGCGCAACGCCAACGCAGGCGAACCGTCCCGATGTCAGGCGGTGGCCATCGCTGGCGTCGAACGAGGTCGACTTCTACTGTCGCTGGACATGGGTTGGGAACTCCGGGATGCGTGTGCCGGCGGCAGGCCGCCAGCGGCGGGCAGTCTGGACCTGCCGGCCGCGCAGGTCAACCCGCAGCGGCCATTGCCGCGCGTGCACGATGCGGCGCGCATAATGTCGCAGCGGCGTCCGCCGCCCCTCTCCTCCCCGCACCCACGTACGGCAGGCCTCTGCGATGACCAGGTATTCCCATGCATAGCGGCGGTCTGGAACTGGCCCTGGTCCTGCTGCTGGCGGCCGTCATCGCGGTGCCGGTGTTCAAGCGCTTCGGCTTCGGCGCGGTACTGGGCTACCTGGCCGCGGGGGTGGTGCTGGGGCCGGATGGGCTGGGCTTCGTGCAGGACGCCGACCGCATCCTCGGTGCGGCCGAGATCGGCGTGGTGATGCTGCTGTTCGTGATCGGGCTGGAACTGTCGCCGGCCCGCCTGAAGGTGATGCGGCGCTCGGTGTTCGGCGCCGGTGCCGCGCAGGTGGCGCTGTCCGGCCTGGTACTGGGCGGTCTGCTGCTGCTGGATCACTTCCAGTGGAAGAGCGCGCTGGTGGTGGGCGTGGCGCTGGCGCTGTCCTCCACTGCCGTGGGCCTGCAGCTGCTGTCCGAGCACAAGGCGATCAACAGCGACCACGGCCGGCTCGGCTTTGCCATCCTGCTGTTCCAGGACCTGATCGCGATCCCGCTGCTGGCGGCCATCCCGCTGCTGGGCGGCGTCAAGAACCAGACGCTGCGTTGGGAGGATGCCGCAGTGGCGCTGGGCGCGCTGGCCGTGGTGATCCTGTGCGGGCGGCCGGTCCTGCGCCGGCTGTTCGGTGTCATCGCCCGTACCCGCAGCCCGGAGGTATTCACCGCCACCGCCCTGCTGGTGGTGCTGGGCACGGCGTGGTTCATGCAGGAGGCCGGCCTGAGCCCCAGCCTGGGTGCGTTCCTGGCCGGCGTGCTGCTGTCCGATTCCGAGTTCCGGCACGAGCTGGAAGCGCAGATCGAGCCGTTCAAGGGCCTGCTGCTGGGCCTGTTCTTCATCGCCGTCGGCATGGGCATCGATCTCGACCGCATCGCCGCCGAGCCGTGGCTGATCGCCGCCGGCGTGGCCATCCTGCTGGTGGTCAAGTTCAGTCTGCTGTATGCCATCGGCCGCATTGCCCGGCTGGGTTCGCGGCAATCGCTGCTGCTGGGCAGCGTGCTGTGGCTGGGCGGCGAGTTCGCCTTCGTGGTGTTCAACGAGGCGCAGCGCGCGCATCTGCTGGGCAACGCCAACCACGACCGGCTGGTGGCCATTGTCGGCCTGTCGATGGCGATCACGCCGCTGCTGATGATCGCCCTGATGCGGCTGCTCGGACAGGAGAAGGTGGCCCCGCGCGCCGCGGCCGACGCCGACAAGGTCGCGCCGGACAACCGGCCGAAAGTCCTGATTGCCGGCATGGGCCGCGTCGGCCAGGTGATCGCGCGCCTGCTGACCGCACAGAAGGTGCCGTTCGTGGCACTGGAAGCGAACCCGGACACGGTGGCCGACCTGCGTCGCTTCGGCAACCAGCTCTACTATGGCGATCCGACGCGCCCGGAGATGCTGCGCGCCGCCGGTGGTGAACATATCGATGTGTTCGTGATCACCGTGGACGACCCGGAGACCAATCTGCGTGCGGTACGGATGGTGCGGCGCCTGTATCCGGAGGCGAAGGTGCTGGCACGTGCGCGCAACCGCCAGCATGCATGGCGACTGATGGACATGTCGGCCGAACCGTTCCGCGAAGTGTTCGCGACCAGCCTGGAAATGAGCGGTCGCGTGCTGACCGCGCTGGGGGTGGCACCCGATGTTGCCCAACGCCATGTGCAGCGCTTCCGCGAACACGACGAACAGCTGCTGCGCGACCAGTACCTGGTGTACGACGACGAGGCGGCCGTGATCCAGACCTCGCGCGATGCCCGCAACGACCTGATGCATCTGTTCGAGGCCGACGCGGAAAGCGACGGCGACACGCAGCGCTGACGGCGCAAGGGCTGCCGAGCATCGTCGGCATTCCGCAGGATCGGGGTCAGAGCCCTTTCCAACGGAAAGGGTTCTGACCCCCGATTCTCAGCCGTTGTCGCGCAGGAACCGGGCCATCGAGGACACGCCCGGTACGCGCGGCTCGAACTCGCCGGCAACGTCGATGAAGCCACGCATCACGGCGATCTCGCGCGGACTGCGGTTCAGGCTGTCCCGCACGTCTGGGTCGGCGCCGGCACGCAGCAGGCGCTGTACCAGCAGCGGCAGGCCGTGCAGCGCCGCCAGGTGCAGCGGGCCGAAACCACGCGGATCGCGCACGTCCAGGCTGACATCCTCTTCCAGCAGACGCTCCACCGCGGCCATCACCACCTGCTCGTCGCAGGCCGTACCCGGCTCGGCGCGCGCTCCCAGCAGCAGCAGCAGCGGTGTGACCGAACCGGCGGCGGCCTGGTCCGGTTCGGCACCGGCCAGCAGCAGCGTGTCCAGCAACGCCAGCAACCGCGGGCGGTCACGTGCGCTGAAGCCGTACAGGGCCGCGCAGTGCAGCGGGCCCAGTTGCTGCGCGTCTCCGGCGTGTACATCGGCACCTGCGGTCAGCAGGCGCGCGACGATGTCCGGCAGGCCCAGCGCGGAGGCCAGCATCAGCACGGTCACTCCCCCCGGCAGCCGGTGTTCGAGCTTGGCACCGGCATCGAGCAGGGCCGACACGATCTCGACCTGGCGCATGCTGACCGCGGCCGACAACGGCGTTGCGCCGCTGGCCGCTGCGTGCTGCGGATCGGCGCCCCGTGCCAGCAGCAGGTCGGTCACCGCCAGGTGGCCGCCGCCGGCTGCACGCAGCAGCGCCGTGCAGCCCTGCGCATCCACGGCATCAACGGCGAACCCCAGATCGATCAGGCGACGCACCGCATCGACATCGCCGGCCATCGCCGCAGAGGGCAGGTCGGCATCGCGCAGGGTACGGCGTGGCAGTGGCCACACCCGCCAGTCCAGCCAGTCGGCCAGATCACGACGACCACTCGACAGCGCCACACCCAGGGGGGTCTGGCCATCAGCGGCGCGTGCCTCCGGCGAGGCGCCGTGCTGTACCAGCAGCTTCAGCGCACCTTCCCGGGCCAGCGCGGTCGCCAGGTGCAGGGCGGTCATGCCATGGCTGTCGCGCGCCTCACGGTCGACACCAGTCTTGAGCAGGGCCTGCTGCAGGCGCAGCCAGCCCAGGCGCACCGCCAACGACAGCGGCGGATCGCCTGCCGGCGATGCGGCGAACGGATCAGCACCCCGCTCCAGCAGTTCCAGCGCCAGCTGTTCCAGTCCGCGGGCCGCCTGATCGTGCTGCGCGCAGGCGGCCAGGAAACGGGCCAGGCCGCCGCGGCCGGCGGGCGACAGGCCATGCTGCAGCATGACCTGCAGCGCCGGCACCGCATCGACGCCGCGCGACAGCAGCGCGAACATCGGCGTGTCGGCGCAGGCATCTCGCACATAGGGGTCGGCACCATGGGCCAGCAGCCAATCCACGGCACGCGGCTCCAGCGCCAGCTCCGGATCCAGCAGCAGGCTGCCCAGCTCCTGCGGCTGGCACAGCCTGGCCAGGGCGGCCATGCCATCGGTGTTGCCGAAGCCCAGTGCTTCACGCAGCAGGGTCAGCGGCGGCCGATCAGGCAGCAGGCCACTGGCGCTGGCGGCCTCACCGCGCTCGGCCAGGCCATCGCTGACCGCCGCAGGCAGCGGATAGGACGGATCAAGCAGCGCGACGATGGCCCAGCGACCGGCTTCGGCCGCGTAGTCGACCGCACGCCGACCGACCGGATCGGCCGCATCGGCGGTGATGCCCAGTTCGACCAGGCGCTTGACCAGCAGGGGCGAAACCGTATCGGCCATGGCCGCCAGCTGCACCGCGTTGCGGCCCTCGCCATCGACGGCCACCAGGTCAGGCTTGTGCGGCAGGAGGTGTTCGATGACGGCGGCGCGACCGGCACGCGCGGCCTCCAGCCACGGCGTGCGACCGAGCGCGTCGCGTGCTTCCAGGTTTGCACCGGCAGCGAGCAGCACACCGATGATTTCAACGTGGCCGGCCAGGGCCGCTTCGTGCAGTGCGCTGCGACGCTGGCGGTCGCGCGCATCCGCACGCGCCTTGTGCTTGAGCAGCAGCTGCACGCCGGCCGGATCATCGTCTTCGGTGGCGGCTGCGGCGAGCAGGACCGGCGTGCCGTCCGCCGGCTCGGTGCGGGCACCGCGTTCGAGCAGGAAGCGGGCCAGGCGCCAGTTGCCTACCTGGCAGGCCACGGCCAGCGGGGACCAGCCCTCGTGGTTGAGTGCATCCACTTCGGCCGCGGCATCGCGCAGCAGCGCGGCAACGCCGGGGTCGGAGCTTCGAGCCGCGTGGTGCAACGGCGTGTTGCCCTCGCTGTCGGTAGCGCGAGAATCGGCGCCATTGGCCAGCAGGGTCATCACGGCTTCGGGGCGACCATGCCAGCTGTCGCGGGTGGCCGCCAGCAGCGGCGTCATGCCCCGGTGCGGCGCGTTCACATCGACCCCGCGGGCAATCAGTTCACGCAGCAGGCGCAGGTCCGGCAACACCGCCGCCAGTACCGCCAGGCTGCGCTGATCACGCCAGTTCGGGTCCGGCAACGCGTGCGGGTCCGCGCCGGCCTGCAGCAGCTGCAGCGCCCGGTCGATGCGACCGTGGCGCGCCGCTTCATGCAGCGCAGGCGTCAGTTCCTGCGGGGCCATCGCCTCCAGCGGCGTGGTCTCGCTGGCAGCGGGGAACAGCGGCGCGTGTGTCGCACCGGCATCGGCCAGCGGGCCCGGGTTCACGCGCAGCGACACCAGTGGCGCCGGTGCGACCCGCTGCAGCAGCAGATGCAGCAACGGCGACCCCAGCAGCACGGTCAACGTGGCGGGCCAGCGCGCGCTTTCCGGCAGCAGCCCTGGCCATGCCGGCAACACCACCAGTGCGGCCAGCGCGATCACCAGCGCGGCCACGACAAGGCCACGCCAGGCGGTGAGGTCACGGCCGGCCAACGCTTGCCAGTGCTGCGCCAGGCTGCCATCCAGCCGCTCGACATCATTCCACAGCGGCCACGTACGCCAGGCCGCCAGCAAACCGGCACTGACCAGCACGCTCAGCCCGAGCACCGCCGCCAGGCTGCCGCTGTCGCGCAGTGCCGCCAGCGGCCAGGCCAGCAGCAGGGCCAGCAGTACCGGCGCGGCGGTCCACAGCGCCAGCAGGGCCGGCAGGTCCTGCTGCGCGATCAACTTCGGCGGCAGTACCGCACGGCTGCGCCGCCACCACGAAATGCCCAGGGCATACGCCGGCTGCGCCAGCGCAGCAAGCACCGCCCCCGGCAGGCCGCCGACGGCGGCACCCAGCGCCAGCAGGGCACCCAGGACGAAGGCGATCGACAGGGCGCGCGGACGGGAAAGCTCAGTCATTGTGGCGCGGCATCATGCTGGTCACCGACGGCGGCACCTGCAGGTAGAACCCGCGTTCGCTCATTTCGCTGCGCACCTTGGCCGGATCGGCCTGGGCGAGGCGGCGCTGCGGCTCCAGGGCCACGTCCAGGACGAAGGTGAGCGTGCCCAGCGACGCCACCAGCGGCGCAGGCAGCGCGCTGAAGTCATCGCGTCGGGGAACGTAGACGAAGGTGTCCGGCTTGAGTTGGCTTTTATAGACGTAGGCGTGCATGTCCACGGGACGATAACCCGGGAAGAGCCCTGATTGTGTCGGAAAGCCGACACCGGGGAAAGCCGTCGGCCGACGATGCCGGCAGGATCGACGGCGTTTCCCCGGCGGGGTTCAGCAATGTGGCGGCGGCGTTCAGCCTCGGCCGCCGCCACACGGATGCTTACTTGACCTTGGCGTAGGTGCCCTTCAGGGCGACGCCGGCCACGAACGTGCCCGCCCAGCACTCGTAGTTGCTCGCGCTCCTGAACTCGTTCTTCTTGTAGTAGCTGACGATGTCGACCACCGCATTGGCGCCACGCGAGCGGGCGCCGTCCTGCAGTGCGCGCAGCGCCGACAGCGCCACCCAGCGGCAGGCTTCGGCATCGCTCTTGTTGGCGGCGTTGGTCTTCCGGTTGGTGACGTCTTCACCCAGACGCTGCTGCACGCTGACCGGCTGACCGGCCAGATAGAAGCGCACGCTGCCATCGATGCCGGCATCGCGGGCGGCCTGCGAGCTGACAAGTTCCTGCAGGGACTGCTCCACTCGGGTGTCACGGGCGGAGGCCGTGGCAGTCACAGCCAGCAGAAGGGTGGCACTGGCGATCATCAGGGTGCGGCGCATCGAAACATCTCCTTGTCCGGGGTGCGTTGGGGGTGGTGCGGATGGGGTGCGGGGGTCATTCGCTCCAGCGGCGGAATACCAGCGAGGTATTGATGCCGCCGAAGGCGAAGTTGTTGCTCATCACGTACTCGGCCTGCAGATCGCGGCCGTGCCCGGTGATGAAGTCCAGCTGGCCGCAGCGCGGATCGACCTCGGCCAGGTTGAGGGTCGGCGCGAACCAGCCGGCACGCATCATCTCGATGCTCAGCCAGGCTTCGAACGCTCCGCACGCGCCGAGCATGTGCCCGACGTAGCTCTTCAGCGAGCTGATCGGCACGCGGCTGCCGAACACCTGCGCGGTGGCCTGTGTCTCGGCGATGTCGCCGTGATCGGTGGCGGTGCCGTGGGCGTTGACGTAGTCGATCCGCGCCGCGTCGAGCCCGGCGTCCTCCAGGGCCAGGCGCATGGCCTGGGCCATGGTGTCGGCGCTGGGCTGGGTGACGTGCTGGCCGTCGCTGTTGGTTCCGTAGCCGACCACCTCGGCAAGGATGGACGCACCGCGTGCGAGGGCGTGCTCCATGTCCTCCAGGATCAGCGTGCAGGCGCCCTCGCCCAGTACCAGGCCGTCGCGGCCTGCATCGAAGGGCCGCGGCGTCGACTGCGGCGCATCGTTGCGCACGCTGGTGGCGAACAGGGTGTCGAACACCGCTGCAGCAGTGGCGTCGAGCTGCTCGGCACCGCCGGCCACCATCACCGTCTGCTTGCCGCTGCGGATGGCTTCATACGCCGCTCCGACGCCCTGGCTGCCTGACGTGCAGGCGCTGGAGGTGGTGTAGACACGCCCGGACAGGCCGAAGAACACGCCGATGTTGACCGGCGCGGTATGGCTCATCATTTTCAGGTACGTGGTGGCACTGATGCCATCGGTGGTGAACTCGTTGAGCATGCGGCCGAACTCGCCGGTCGCTTCGTGGCTGCCGGAGGACGAACCGTAGGCCACGCCGGTGCGGCCGCTGCGCAGCACCGGATGCTCATGCAGGCCGGCCTCGCGCAGGGCCATCTCGGTGGCGCGCACCGACATGATCGCGACCTTGCCCATCGAGCGGGTGGTCTTGCGGTTGTAGTTCGGCGGCAGCGTGAAGTCCTGCGCGGGCGCGGCCAGCTTGGTGTTCAGGCCCGCGTAGACGTCCCATTCCGGCATGGTGCGCACTGCGTTGCGGCAGCTGCGCAGGTGCGCGTGGATGGTGGGCCAGTCGTGGCCAAGCGGACTGATGGCAGCGGCACCGGTCACCACCACGCGACGATCAGCGGCCATCAGAGCATGCCCCCGTTGACCGAGATCACCTGCCGGGTGATGTAGCCGGCCGGCTCGGACAGCAGGAACGCGACCGTTGCGGCCACCTCATCGGGATGCCCCACGCGGCCGGCCGGAATCAGCTTCAGGGCGTGTTCGACCACTTCATCGTTGAGCATTTCGGTCTCGATCAGGCCCGGGGCCACGCAGTTGACGGTGATCTGGCGGCTCGCCAGCTCCAGCGCCAGCGCCTTGGTGGCACCGATGATGCCGGCCTTGGCCGCGCTGTAGTTGACCTGGCCGCGGTTGCCGGCCAGCCCGGACACCGACGACAGGGTGACGATGCGACCGGGCCGGCGCCGCCGCACCATCGGCATGATGAGCGGATGCAGCACGTTGTAGAAGCCGTCCAGGTTGGTGTGGATGACCTGGTCCCAGTCTTCGGACGACAACGCAGGAAATGCGCCGTCGCGGGCGATGCCGGCATTGCACACCACGCCGTAGTACGCGCCGTGCGCCTCGACATCGGCCTCCAATGCGCCGCGTGCTGCATCCCGGTCGGCCACATCGAACGCCAGCACGCGGGCCTGCCGGCCCAGTGCCTGGATTTCGTCCACCACTGCCTGCGCCTCGTCCACGCGGCTGCGGCAGTGCACGGCTACATCGAACCCATCGCGCGCGACGCGCAGCGCGATGGCCCGGCCGATGCCCCGGCTGGCGCCGGTGACCAGCACGCTCCGATTCCCTGTCATGCCTGTCCACTCTCCAGATAGGCCATCGCGTCGGCAGGTTCGTACACCGACACGTTGGCGGTCGCCCATTCTTCGTCGCCTGCCAGGATCCGGCAGGCGAACATCCCCAGTCCATTGTCGCCCAACAGCTCGCAGCGCGCCTGTACGCGAAGGCGGCTGCCCACCGGAAAACCGCTGCGCTGGCTGCCATAACGGCGACTACCCAGCAGGAATCCGAGCTGCGGCCGGTTGCCGGCAGCGCGTGCACGGCAGCCGGCCCAGGCCGCGATGGCCTGCGCCATGTATTCGATGCCGATCCAGGCCGGCACCTGCCCATCCTCGACGAACAGCCCGCTCGCCGGCACGACCAGCTCGGCCTCGATGCCGTCCTCGTCCCAGTGCATGATGCGCTCCAGCAGGCACATGTCCTGCCGGTGGGGCACCACGTCTTCAATGGCATACACCGTATTCATCCGCACTCCAGTGCCAGCACGGCGTTGCTGCCGCCGAAGGCGAACGAGTTGCTCAGCACGCGCCGGGGCGGCTGCGCCAGGCAGGTGGCCGGCGCCACCAGCGGCAGCGGCGGCAGCGCCGGATCAGCGATGCCATCCCACCAGTGCGGTGGCAACTGCTGCCGGCAGTTCTCGGCAAGCACGATCCAGCACAGCGCCGCCTCGATCGCCCCCGACGCACCCAGGGTGTGGCCGGTGAGTGGCTTGGTGGAACTACAGGGAACGTCATTGCCCAGTACCTGCGCCACCGCCAGGCTTTCCATCGCATCGTTGTGGCCGGTGGCAGTGCCGTGCAGGTTCACGTAGTCGACATCGGCGGGCGACCAGCCGGCACGATGCAGCGCCTGCTGCAGGGCGTCGATGGCGCCAAGGGCCTGCGGATCCGGCGCCGACATGTGATGTGCATCGGCGGACTCGCCCCATCCGGCCAGGCATACCGGGCCAGGTTCGCGGGTCAGCAGGAACAGCGCAGCGCCCTCGCCGATGTTGATGCCGGCACGATGCTGCGAGAAGGGATTGCAGCGCACTGCCGAGACCGATTCGAGCGCATTGAAGCCTGCCACGGTGAAGCGGCACAGCGAGTCGGCCCCCCCGGCGATGACCGCATCGACGGTGCCGGCACGCAGCATCCGCGCGGCCGACATCAGCGCCTTGGCACTGGACGAACAGGCAGTGGACAGGGTCCACGCCGGGCCCTGTGCGCCGCTGCGCTGACGCACGAACTGCGCGGTGGTGCCCATTTCCTGCTGTGCGTAATCGAAACCTTCAGGCCAGCAGCCCTGCTCCGCATGAGTCCGCAGTGCCTGCTCCGATTCGCCGATGCCGGAGGTGCTGGTGCCCAGCACCACCGCCACCCGATCAGCGCCATGGCGTGCAATGGCCGCGCTCACCGCAGGCGCGATCTGCGCCAGCGCGACCTCCAGCAATGCATTGTTGCGCCCGCGCAGGGATACCGGCAGGTCTTCCAGCGTCGGCAGTGGCGTGCGCACTTCACCCAGCGCCAGGGTACGCCCCGGCAGCAGGCGGTCGTTGTCGCTCAGGCCGCCCGGAGCATCGGCGAACATCGCCGATGCCACGGCGCCGCGGCCTTCGCCCAGCGCGCAGACCAGGCCGAGGTCGTTCAGGTAGATCGGTGTATTCATCGCGCCTGCCCGGCCATGTCGATCGATTCGATGCGCAGGGCGTAACCCTCGGCACGGTTCTCCAGCTGGACGCTGCCATCGTCCAGGCGCCGCAGCTGCAGCCAGACCGTACCGCTGCGGGACAGGCTGCGCTGGCGGCCGTCATCGCTGACCTCCCAGCCCGCCGGCAATGCCGCAGCGATCGCCGCGGTCGGCCACAACGCGAACTGCAGGTCATCCAGTACGCGTTCGGCACGCACCTGCGGCGGCAACCACGGCGCACGCTGCTGGGTCAGTTGCCGGCCATCCCACTGCAGGCGCACGCCGGTCTGGCCCATGGCCTGCACCGCCAGCCGCACCTGCTGTGCGTCGGCTTCGAGCAGCGCATCGAGATCGCGCTCATGGCTGCCGAACCGGAAATGCAGCTGCTGCTGCAGTGCCAGCGGCGCTGGCAGGCTGGCCGGCGACAGCCGCAGCGGTGGCAGCTGCACCTGCGGGCGTGGCATGCGCCCGGTACAGGCAACCAGCAGCAGGCACAGCAGCACTGCAGCGGAAAGGGCCATCAGGCGCCGCACAGTTCCTCCAGCACGCGCATGCGACGGCCGCTGGGGTCGGCCACGTAGGGGTTGTTGGTGTCCCAGGCGTATCCGGCCAGGATGGAACTGATCATGTCGCGCACGTCCGGCTGCGGGTCGGGGTGGTAGATGATCTTCTGGAAGCCGCCCTGGTACCAGCTTTCGACGAAACGACGGAAGGTTCTCACGCCGGCGCGCAGCGGAACGGAGAACTCGGCCTCCCAGTCCACGGCCTGCCCGGCATAACGGCGCGCCAGGCACTCACTGGCCAGCTGCGCCGATTTGAAGGCAATGGTCACGCCCGAGGAGAACACCGGGTCGAGGAACTCGCCAGCGTTGCCAAGCAGCGCATAGCCCGGGCCCCACAGCGAACGGACATTGGCCGAATAGCCCGTGATGCGGCGTACCGGCAGCACCGCCCATTCGGCATTGGCCAGCAGGCGGGTCAGGTTCGGATCCTCGCCGACGATGGCCTGCAGCTTCTGCAGGTCGTCGCCTTCGTAGCGATCAAAGAACGAGGGCTCGGCCACCACGCCCAGCGAGCAGCAGCCGTTGGAGAACGGGATCGTCCAGTACCAGACGTCGATGTGCTCGGGGTGGGTCGTGATGAGGATCTTGTTGCGGTCGAAGTCCGCTTCGGCCGGAATGTTGTCACGCACGTGGCAGAAGATCGCGCCACGCACCGGGAAGTTGGAGGGTGACTCCAGATCCAGCAGGCGCGGCAGCAACCGCGCGAAGCCGGAGGCGTCGAGGATGAAATCGGCCTCGATGCGGTACTCACTGCCATCGGGACGGCGCACGTTGACGGCAGGCTGCTCGCCCGGCTCGACCGACAGCACCTCGTCGCCGAAACGCAGCGTGGTACCCATCCGCTCGGCGCCCCGCGCCAGCACGTTGTCGAAGTCGGCGCGCTGCACCTGGTAGGTGGTGCCCCAGCCGGGCGAGAACTTCTTCCTGAAGTCGAATGCGGTACGCGCCTGGCCATGCACGAAGGCCGCGCCATTCTTGTGCTGGAAGCCGGCTTCGACCACATCCTGCAACAGGCCTGCCGCTTCGATGTACTCCATGCTCTGCGGCAGCAGGCTTTCACCGATGGAGAAACGCGGGAACTGCTGGCGTTCGATCATCAACACCTGGCGACCCTGCCGGCGCAGCATCGCAGCAGCAACGGAACCGGCCGGTCCGGCGCCGATGATCAGGATTTCGGTGCGTTCGACAGCATCCACAGCAGTACTCATCGGGGCGTCCTTGTTGCTCGATAGAGGGAAAGAAGAGAAGCGGAAGGCGGACTCAGGCCGCCGGCAGATCATGCGGCGGCGGCCGGAACAGCGGCGAGATCAGCCAGACCAGCCCGATACCGAACAGCAGGGTCAGGCCGAACGCGCGCAGCGCCGGAGTCTGCGACAGGCCCAGCAGGCCGAACGACAGCCAGGTACTGGCCGCACCCACGCACACCGCCAGCCATGCACTGGCGTCGCCACGATGCTCGATCAGGAAGATGCCATAGTCGATGCCCATGCCCAGCAGCAGCATCAGCGCCAGCACGTTGAACAGCTGCAGCGGCTGGCCGAACAGGCCCAGCAGGCCCAGGGTCAGCGCACCGGCGATCAGGGTCGGGGCGAACACGCGCCAGGCCTGGCGGCGATAGCGCAGCCACAGCGCGCCGAACACCAGTGCGATGCCGACCAGCAGCAGCCCGCCCATCAGCTTGCGGTAGTGGCCCAGCAGCGTGGAGAAATCGGAGGTTCGGTCCACCCAGCGCACGCCGGGCAGGCCTTCGGCGGCACGTTCCAGCGTGGCCAGAGCATCGGCACGCGACAGGTCATCGACCATCACCACGCTGATCATCTGCCCACCGACCTTGCCCACCCACAGGTGGCGGAACGGCTGCGAGGCTGGCGAGGCCAGGAAGGCGTCGGCGGTGAGCGGCGCTGCGGCAAACTGCGGTCGCTGCAGCGGCTCGCCCACGGCTTCAGACACAGCCGACAGCACGCCGGGCTCCACCTTCGCGGTCAGCGCAGCATCGGCCTGCTGCCGGGCCGGTGATGGCAGCCAGTCACTGATTGCGCGGTAGCCACCAATGCGCTTGTCATCGGCCAGTACGCGCAAGCGTTCGGTCAACGCCTCTTCGCGCTGCAACAGCTGGGCGGCATCGCTGCCCTGCACCAGGTAGAACTGTGCCGGGCTGGGCATGCCCAGCAGCTGGCTCAGGCGGATCTGCTGGGCCATCAGCGCCGGTGGAGACGACTGCAGGCTGCGCAGGTCGTCGTTGCTCTGCAGGCGCGCGATGCCCACCGCGGACAACGCCAGCGCGGCCACCACGAAGATCGCCACCGGGCGCCGGCCGTGCAGGCGCGGGAAACGTTCCAGCGTATTGCCCAGCCAGTGCGAGAAGCGGGTCTGGCGGATCTCGCCACCGTCGAGCCACGGGAACCAGAAGATCACCGTGAGGAACGCTGCTGCCAGGCCCACCAGCGAGAACAGCGCCATCTGGCGAAGGCCCGGGAATGGGGCCAGGCCCAACGCGAGGTAGGCCAGCGCACTGGTCAACAGCGCCAGCCACAGGCCGGGCAGCAGATGCCGCAGCAGCTTCCAGCGACGGTCGGCCGGTTCGGCCTGGCGCGACGCAAACCAGTGGATGCCGTAGTCCTCCGCTACACCCACCAGCGATGCACCGAACACCAGGGTCAGCACATGCACTTTGCCGAACACCAGCACGGTCACCGCCAGCGCCACGCCGCAACCGATCAGCAGCGACGCGGCCACCAGCAGGATCGGCCGCAGCGAACGGAACGCCAGCCACACCAGCAGCAGTACCGCGGCCAGCGAGCCCCAACCGATGGTGTTGATCTCGCGGTTGGCCTGCACCGCAGCGGCTTCGGCGTGCAGCGGCACGCCGGCATGCAGGATTTCCAGCTCAGGCGCTGCGGCCCTGGCCGCCTTCCCGGCACGCTCCAGCAGGCCATCAAGATGGTGCTCGCCATCGAGCTGGAACGCCGAACCCGGCGTATCGAACTGCAGCGCCGCCCAATGCTTGCCCTCGGCTTCAAGCAGGCCATCATCACCCAGCCGCAAGCCCGAACCCTGCGCCTGCTGCTGCCACCACTGCGGCCACAACGACAGCGGATCCTGCCGCCATTCGGTGAGCCGCGGCGCACCCATCGGCCCGTACAGCGCGGCGAGTGCCTGTTCGGCCAGCGCACCGGTTTCCGTGCTCTGCAGCTGGTCACGCTGGGCCGGGGTCAGCAGGCGGTCGCGATACGGCGCGTAGAACGCACGCGCCTCGTCGAACCAGCCTTCAATGGACCCACTGGGCACCAGCAAAGCGCTCTCGGCATCTCCAGCCATGGCCGCAGCGAACGCGGCCTGCGCCCGCTTGGCGGCGGCGCCATCCTGGCTGCCGAGCAGCACCACCACCTGCCGCGAACTGCCATCGGCGATGCGCCGGGTGACATCGCTCAACAGGCGGTCATGTGCATCCTGCGGCAACAGCGCGAGGATGTCGGTATCGATCCGCGACTCCTGGCTCCACAGTCGCCACTGCTGCACGCCCAGTACCAGCAGCAACACCAGCCAGGCGATGCCCAGCCAATGCCACCAACGCCGCAACCGGTCCGGTGCGTTCAACGCCACGGCGTCACTCAAAGCGGCGCGCCTCGTCGGGGTTCAGCGTGGCGGGGGCTTCACTCAACGCGCTGAACTGGATCTGCGTGCGGTCCTTGTTCGCCTCGACGATCTCGACCTGGCGCACATAGCGGTCACCCTGCAGCGTCAGCGACTCGAAGGCCTTGGCCAGCATCGCCGACTTCGGTGTCAAACGCAGGCGCCAGCCCTGCCCTTCACGGCTGGCCGCCACGTTGAACTGGCCGGAGAGTGCCTGCACGTCGCCACTCATCAGCGCGAACATGATCGCATTCACCGAGCGCATCGCCGGCTGCTGCCGTGCATCGAGTTCAACGCGGGTGCTGCCATCGCGCTGGCGGCTGAGGATGCGGTCGGCGGTGACCACCACCTCGGAGGGGAACGGCGTGAGCGTGGTCCAGATCACACCGTGCTGGCGCGCGACCACGAACCGGCCGTGCGAGCGCAGCGGATTCCTGAAGCCACTGACCTGCTTTTCCTGGCTGAACTGGCCACGCAGCACCTCCGGACGCGCCACCGCCTGGGTGATCGCGTCGACGGCAGGATCGGCTGCCTGTACACGCGGTGCGGCCACCAGCAGCAGCGCGCACAGCAGCACGCCTGGAAGACGGGCGAGCATGTTCATGGCGCGGGCACTCCCAGACGTTCCCACAGTACCGGCGGGCATTGGTACAGCATCTCCTTGCTGGCGGCATCCACCGCGACCTGGATGGTCATGGCCCGGGTGGCCACCTGGCCGCTCTCCGCATCCAGAATCTCGTAGTCGATCTTCAGCCGGTTCTCCCATTCGACGATGCGTGCACGCACCAGCAGCCGCTGGTTGAACAGCAGCGGTCGCACGTATTTCACGCGCGCATCGACCACCGGCCACAGGTAGCCCGATGCGAGCATCTGCGGGTAGTCGTAGTCGTGGCGCTGCAGCAGCGCACACCGGGCAATCTCCAGATACTTGAAGTAGTTGCCATGCCAGACCACGTTCATCGGATCGCAGTCGTGGAAGGCGGGGCGCAGCTCGATTTCACAGACCAGGTCATTCACCGGAATACAGTTCCCAACGTTGCGCGCGGATCTCCACCAGCAGCTCCCGCAGTTCGCGATCCAGCGCGCGGTCTTCCTCGACCAGCGCGATGCGCTGCCCCAGGTCCACATACATGTCGGCCAGACTGCCATGCAGCTGCGCGTTCAGGCCAACCCGCTCGCGCAGTGCCAGGCCCTGGCGGGCGGCGATCAGCATCGCCGCCACCACCTGTTCAGTCAGTTCGATCACACGCAGGCAGTCGCGCGCGGCGATGGTGCCCATGCTGACCTTGTCCTGGTTGTGGCATTCGGTCGAGCGCGAGAACACACTGGCCGGAAGGGTCTGCTTCAACGCTTCGGCGGTCCACGCCGAGACGCTGATCTGCAGTGCCTTCAGCCCGTGGTTGATTGCTGCCCGCGGGCCGGTAGCCGCCGACAGATTGGCGGGCAGGCCGTGGTTGTATCGCGCATCCACCACCAGCGCCAGCTGCCGGTCGAGCAGGTCGGCAAGGTTGGCCACGGTGTTCTTCAGCGTGTCCATTGCCAGTGCGATATGGCCGCCGTAGAAGTGGCCGCCGTGCAGGATGCGCTCGCCGTCGGCATCGATCAGCGGGTTGTCGTTGGCGCTGTTCAGCTCGGTTTCGATCAGCTGCCGCAGGAAGGGCAGGCTGTCTTCCAGCACGCCGATCACGTGCGGGGCGCACCGCAGCGAGTAACGATCCTGCAGGCGCTGTTCGTTGCGCGGCGGCCGTTCGCTGTGCAGGTCGCGGCGCAGCCGTGCGGCGATGCGGGCCTGGCCCGGATGCGGCTTGGCCGCGAACAGGGTCTCGTCGAAATGGTGCGCGTTGCCGTCGCTGGCCAGCACGTTGAATGCGGTCAGGCGGGTGGCCAGGCGCGCCAGGTAGTCGGCACGCTGCCAGGCCAGGCAGGCCAGGCCGGTCATCACCGCAGTGCCGTTCATGATCGCAAGGCCTTCCTTCGGCCGCAGCTTCAGCGGGACCATGCCGATGCTCGCCAGTACTCCGGCAGCCGGTTGCACGCGGCCATCGTGCAGGACCTCGCGCTCGCCGCACAGCACCGCCGCCACGTATGACAGCGGCGTCAGGTCACCGCTGGCGCCGACCGATCCCTCCGCCGGGATCATCGGCAGCACGTCATGCCGCAACAGTGTGGCCAGGCCTTCCAGCAGGGCTACGCTGACACCGGACATGCCACGCACCAGCGACGCCAGACGGGCAGCCAGCACTGCGCGGGTCTCGGCCGGGTCCAGGTAACGGCCCAGTCCGCAGCCATGGTAGGTGTACAGGTGGTGCGGCAACTCGGCCACCAGCGCCGGCGGGATGTTCACCGTGCACGAATCGCCGTAGCCGGTCGTCACGCCGTAGATCACCCCGTCCTCGCGCAGCAGGCGGTCGAGAAAATCGGCACCGCGCTGGATGTGGGCACGGAAGGCCGGGGCCTCGCTCAGTGCGGCCTCGCACTGGCGATGGGCCAGCGCCACCACGTCTTCGATGGTCAACGGTGCGTCGCCAAAGCGGCACACGGGTACGGCGTCAGTCGTCATGCGGAGCCTGATCCCAGAAGGGGAAGAAATTGAACCAGTCCAGCGGGGACTGGATGACCTGCAGTTCGAGCCACTGCGCGAAACGCTGCGCCTGCCCTGCCAGCGCCGCGTCCCGCGAGCCACGCGGCAGCACGATGCGATCGGCGAACTGCTCGAAGGCGACCCGGTACCCCTGGCCTTCATGCAGGCAGGCCATGGTGTACACCGGGCAGCCCAGTGCCGCCGCCAGCACGTAGGCACCGATGGGGAACGGGGCACGGTGGCCGAGAAAATCCGCGGTGACGCTGCGTCCACCCTGCACTGGCGTGCGGTCGCCGACGATGGCCACGAAGCCACCGGCAGCCACGCGCTCGGACAGCATCATCGCCGTGGCCGGCCCCATCGCGGTGACCTGCACCAGTTCCACCGTTGCCAGCGGGTCCAACCGCTGCAGCAGGCGATTGAAGCGCTGCGCGTGCGCGGTGTGCACCAGCACGGTGATGCGGAACCCCGGCACCTGTTCGGCCAGCACCTGGCACAACTCCAGGCAGCCGATGTGGGCGGTCAGGATCAGCCCGCCTTCGCGGCGTGCGATCCTGTCCAGCACCAGATCGCGCCGCAGCTGGATGCGCTCGGGCGGATAGCGTCCGCCCAGGCCGAGGATCTTGTCCAGCAGGGTGTCGGCGAACGCGAAGAAATGGCGCAGGCTGTCGCGCCGCGTCGGCTCGCGGCCCAGCGCGCCACTGTGTGCCTGCAAGCGCTGTAGATACTGCAGTGATGCCTGCCGGGCCACACGGTTGCCCAGCCAGTGGCAGAGCACCACCGGCCACACGCACAGGCGGAACGGCCAGCGCCCGAACCACCGATGCACCCAGCACAGGAACAACACGCCGGCCACCGATGTGGATTCACCGATGTCGGCCCAGTGCGGCGCACCTTGGGGGGCGGCCATCTCAGCCCTGCCCCTGCAGGCGGCGCCAGAGCAGGCGCGGTGCGCGCCGGAGCATGCCGAAGAACAGGCGCGCATGCATGCGGCTGATGCGTACGTTGTCGCGCCACACATCGAAATGCGAGACACCGTCTGCCGGATAGGTCACCCGCGTCGCCAGATGTTCCACCGGCACCTGCCGCCAGTACAGCCGCACCATCACTTCGGTATCGAAATCCATGCGCCGGCCGATGGTCTCTTCGCCCATCAGGCGCAGCACCGGAGGCAGTGGATAGACACGGAAACCGCACATGGTGTCGCGCAGATGCAGCGACAGCGTGTTGATCCAGACCCAGACATGCGTTGCGTAGCGACCGTACAGGCGGGCCTTGGGCACACTGGCATCGTAGGCGGGAATGCCGCAGATCACCGCGTCCTGCCGCGCACGCGCGGCCGCGATGAAGCGCGGCAGGTCGCCGGTGTCATGCTGGCCGTCGGCATCGATCTGCAGCACGTGGCTGCAGCCCCGCCTTGCGGCCTCGGCGAAGCCCGCCAGCATCGCCCCACCCTTGCCCTGGTTGACCGGCAGACGCAGCAGATCGACCCCTTCACGCTGTGCCAGCGCCTGCAGCACCGAAGCACATGATGCATGCGAGCCATCGTCCACAAGCAGGCAGGGCAGGCCAGCGCGCTGCACGCCATCGACCACCGCGGCGACAGCATGTTCGTGGTCGTAGACGGGAATCACCACCAGTGGCGCGAACGCGGCACCGGCATCGGCCGGATCACTGCGCATCGGCGAAGACCATCCTGCCACTGGCGTGTACGCCATGCACGGAGGCATAGCGGAAGACCAGCACGTTGCGTGCGGTATCCCAGTCCAGATGCAGCGTCAGCTCGTCACCCGGACGCGCCACATGCTGGAACTTCACCGCATCCATGCGCACGAACCCCTCCGGCATCGCAAAGGCCTGCCGGGCAAAGCGCACCGCCCAGTCCACCTGGGCCACGCCGGGCAGGATCGCGGCCTGCGGGAAATGCCCCTGGAACGGGCGCAGCGCCGGGTCCAGGGTCATGCGCAGGGTAGCGCTGGCCGCCTCGCGCCGATCCCATACCGGCACCGGCATCGACGGCTGGAACAAGGCCACCAGCGCGGCCTGGGTCACCTTGCCCTGCGCATTCACCGGCAGCGTGGGTACCAGCCGCCAGCGGCGCGGACGGGTCACGGCGTCATGGCTCTGTGCCAGGCGCGCGGCCAGCCGCTGGCCCAGCGCGCGGCGCGCGGCGCGCGGCATCATCGGCATCAAGCAGTGCCGCATCGGCCGGCACCACCACGGCCGCCAGCTGCTCGCGCTGGCCGGGCAGCACCAGCACGCGCACGTCATCGACGTCTGCGTCGTCGCGCAACGCACGTTCCAGCGCATCGAGCGAAACGCGGCGCTCTTCGATCTTGACGATGCGGTCGGCGCGGCCGAGCAGGCGGAAGCAACCCTCGGCCAGCGCTTCCACCCGATCCTGCGTGCACCACCAGTCGCGGCTCTGCAGATGGGGTGAAGCCACCGCCAGGCAGCCTCCCTCGATTCTCCACTGCACCCCCGGAAGCGGCTGCCAGGGCGGAAGATCGGTATCCCAGCGACGCCAGGCGATGCCGCCGGTCTCGCTGCTGCCGTAGACCTCGGTCGGTGCGACTGCCATCCATTGCCGCACCTGCCGCGCTGCCTCTTCCGGCAGCGGGCCGCCAGAGGAGAACACAGCGCGCAGGTGGCCCTGCAGGCTGGCCCAATCCAGCTGCGCAGGCAGGCGCTTGAGGTGCGCCGGGGTCGCCACCAGCACCGTCTGCGTGCCCGCCAGCGCAGCGACCAGATCCTCATGGAAGAACCGCCGCGGATGGATCAGGCGACCGGCGGCCAGCGGCCACAGCACGCGGAACAGCAGGCCGTAGATGTGCTGGTGCGACACCGTGCCATGCACCTGCGCGCCTTCCAGCTGTGCGCCGAACGCGGCCTGCAACGCATCGACCTCGCGCGCCAGCTGGTCCAGGCGCTTGTCGATCGCAGTGGGTTCGCCGGTGCTGCCCGACGTGAACACGCACAGCTCGCAGGCATGCTCGTCCAACGCATCCAGCTCGACCTGCGCACCGGCGGCCGCCATCATCAGTGGCCGGTAATCACGGGAAACGTCACCGGCAAAACCGCTCACCTGCGGCTGCAGGGCCTGCAGCGTGGCGGGCAGGTTGTCGGCGGCCAGGAACACCCGCTTGCCGGCGTGCCAGGCACCGAACAGCGCCTCGGCGAACGACACGGCATCATCGAAGTACAGCGCCCAGTCACGGCCGTCAGTGGCGGCAAACGCCGTACGCCAGGCCACTACGCGCTGGCGGAATTGCTGATGGTCGACCACTTCGCCATCGCGGATGCCGACAGCACGCTGCGGCCGCGCATCCCGCAGCAGCCGGTCCAGGGCAATCCACTCAGCCATGGGCGTGCGCCGCCTTCACCCGTCGCCGCACCAGCCATTCGCCTGCGAACAATACGCCCATCATCACGTACGCCAACAATCCGTTGTAGAGCATCCAGACCCGATCCGATGCGTACAGCGCGGTGAGCAGGGCCAGACTGCCGTTGAGAACGAAGAAGCCGCACCACACCTGGGTGACGCGGCGGGTATAGGCCACCGCGAACGGTGGCAGGTCCGGCTCCTGCAGCCGCGCCAGGCGCTCCACCAGCGGCGGCCCGAACCGCAGGCTGATGGCGAACACGCACAGCATCACCACGTTCACCAGCGCCGGGTACAGCTTCAGCGGCAGCGCCTGGTTGAGCACGGTGGCCAGCACCGCCAGCAGTCCGGTACCGGCTGCAGCCGCCCACCACAGCGGCTGGCGCGTGCTCAGGGCACGCAGCAATGCCAGGGTGAACAGCAGCAGTGCCAGCCAGCGCGGCTCGAAGCGGTCCATCGCCAGGTAGACGAGCAGCGGGTAGGCCAGCGAAATCGCCGCCACCACGACCGTACGCGCGCGTGCCAAGGCGGAGCCGCCCGCGCTGCGGTCAGGCTGCTGCCTGGTCCGGCAGCAGCCGGTGCACGACATCCACGATGTCCTGCACGGTGCGCACGGCCTTGAACGCTTCCGGCTGCAGGTTGCGGCCGAGCAGCGGCTTGAGCTGCACGATCAGGTCGACCGCATCGATGCTGTCGATGTCCAGGTCGTCATAGAGACGTGCCTCGGGGGTGATCCGGGCCGGTTCGATCTCGAAGCTGTCGGTCAGGATGTTGACGATGCGTTCGAACAGTTCATTCTTGGTCATGGCAGCTCCTGGCGCCGTTACGACTGGCGGGCGGCGACGAACTCGCCGAGCGCGCGCACGCTGGAGAAATGGCGCCGGGTCTCTTCCGAGTCGGACGACAGGCTCACACCGTACTTCTTCTGCAGCGCCAGGCCCAGTTCCAGAGCGTCGATCGAATCCAGGCCCAGGCCCTCGACGAACAGCGGCGCGGTCGGATCGATGTCCTCCGGCGTGATGTCCTCCAGTGAAAGCGAGGAAATGATCAATTCCTTGATCTCGTGCTCAAGTGCTTGCACGGGTCGAATCTCCAGACAGGTCGAAATAACGAGAAAGGTGCTCGGTGACGCGGCGTGCTGCCAAGGCATCCCCCCTTGGCGCGTCGTCTTCGGCCAGGAATGGCGCGATCGGGATATCTTCGCCGATCTGCAGCCGAACGTGAAAGCGACGTGAGGGCACACGATACCATTTCTGCCCTTTGCTCAGGGTTGGCGGGGTACAGGTGATCCGCACCGGCGTGATGTCCAGCCGGCCGCGGACGGCGATATTGGCGGCCCCACGCTGAAGCCTCGGCGACTGGCCGGGCACGCTGCGGGTCCCTTCCGGGAAGATGACCAGGCTGCCGCCGGCCCGTACCGCGGCCACGCAGTCATCGACCAGGCCGGCCCCGTCGTCATTGGAAATGTAGCCGGCGGCCCGGACCGGGCCCCGCATGAACGGGTTGCGGGCCACCGCCCGTTTGACCACGCAGTCGGCATTGGGCAGCAGCGAGACCAAGCAGACCACGTCGATCAGGGTGGGGTGGTTGGCCAGGACCAGCAGGCCGTCGCGCTGCAGGCGCTCGCGCCCTTCGATCTCATAGGTCATCACCCCGAGCCCGCGCATCAGCCGCAGGTGGCTGGCGAACGCCACCTGCACCACGCGGCGGGCGCGACGGCGGCGGGCCACCGGATCACGCATCAGCAGCAGGATCGGCATCACCACGGCACCCAGCAGCAGGCCGCCGATGCCGAACGCAGCAAAACTCAGGCCGGTGCCCACCACCCGCCAGGCAAGATCGAGGCGGCGCAGCGCCTCAGCCACGGCGGCTCCAGCGCCAGCGCTGGCCATTGGCAACGTGTTCCAGCGCCGGCGCGCCCGCGAGCAGGAAGCGGTGCAGGTCCAACGCGTGCGGCAACAGGCCGGGCGCGGCGGTAACCGGGGCCGGCGCGCCATCCCACTGCAGCGACAGCGTCGGCAGCGCCTGTGTCGGCGCCACCACACGCCAGCACCAAGCGAAGAACGGGTCGGGTTCGTCGGCGAACGTCGCGTAAACTTCGGGCAACGGCGACTCGTAGACCACCACCCGCACTTCGCGGGCGCCATCGGCCAGCAGACCGGCGGCCTCCAGGCAGGCGGCCTCCACCGTCGCCTGGCCGGCAGCCAGCGCCAGATAGTTGCCGCGATGGCCACGAGCGATCGAGTACAGCGCAGCGATCGCGTTATGGACCGACAGGCCGAATCCGGTGGGCGACAGGGGCTGCTCGTTCACCAGCGCCCCGAGCAGGTCCATCGAGCGCGCCACATCACCATGGCGGCTGGCAAACACCAGCGGTACCTGGCTGTCGGCCCCGTGGCCATCCTCGCACCAGCAGGCCGTCTGGATCGCCATCCGCCCCAGCCGCTCGATGCGGCGACGCTGCATCGCGGGCACCTCGGACAGCGCCGGCGTGCCCTCGCCCTGTGGCAGGAAGGGCGCGTCAGCCCAGCTCAGCCACTGGCTGCGCTCGCTCAGGCCAGGTGCCCAGGCAGCCCAGTCGACGATGGAGAATTCGATCATCTAGCGATGGTGCTTCATCAGGAGAACGATGGCACGAGCCATTATGGCGACGCGCGGCGGCCCCCCGTCCCTGCAGCCGTGCGTCCGTCCAGGACGTCGCCGGCTGCCCCCCTGGCGGCCGGAAAGGAGCGCACGCTAGCACGTCCTGCGCAGGGTGTGCAGGTTTCACATTGCACAACACGGGGCCGGCACCTGTGGCCCCGCACGCCATTGCTCAGTGGTAACCGGCTCCGGCCTGCACTTTGCCGCGGAATACCCGGTACGACCACGCCGTATAGCCGAGGATGACCGGCAGCAGAATGACCAGCCCGACCAGGGTGAAGCCGAGCGAGGACGCCGGTGCGGCTGCCTGCCACAACGTCATCGAGGGCGGCAGCAGGTACGGCCACATGCCCAGCACCAGGCCCAGGAAGCCGAGAATGAACAGCGCCAGGCTGAGCAGGAACGGCGGCAGGTCGCGGCGTGGATGCGTGGCGCTGCGCCACAACGCAGCGGCCACCGCCAGGGTCAGCAACGGCACGGGTGACAGCCACCAGAAGTTGCCGTCGCTGAACCAGCGCGCCATCAGCCGCGAGTCCAGGAACGGCAGCCAGCTGCTGACCAGGCCCATCGCTGCGATCACCGCCACCACCAGCGGCCGTGTCAGCTGCCGCGCCAGCGCCTGCACGCGCCCTTCCGTCTTCAGGATCAGCCAGGTGCTGCCCAGCAATGCGTAACCGGCGACCAGCGCCGCGCCGGTGAGCATCGCAAACGGGCTGAACCAGGCAAACGCACCGCCGTGGTAGACCCCGTCCACCAGGGGCAGCCCCTGCACCAGTGCGCCCAGGATCACGCCCTGGGCGAACGTGGCCAGCAGCGAGCCGAGCGCGAACGCCACGCTCCACAGCCTCCGCGAGCGATGCGCCTTGAAGCGGAATTCGAAGGCCACGCCGCGGAACACCAGTGCCACCACCAGCAGCAGCACCGGCAGATACAGCGCCGACAACAGCACTGCATAGGCCTTGGGGAACGCCGCCAGCAGGCCGGCGCCGCCCAGCACCAGCCACGTCTCGTTGCCGTCCCAGATGGGCGCAGCCGTGTTCATCATCAGGTCGAGCTGCTCCTCGTCCTCGGCGAACGGCGCAAGGATGCCGATGCCCAGCACGAACCCGTCCAGCACCACGTACATCAGTACGCCGAAGCCGATCACCGCGAACCACGCCACCGGCAGCCAGGTCACCAGGTCCATGTCAGCGCTCCTCCAGCGGTTCGTCGGCGGCGGACAGCGGCCGTGCCGGGGTGTGGCTGCCGTGGTCCAGCGAGGGCCCCTGGTCGTGGGGCTGCGGTCCATGGCGCAGGATCTTCACCAGGTACCAGATGCCCCAGCCGAAGACGAAGGCGTAGCCGACGACGTAGACCCCCAGCGACAGCGCGGTCATCCATGCGCTCTGCGGGCCGACCGCATCGGCAGTACGCAGCACGCCGTAGACCACCCACGGCTGCCGCCCCATCTCGGTGACGAACCAGCCGGAGAGCAGCGCGATGAAGCCGCTCGGCAACATCCAGTTCCAGCCGCGCAGCAGCCACGGCGAATCCAGCAGCTTCCTCCGCCACAGCTGGAACGCCGACACCCATGCCAGCAGCAGCATCAGCGTGCCCAGTCCAACCATGATGCGGAAGGCGAAGAACACCGGCGTCACCGGTGGCCGTTCACTGGCCGGTACCGAAGTCAGCGGATCGAAGGTGCCGTCCAGCGAATGGGTCAGGATCACGCTGCCCAGCTTCGGAATGGCGACTTCGAAGTCGTTGCGCTCTTCCTTTTCGTTGGGCAGCGCGAATACCACCAGCGGCACGCCCTCGCCTTCGCCGGATTCATGCCAGTGCGCTTCCACCGCCGCGATCTTCATCGGCTGGTGCTTGAGGGTGTTCAGGCCATGCATGTCGCCGACGAAGATCTGCACCGGCACGGTCAGCGCCGCAAACGCCACGGCCGCGATCAGCATGCGCCGGCCCGCCTCCACGTGCGTTCCCCTGCGCAGGTACCACGCACCCACGCCGCCGATCACGAAGCAGGTGGTGATGAACGAGCCCAGCGCCATGTGCGCCAGCCGGTACGGGAACGACGGGTTGAACACCACCTGCCACCAGTCCACCGGATGCACGATGCCATTGACCATCTCGTAGCCGGCCGGAGTGTGCAGCCAGCTGTTGGACGACAGGATCCAGAACGTGGAGAACAGCGTGCCCAGCGCCACCATGCAGGTGGACAGGAAATGCAGGCGCGGCGAAACCCGGCCCCAGCCGAACATCATCACGCCCAGGAAGCTGGCTTCCAGGAAGAACGCGGTCAGCACCTCGTAGGTCAGCAGCGGGCCGATGACGGTACCGGCCACCTCGCTCAGGCGCGGCCAGTGGGTGCCGAACTGGAAGGCCATGACGATGCCGCTGACCACGCCCATGCCGAACGATACGGCGAAGATCTTCTGCCAGAAGAAGTACAGCTCCCGCCAGACCGGGAGACGGGTACGCAGCCAGCGCCATTCGACGAAGGCCAGCCAGCTGGCCGTGCCAATGGTGAAGGCCGGGAACAGCACATGGAAACTGATGACGAATCCGAACTGGATCCGGGACAACAACAACGCGTCCAAGGGACGCCTCCTGCCTGCGACCGGTGGGATACCGGACCACTTTAGGAATATTTCGTTACGCCGGGATGCGACCGGGTGACGCGCTGCTTCACTCTGTCGCAGGGGAAGCCGCCGGGCATGGCCGCGCCCCATGACCTGCCGGCGCCGATCCGCCGGGCATGGCCCGGCGCTACCTGGGGATCAATGGGTAGCGCCGGGCCATGCCCGGCGAGAGCCTCAAGGCCAGAAGTACCAGGCACCGGCCGCCAGCAGCGCGCCCACCAGCAGCACCTGCACCACCACATAGCCCACGCCACTGTCGCGCGACTCACTGGCAATACGCGTCTGCAACGCCTCGCTCACGTCCGGGGTCTGTTCCTGCCGTGCCTGTTCACGCAACGCCTGCGCCAGCGCGCGCTCGTCGGCATCGCGGGGATCGGTCGGTGGATTCACAGCAGTTCTCCGGCGGTGGCATGCCGCGTCAGTTCCTGCTTCAGGAGCAGACGCGCGCGGTGCAGGTGGCTCTTGATGGTACCGCGCGCAAGACCGGTCACCTGCTCGATCTCTGCCAGGTCGAAATCCTCCAGGTAGTGCAGGCAGACGATCAGGCGCTGCGGCGGGCTCAACCGCTCCAGCGCCGCACCCAGCTGGCGGCCGGCCTGCAGCGCTTGGCTGAGTTCGGCCGGGCCCGGTCCCTCGTCACCGATGCCCAGATCCTCCGGTACCTCCACCGCCACCATCCACTGCGCTTCCAGGCGCCGGCGACGCAGGTGCTGCAATGCGGTGGTGTAGGCCACCCGTGAGATCCAGGTCCGCAGCGAGGATTCGAAGCGGAACCGGTGCAGTTGCCGGAACACCGCCAGGAAGGTCTCCTGCAGCAGGTCAGCGACCTGATCGCGGTCACCCACCATGCGCCCGACCACATGCGCGCACGTGCGCTGATGGGCCTGCACCAGCTGCGCGAACGCCGGTTGCGAGCCATCGATGATGGCCCGCACCAGCGCCGCATCATCTTCGATGACCGCGGCCGCCGCGGCGTCCTGCCGGCGGCGGCCGCGCAGGGCGGACAGGGCTTCGCCCAGCAGGCTCATGCGCACCGCTCCCCCGGGGCGTGTGGCATGCCGGCGCTCAGCTCTTGCGCACGGCGGGGCGGGTGAAGTGCCAGGCCAGCAGCTGGCCCAGGCCGGCACTGCCCACCAGGGCGGCGGCGGCGCCAAAGGTGAGGTCGCGAGCGCCCAGGACTTCCAGCAGGCCCATGGCCAGGGCCAGGCACACCAGGCTGATGCCCCAGCGCAGCGCGCCCTGGCGGCGGCGCTCTTCCTCCAGCACGGCCAGGGAGCGGATCACCTCCTCGGGCACGTGCGGTGCGACCAGCTTGCTGCGCGCGCGCGCATCGGCGATGGCGTGGATGGCGTAGGCGATGCAGATGAAGAGGGTGATCGGGATGAGTTCCTGCATGGTCGTGCTCCTGTGCGGTGAATGATGCGGGTTCAGGAGAATGGATGCGCGATGGCGGCCGCCGGTTGCACCGCTTTGCCGATCCCGCTGCCATGACCTGTGGCCCCCTCCTGCGGCGCGAACGGCTGCTACCCTTGCCCGGTTTCCTTTTCTGGTGCCGTCCGCCCATGTCCCGAGTGCTGCCCCTGTCCCTCCTGCTGTCGGCCGTGCTGGCCGCACCGGCCGCCCATGCCGCGCCGACGCCGATCACCATCGAACAGGCCATGGCGGATCCGGACTGGATCGGTCCGCCGGTCGAGAAGGCCTGGTGGTCGTGGAACAGCCAGCAGGTCGAGTACCAGCTCAAGCGCAACGGCAGCCCGGTGCGCGACACCTTCCGCCAGCCCGTGGCCGGTGGTGTTGCGGCCCAGGTGGCAGACGACCAGCGCGGCACCCTGGACGTGGCCGATCCGGTCTACGACCGCACCCGCACCCGCAGCGCCTTCGTCCGCAACGGCGACGTGTTCGTGCGCGACCTGCGCAGCGGCGCGCTGACCCAGCTCACGCGCAGCAACGAGCGCGCCAGCGGGGTGAACTTCGCTGCCGACAACGGCGTGATCTGGCGGGTGGGCCAGAACTGGTTCCACTGGACCGCTGCCGGCGGCGTGCAGCAGGTTGCCAGCCTGAAGGCCGACAAGGACCCCAACAGCGCGCCCAAGGACGACCTGCTGCGCGACCAGCAGCTGCATACCCTGGAAACCCTGCGTCGCGACCGCGAGCAGCGCGAGGCATTGAAGGACCAGGACCAGCGCTGGCGCCAGGCCGACCCGACCCGCGCGCCGGGCCCGGTATACCTGGGCGCCGACGTGGAGATCGCCGACAGCGTGCTGTCGCCGGACCTGGGCCACCTGATCGTGGTGACCACGCCGAAGGACTTCGACGAGGGCCGCACCAGCAAGATGCCGCTGTACGTGACCGAATCCGGTTACGAGGAAACCGAGGACACCCGCACCCGCGTCGGTCGCAATGGCAACGAGCCGCACACCCTGTGGTACGTGGACGTGCGCAGCGGCAAGGCGCAGAAGCTGTCGCTGTCCGGCCTGCCGGGCATCGCCACCGACCCGCTGGCCGACCTGCGCCGCAAGGCCGGCAAGGAGGCGCTGAAGGGCGAACGCAGCGTGCAGGTGATGAGCGACTTCATGGGCGGCGGCATGCGCTGGAGCGCCGATGGCCAGCAGGCGGCGGTGATGCTGCGCGCCAACGACAACAAGGACCGCTGGATCGTCAGCATCGGCAGCAACGGCCGCGTGCAGAACCGCCACCGGCTGACCGACAACGCGTGGATCAACTGGGGCTTCAACGATTTCGGCTGGATGGCCGATGGCCGCACGCTGTGGCTGCTGTCCGAGGAATCGGGCTTCTCGCACCTGTACACCCAGGCCGGCACTGCCCGGCCGCAGGCGCTGACCAGCGGCAAGTGGGAGACCTCCGCGCCCGTGCTGTCGGCCGACGGCAAGGGCTTCTACTTCCTGTGCAACCAGCAGGCCCCGCACGATTACGAAGTCTGCGCGGTCGACACCGGCAGCCGTCAGGTCCGCGAGCTGACCAGCCTCAACGGCGTGGAAGACTTCTCGCTGTCGCCGGATGGCCAGCAGCTGCTGGTGCGCTACTCCGGTGCCTACCTGCCACCGCAGCTGGCGGTGCTGCCCAGCGCGGGCGGCCAGGCCCGCGTGCTGACCGATACCCGCAGCGCCGACTTCAAGGCGCGCCAGTGGATCCAGCCGAAGCTGGTGGCGGTACCGTCCAGGCATGGCGCCGGCGTGGTCTGGGCCAAGTACTACGAACCCGAGCACAAGGAACCGGGCAGGAAGTACCCGATCGTGATGTTCGTGCACGGTGCCGGCTACCTGCAGAACGTGCACCAGCGCTACCCGGCCTACTTCCGCGAGCAGATGTTCCACAACCTGCTGGTGCAGAAGGGCTACATCGTGCTGGACATGGACTACCGCGGCAGCGAGGGCTACGGCCGCGACTGGCGCACGGCCGTCTACCGCAACATGGGCCACCCGGAACTGGAAGACTACAAGGACGGCCTGGACTGGCTGGTGGACACCCAGCAGGGCGACCGTGACCACGCCGGCATCTACGGTGGCTCCTACGGCGGCTTCATGACCTTCATGGCGCTGTTCCGCGCACCGGGCACCTTCAAGGCCGGTGCCGCGCTGCGCCCGGTGGTGGACTGGCACAACTACAACCACGCCTATACCAGCAACATCCTCAACACGCCGGACATCGATCCGGAGGCGTACCGTGTGTCCTCGCCGATCGAGTACGCGCAGAACCTGCAGGACAACCTGCTGATCGCGCACGGCATGATGGATGACAACGTGTTCTTCCAGGACTCGGTGAACCTGACCCAGCGCCTGATCGAGCTGCACAAGGACAACTGGTCGATCGCCCCGTACCCGCTGGAGCGCCACGGCTACGTCCGCGCCGACTCCTGGCTGGACCAGTACAAGCGCATCCTCAAGCTGTTCGAGCAGAACCTGAAGTGAGCAGTGCCGCGGCCACGATCCACATCGTGGCCGCGGTCATCGTCGACGACCACGGCCGGGCGCTGGTGGTACGCAAGCACGGCGCCGACCGCTTCATCCAGCCCGGAGGCAAGCCCGAACCGGGCGAAACGCCACTGCAGACGCTGGCCCGCGAACTGGACGAGGAGCTGGGTGTGCGCCTGCTCGCCGACCCTGCCGTGGCGCTGGGCCATTTCCAGGACTGGGCGGTGAACGAGCCTGGTCATCGCGTACAGGCCGAGGCCTGGTGGGTGCAGGTACAGGGCACGCCGCAGGCACGCGCGGAAATCGCCGAGCTGGCGTGGGTGCCGCTGCGCCCGCCCCATGGCCTGCGCTTGGCACCCTTGAGCGAACACCATATCCTGCCGGCCGTTGCCACCCGGGTGGCGACCCGCTGAAGACGCCACTGCAGCCAAGGACATCGGATGTCGCTTCAACCGCCCCGGCACCGCCCTGCCATGCCGCTCAACCCGGAGGATTTCGTGCGGCCGCTCGGCCTGGCGTCGCTGCTGATCTGCGCAGCGTTCGTGGTGGCCATGGCGATTCAGGCGCTGGTGGTCTGGCAGCTGTCCGACGGCCCGTTCTGGCGGTGGATGCTGCTGTCGGCCACTGAACAGCAGTTCCCGCCAAGCCTGCTGTGGATACTGCGCAAACCGGTGGACGCTACCCTGTGGCTGATGCTGTCAGCGATCCCCGCCGTGCTTTCCAGCTGGGGATTCGCCCGGCGACGTCGCTGGGGCCTGTGGAGCTACGTGGCATTGCTGTGGCTCTCGGCCCTGGCAAACTTCGCCGTCGCCGGGTGGCTGGACAGCGTCGTCGCCGACGTCATCGGGCGTATCGTCGATCCAGGCACGCTGCGCGAAGCGCGAACCCAGCACATCCTCATGTCGCTGACCTTGTTCGGCGGCGCCTTCGCCCTGCTCGTCGCGCAGGGCTGGCTGGCCTGGCGCCTGCTGCGGCCGGATATCCGCTCCTGCTTCCACTGACCTGCCCTCACCCGCGGCGTGCGGCAGGCCCTGCGGTAAAGTACGCGTCATGAACGAATTCGAGCGCGTGCGCGCCTACCTGACCGACCTGCAGGACCGCATCTGTGCGGCGATCGAAGCGGCCGACGGCCAGGCCCGCTTCCAGGAAGACCTGTGGCAGCGCGCTGAAGGCGGGGGTGGCCGTACCCGCGTGCTGCGCGACGGCGCGGTGTTCGAACAGGCCGGAATCGGCTTCTCGGATGTCTCCGGCAGCCGCTTGCCGCCGTCGGCCTCGGCCAACCGCCCGGAGCTGGCCGGCGCCTCCTGGCGCGCCACCGGCGTATCGCTGGTGTTCCACCCGCTCAACCCCTATGTGCCCACCACCCATGCCAACGTGCGCTTCTTCCAGGCGCAGCGCGACGGCGAAGTGGTGGCCAGCTGGTTCGGGGGTGGTTTCGATCTGACCCCCTTCTATCCCTTCGACGAGGACGTGCGCCATTGGCACCAGGTCGCCCACGACCTGTGCGCGCCGTTCGGTGAAGAGCGCTACAGCGCGCACAAGCGCTGGTGCGACGAGTACTTCTTCCTGCGCCACCGCAACGAAACGCGCGGCATCGGCGGCCTGTTCTTCGACGATCTGCACGGCGATTTCGAACGCGACTTCGATTACCTGCGGGCGGTCGGCGACGGCTTCCTCGACGCCTATCTGCCGATCGTGCAGCAGCGCAAGAACATCGCCCATGGCGAGCGCGAGCGCGAATTCCAGCTGTACCGGCGGGGCCGCTATGTGGAGTTCAACCTGGTCTACGACCGCGGCACGCTGTTCGGCCTGCAGAGCGGCGGCCGCAGCGAAAGCATCCTGATGAGCCTGCCGCCGCGGGTGCGCTGGGAATACGGCTTCACCCCCGAGGCCGGCAGCCCGGAAGCGCGGCTGGCCGATTACCTGGTCCCTCGCGACTGGCTCTAAGGCACCTCGCGGGGCGGCGTGGCCGTCCCCGCACGCACGCCACCGGCCCTACGCGTCCGTGTGCCGGGCGATGATCGTGATGTGGCCGGTGGTTTCCAGCAGCGCCACCTGCACATCATCGATGCGCAGGCAGCCCTGCTGGCGCATGGCGGCATCGAAATCGGCCCGGCTGATCAGTTCGCGGCGCAGAACATCCCGCAACAGGGTGCCGTCACGGGCGATCACCACCGGTTCCCCCTCGATCAGGCGCTCCAGGCGGCGGTTGCGGGTGGTCACCCAGCCCACGCCGTAGTTGAGCAGGATCAGGGTCGCGGCGAGCAGCAGGCCACCGCCCAGGGACGTGTCCTGGCCCAGCAGCGCGTTCTGCACCGCGTTGCCCAGCAGCACGATCAGCAGCACGTCGAACGGGGTGATCTGCCCCAGCGCGCGCTTGTCGCTGAGGCGCACCAGGCCCAGCACGACGGTGTAGACCACCACCGCGCGCAGGATGAACTCCCACCACGGCATCGCCAGTGCGAACAGATCGTGCATTGCGGGCTCCCCTGCTGGGCGGTGGCCCAGCCTAGCAGCCGGCAGCCTGCCGGCGGCGCAAATAAAAAGCCCCGCTGACCAGGGGGAGGTCAACGGGGCCGGGGAACGGGCACTTGGGGAGGAGTCCCCGTTCCGAGATCTGCTCCAGGGGATGGGAGAGATCCACAACAGGCATTGCGCCTGTCGAGAGCTATAGAACCACTCCGAACACTAACGGTTCGTGAAGGGAGCCAATTTAATGAACCGCAATGGGGCGAGTATTCATGGCCGAGTCAGAAACTGTGGCCAGATGAACAAATTCACGTCGTTTCAGGCCCGAAAGCGACTCAGTGTGCCTCGTCCCAGTTGTTACCTACGCCGGTGTCGACCACCAGAGGAACGCGCAACTGTGCCGATTGCGACATGCGCTGCACCACATTTTCCCGCAGCTCCTCGACAAACGCAGTCTCGGTTTCGAACACCAGTTCATCGTGCACCTGCAGGATCATCCGCGCCGGGGCCCCGCTGTCGCGCAGCCAGCGGTCAACATCCACCATCGCGCGCTTGATGATGTCGGCAGCGGTGCCCTGCATCGGCGCGTTGATCGCCGCGCGTTCAGCACCGGCACGCAGGCCCTGGTTGCGTGCATGGATATCGTTCAGATACAGGCGGCGGCCGAACAGCGTCTCCACATAGCCCTGGTCACGGGCCTGCTGGCGCATCCGCTCCATGAAGTCACGCACGCCCGGGTAACGGCTGAAGTACAACGCCACATAATCCTGCGCCTGGCCACGGTCGATGCCCAGGTTGCGGGCCAGGCCGAAGGCGCTCATGCCGTACATCAGGCCGAAATTGATCGCCTTGGCCGCGCGGCGCTCGTTCGGCGTCACCTCGTCCAGGGTGCGGCCGAACACTTCTGCGGCGGTGGCGCGGTGCACGTCGGCGCCCTGCTCGAAGGCGCGCACCAGGCCCGGGTCTTCGGACAGGTGGGCCATGATCCGCAGTTCGATCTGTGAATAGTCGGCGGCCAGCAACTGGCAGCCTTCCGGTGCGACGAAGGCGCGGCGGATGCGGCGGCCATCTTCGGTGCGGATCGGGATGTTCTGCAGGTTCGGGTCGGAGGAGGACAGGCGGCCGGTGGCAGCGCCGGACTGGTGGTAGCTGGTGTGCACCCTGCCGGTATCCGGGTTGACCATCTCCGGCAGCTTGTCGGTATAGGTGCTGCGCAGCTTGGCCAGGCCACGGTAATCGAGGATCACCCGCGGCAGCTCATGCTGGTCGGCGATCGCCTCCAGCGCCTCTTCATTGGTGCTGGGCTGGCCCTTCGGGGTCTTCACCACCGCCGGCAGCTTCAGCTCGTCGAACAGCACGGCCTGCAGCTGCTTCGGCGAATCCAGGTTGAAACTGCGCCCGGCCAGCTCGGTGGCCTTCTGCTGCGCGGCCAGCATGCGCGAAGACAGGTCCTGGCTCTGCCGGCGCAGCTCGTCGGCATCGATGCGCACACCGTTGGCCTCGATGCTGGCCAGTACCGGCACCAGGGGCATCTCGATGTCGCGGTACACGCTGTCCAGGGCCGGTTCGGCCAGCAGCTGCGGTTGCAGCGCGCGGTGCAGGCGCAGGGTGATGTCGGCGTCCTCGGCCGCATAGCGGCTGGCCTCGTCGATGCCCACCTGCGAGAACGGAATCTGCTTGGCGCCCTTGCCGGCCACGTCCTCGAACTTGATGGTGGTGTAGCCCAGGTAACGCAGGGCCAGCGAATCCATGTCGTGGCGGGTGGCGGTGGAATTGAGCACGAAGCTCTCAAGCATGGTGTCGTCGTGGTAACCCTGCACCTCGACACCGTGGCGCCGCAGCACATGCAGGTCGTACTTGCCGTGCTGGCCCAGCTTCTTCCTTGCCGGGTCCTGCAGTACCGGGCGCAACGCGTCCAGCACCTGCTGCAGCGGCAGCTGCGCCGGTGCGCCGGGGTAGTCATGGCCCACCGGGATGTAGGCCGCCCTGCCCGGCTCGACCGCCAGGCTGACACCGACCAGGCGCGCGCGCATCGCATCCAGCGCGTCGGTCTCGGTATCGAAGCTGATCAGGTCGGCCTGCTGCAGCCGCTCCACCCAGGCCTGCAGCTGTCCGCTGGTAAGCACGGTCTCGTATTCACCTGGCGCGGCCAGTGCCGGATCCAGCGTGCCCTCGGCCGGTGCCTCCGCACTGCCACGGGCGAAGCCGGCCGCCGTGCCACGCAGGCTCGGTGCCGCCTCGCTGGCCACGGCCGGTGCCGGCAGCGGCGCCCCCAGTTCCTTCAGGGCCTGGGTGAACCCGTAGCGCGTGTACAGCTCGGTCAGCGCCGGCACGTCCTGTTCGCGCAGCGCCAGCGTGGTCGGGGTGGCCTCCAGCGCGACGTCGGTGCGGATCGTCACCAGTTCGCGGTTCAGCGGCAGGCGCTCCAGCGCCGCACGCAGGTTCTCGCCGATCTTGCCCTTCATGGACGGCGCGGCGGCCATCACGCCCTCCAGGTGCTGGTACTCCGCCAGCCACTTGGCGGCGGTCTTCGGCCCGCACTTCTCCACGCCCGGCACGTTGTCGACGCTGTCGCCCATCAGCGCCAGCAGGTCGACGATCTGGTCGGCGCGCACACCGAACTTCTCCATCACCGCCGCGTCCGAATCCATGCGGCTGCCGGTCATGGTGTTGACCAGTTCGATGCCCGGCCGCACCAGCTGGGCGAAGTCCTTGTCGCCGGTGGAGATCGTCACCTTCAGGTCCTGCGCCTGGCCCTGCAGGGCCAGCGTGCCGATCACATCGTCGGCTTCCACGCCCGGAACGCGCAGGATGCTGATGCCCAGCGCTTCGACGATGCGGCACATCGGCTCGACCTGGCTGCGCAGCTCGTCGGGCATCGGGGGACGGTTGGCCTTGTACTGGTCGTACAGGTCATCACGGAAGGTCTTGCCGGGCGCATCGACGACGAACGCGACGTAGGCCGGCCGCTCCTTCAGCGTCGAGCGCAGCATGTTGACCACGCCGAACAGCGCGCCGGTGGGCTCGCCCTGTGCATTGGACAGGGGCGGCAGCGCGTGGAACGCGCGGTACAGGTAACTGGACCCGTCGATCAGGACTAATCTGCTCATGCAGCGATTCTACGCGCCTGTCCCTGCACAGCGGCGACACGGCGCATGCCCGACGATGGGGCATAATCGAATCTCTTTCCAGGCAAAGGACCACCGCCCATGAAGACTCTGATGCTGGCCTCCCTGCTCCTGCTTGCCGGCTGCGCCAGCATGGGTGGCGCCGGGGCGCCCCCGGTCGACGTCAAGGGCGCCGAGGTCTCCAGCCGCACCATGAGCAACGGCGACACCATCGAGGAGTACCGCGTGGCCGGGCAGCTGCGCATGGTCAAGGTGACGCCGTCGCGGGGTGCCCCGTTCTACATGTACGACAAGAACGGCGATGGCCGCATGGACACCGACAAGGACGGCGTCTCGCCGGTGTACTGGAAGCTCTACAGCTGGTGATGTGACAGGGGTCGGATCCCTTTCCGCAGGATCCGACCCCGGCGAGCCCGGCTGCATAAAAGATGACGCCGGCGCGCATCCTGCGGCCGGCGTCGGTGTCCCCTCCCCGGGAACACGTGCCTCAGCGGATGACCAGCACCGGAAGCGTGCTGCGTGCCAGCACCTCGGCGGTCTGGCTGCCCAGCAGTACGCGGGTCACGCCACGACGGCCATGCGAGGTCATCACGATCAGGTCGCTGTTGCGCTCGGCAGCGGTCTCGATGATGCCGTCGGCCGCGTAGCGGTCCAGTACGTGCACCGGGTTGGCGGTAATGCCCTGTTCGGCGGCCTTGGCCAGCGCCGGCTGCAGCACCTTCTGCGCGCCTTCCTCGCGGTCGGCCTTGTACTCGGGGCTGTTCATGTAGCCCACGCTCCAGCCCATGGCGTCGTACATGCCGACAGCCCACGGCTCGGAAACGGTGACGATATCGACCTCGGCGTTGAGGTCCTTGGCCAGCTCCAGGCCCTTGGCCAGGCCCTTGTCGGCCAGCTCGGACCCGTCGGTGGCGATCAGGATGCGCGTGTACATGGTGGGGCTCCGTGGCAATCCGCCGGATGGGAACGCCACCATTGCACACCCGATGTGCACGTGGCGCTTTGAGCAGGATCAATTGCGTCCGCCGACGGCAGACGGCAAGCTGCACCTGCCACCCCGGCGCGTCGACGGAAGACACCCCATGCAGGATCGCAAGCCCGCTCGCTGGACCGCCCCCAGAATCATCCTGTGGAGCCTCATTGCAGCCTTCGTGCTGTTCTACGGCGGCTATCACCTGGGCAAGGATCTGGCCCTGCGTGACAACGCCCGCCAGGCAGCGGGCCGGTAACACGCTGCTGCAGCGCCGGCCCATGCCGGCGCCACATGGCCTGCCCTCAGGCGATCTGCACCACGCGTGCGTTCTGGCACAGCGGGTAGCTGGCCACGAACCCGGCGATCGCATCACGCATCGCCTCGAACGACTGGCCGTACATGTACAGCGCGGTCTCGGTCGGGCCCTGCCACCAGCTGCAGATCTCACCCAGGCCATCGATGCGTTCGGACAGCTGTTCGAACACATGGTTGGAATCGCATTGTTCGTAGACCTCGTCCGGCAGGTTCTGGCCATCCAGATAGATGCCCAGGCCTTCGGTGACGCCGAAACCGCGGTCGCCGTCCCCGGCGCCCTGCACCTTCGATCCCTTCGGCGCGCCCAGCTGCTCCAGCAGATCGATCAACTTCGGCACACCCGCCGCGTCATGAAGCGCCACCTCGATGTCGCCGTACTCGACCTCGCCGTCATCGGAGAGGGCGGTCCCGCCGCCGGTGATTTCGCCCACTTCGGCGGCCTGCAGCAGCGCGTCGAGCGGATCCTCGAACAGCTCGTGGCGATGCTCAGGCTGCAGCCTGGCGTTCAAGGTCACGGTGACATGCAGCGTGGGCTCGGTCATGGGGGCATTCCTGGAAGAGATGCCACCTATTGTAGAGCCGAGCCCATGCTCGGCTGCTTCTGGTGGGAAAAGCAGCCGAGCATGGGCTCGGCTCTACAGGTATCCCAGCGCCCCCTCGACGGGAATCAGATCACCGTCAGGTTGGCGTAGGCCATCACCAGCCACTTGCTGCCGGCGTCGGCGAACTCGACCTGCACGCGGGCGTGGGCGCCGTTGCCTTCGTAATCGGTCACCATGCCTTCGCCGAACTTGGGATGGCTGACCAGCGCGCCGAGCTTGATCGGCGGCAGCTCGATGGCGGCATGCCCCATCACCCGGCTGCTGCCCAGCGACGCGGGACGCGAGACCTGCACCTTCGGCCGCACTTCATGCAGCAGCCCGCGTGGAATCTCACGCAGGAATCGCGAAGGCAGGCTGTAGTTGTCCTGGCCATGGATGCGGCGTGATTCGGCGTAGCACAGCACCAGCTTCTGCCGCGCCCGGGTGATGCCCACATACGCCAAGCGCCGCTCTTCCTCCAGCCGGCCGCTTTCTTCCAGCGAACGCGCGCTCGGGAACAGGCCATCCTCCATGCCGGCCAGGAACACCAGGGGGAATTCCAGGCCCTTCGCCGAATGCAGGGTCATCAGCTGCACGCCATCCTCGCCGGCCTGCGCCTGGCCCTCGCCGGCCTCCAGCGCAGCGTAGGCCAGGAACGCCACCAGCTCGTCCATGTCCTCGCCCACTTCCTCGATGTCATCGGCCCGCCGCACGAAGCGCGAGGCGACCGAGACCAGTTCGTCGAGGTTGTCGGTGCGCGATTCGGAGTCGAGCGAATTGCGGCTTTCCTTGCTCCAGTGCTCACGCAGCTGCGAGCGCGAGAGCACGTGGTCCACGCGCTCGGCCAGGGTCATGTCCCGGGTCTGCGCCTGCAGTTCGTTGACCAGCACCAGGAAGCCCGCCAGTGCGTTGCGCGCACGCGCGGCCAGCGCATTGCCCTGGGTGACCAGCATGGTGGCTTCCCACAGCGAAATGCCCTGCGCTCGTGCTTCGCGCCGCACTTCGTCGAGAGTGCGTTCACCGATGCCGCGGGTCGGCGTGTTCACCGCGCGCTCGAAGGCGGCATCGTCATTGCGGTTGGAGAGCAGGCGCAGGTAGGCCAGCGCGTCCTTGATCTCGGCGCGTTCGAAGAAGCGCATGCCGCCGTACACGCGGTACGGCACCTGCTCGCTCAGCAGGGCTTCTTCCAGCGCACGCGACTGCGCATTGCTGCGGTAGAGCACGGCCACTTCGGTGTAGCTGCCACCATCGCGCACCCACTGGCGGGCACGTTCGACGATGTAGCGGGCCTCGTCCATCTCGTTGTACGCCGCGTACAGGTCGATCGGCTCGCCGTCACCGCTGTCGGTCCACAGCTGCTTGCCGATGCGATCGGGGTTGTGCGCGATCACCGCGTTGGCAGCACCGAGGATGTTGGCCGTGGAGCGGTAGTTCTGTTCCAGGCGGATGGTCTGCGCGCCCGGGAAATCACGCAGGAAGCCCTGCACGTTCTCCACCTTGGCACCGCGCCAGCCGTAGATGGCCTGGTCGTCGTCGCCGACCACGAACACATGACCGGACTCCCCGGCCAGCACGCGCACGAAGGCGTACTGGATGGCATTGGTGTCCTGGAACTCGTCCACCAGGATCTCGCGGAAGCGGGCGCGGTAGTGCGCCAGCAGGCCGGGATTGTCACGCAGCAGCTCATGCGCGCGCAGCAGCAGTTCGGCGAAGTCGACCAGGCCGGCACGGTCGCAGCGCGCCTGGTACTCGATGTAGGCCTGGCGCATGGTTTCCAGCCACGCATCGTGCGGCTCGGGCTGGATGTGCTGCGGGCGGCGGCCTTCATCCTTCTGTTCGTTGATCCACCACGCGATCTGCTTGGGCGGATGCTTGCCGTCGTCGATCTCCAGTGCCTGCACCACGCGCTTGACCAGCCGCAGCTGGTCGTCCGAATCCATCACCTGGAAACCTTCGGGCAGCTTCGCGTCCTGCCAGTGCAGGCGCAGCAGGCGGTTGGCCAGGCCGTGGAAGGTACCGATCCACATGCCACGGCTGCCATGCGGCAGCTGTGCGTCAATGCGGTGGCGCATCTCGCCGGCGGCCTTGTTGGTGAAGGTCACCGCAAAGATGCCATGGGTCGGCACGCGTTCGACTTCATGCAGCCAGGCGATGCGGTGGGTAAGTACGCGGGTCTTGCCGGAACCGGCACCGGCCAGCACCAGGTGGTGGCCGGGGGGAGCGGAGACGGCTTCGCGCTGGGCCGGGTTCAGGCCATCAAGCAGGTGGGAGACATCCATGCCCCCATTTTACGGCATCGCCGTCGCGGCTCCTGCGACCACCTGGGTGGCCAGTGCCTGCGCCTGCTGGCGCAGTTCAGGCACCGCCAGGCTTTCCCACAGGCTGCCGATGCGCAGGCTGCCAAGTACGCCCAGCCGCGCCTGCGGCTGGCCGCCGGCGCTGCGCACGCGGTCGCCGGGCACCGTGCTGTCCAGGCCCAGCCCATGCGGCCCGGGACGGGCCAGGCCATCGGCCTGAAGCTGCTGCAGCAACGGATTGCGCAACGCGGTGGCGCGGGTCTCCACACCGGTGGCGTTGATCACACCACCGATCGTCCACTGCTGCGGGTGTCCGGCCGCATCGTGGCCCGACAGCTGCAGCGCATCGCCCTCACGCCAGACCCGATCCAGGCGTGCGCGATGCACGCGCAGCTGACCGCTGGCCTGCAATGCGCGCAACTGTGCATCGACCTCTTCGGCGATGCGATGGCGATGTACATCCCAGTAGCGCACCACATGGCGCAGGAACCGCCGCTGGTCGGCCTCGTCGAGGCTGCACCACAGCGCCTGTCCATGCGGACGGAGGCGGTCCATCACGCCCTGCCAGGGCAGGCCATCCGCCTCGGCCCGGCGCACCTGCCGGCGCAGCGTGCGCAGGCGCTGGCGCAGCGTCATCGGCAGCAGGGGGGCAGGGTCGAAATCCGGCAGGCCCGCGTGCGCGTGCGGCAGCGGCAGCAGGCCGTGACGGGAAATCACATGCAGCGGGCCGGTGTGACCGGCCGCGACCAGCGCCAGCACCGTATCAGCCATGCTCAGACCGGAACCGACGATGGCCAGCGCGTGCGCGCCTGCCAACGCGCGCACGCCGTCGTAGTCCCAGGCTTCGACCACGGTGTCGGCAGGCAGTCCATCGGCACCGGCCACCGGCAGCGGACGCATGCTGTTGCCGGTGGCGAGCACCCCCTGCGCGGCGTGCCATATGTGGCCATCGCCCAGCTGCAGGCGGTAACCGGAGTCATCCGGAGCGAGGCCCCACACCGGCTGCGCGATCACCTGCAGCTGCGCCGGGCTGGCCGCAACCGCCTCATGCAGACGCTGCTGCAGGTACGCGGCGAAATGATGGCGGCCGACATAACGCTCGCCCAGCACCTCGCGCGTCTCGCCCGGGTAGGCGTTGACGGCCATCAGGTAATCGAGGAAGTCAGCCGGCTGCTCGGCGAACGCACTCATTTTCGCCGCCGGCACATTCAGCAGGTGCTCCGGCCACGGCGTGGCATAGGCGATGCCCTGGGCCAGCTGCGAGGCGGGTTCGAAGATGGCCAGCGCCAGTGGCGACCGGGCCTGGCGCAGCACCTGGATCGCCACCAGCACCCCGGCCGCACCACCACCGATGATCGCCAGGTCCAGTTCGCCATTACACGGTGAATCAGTCATGTGCCGATTGTAGGCCATCGGCCATGACGGGCCGGAGTGCCGCCGCGTGCGCAATGATCGAATCCGCTCGATTTCCGGCGCGCCGGTTCACATCAACGCGTCGGCCAGGCGTGCGATGCCTTCGCGGCTGCGGCGCCAGGCAGGACGCTTGCGCCACTGCTGCAGATCGAGCTGGCGCGACTGGCGCAGGTAATCGTCTTCAATGGCACACAGCTGCGTCACCAGCACGCGGTCGTAGCAGACCAGACCGATCTCGGCATTCAGCGCGAACGAGCGGATATCCATGTTGATCGAGCCGAGCACCGCGATGTCTTCATCCACGCTCATGTGCTTGGCGTGCAGGAACTGCGGCTCGTACAGGGCAATGCGCACGCCACAGCGCAGCAGCTCGTCGTAGTAGGCCTCCTGCGCCCAGGCGGTCAGCCGCTGGTTGTTGCTGGCCGACAGGATCAGCTGCACCTGCACCCCGGACAGCGCGGCGATGCGCAGCGCGCTCAGGGTCGCTTCGTCCGGCACGAAGTACGGGGTGACCATCACCAGCCGCCGGCGGGCCAGATGGATCAGTGCGGCGACGGCATCACGCGCGTTGCTGTACGGATAGGCCGGCCCGCTGGGCAGCAGCTGGGTGGCAACATCGTCGCTGCACTCGGGTACGTCGGCAATGACGTCCAGGCGCTGGCCGGTCTCGATGTACCAGTCGCTGGCGAACACGGCTTCCAGGTGTGCCACCGCCGGGCCGCGCACACGCGCCACCAGCTCGCGGTTGGGATGGCCTGGCACGAACTCCGGCCGTGCCAGGTTCTGCGAACCGATGTAGCCCACTTCGTTGTCGATCACCGCAATCTTGCGATGGTTGCGCAGGTCCATGCGGCCGCTGCGGCGCCAGCGCAGCCCGCCGGGCAGCATCGCCCGCACTTCGATATCGCGCGCCTGCAGGCGCTTGCGGTAGGCGCGCAGGCCGCGCTTGGCGCCCACCGCGTCCAGCAGCACCCTGCACTGCACGCCGCGGGCGGCGGCACGCTGCAGCGCCTCGACGATGGCCTCGCCCACCGAATCGTCGAACATCAGGTAGTACAGCAGGTGCACGCGGTCTTCGGCCTGGTCGATGTCGGCGATGAGCGTGTGCAGCGATTCGTCGTAATCGGTGAGCAGATCGACGGCGTTGCCGTGTACCGGCATGAAATCGCCCTGTCGCTGCACCAGCGGCACGATTTCCGCACTGGCCGTATCCGGTTCCGGCTTCCAGCGCAGGCGGCGCTGCAGCGCCTGCTCTTCGCGGATGACCTGCGAGGCCTCGGCCTGGCGGCGGATGCGCTCGCGCGACAGCCACGGGTGGCCGAACAGCAGATACAGCGGCAGGCCCAGCAGCGGCACGAAACCGACCAGCAGCAGCCAGCTGCGGGCCGCGCCCGGCGTGGTGCGGGTCGGAATCCAGCACAGCGCGACCAGCCGGATCAGCCAGTCGATCAGCAGCAGATACGATCCCAGCAACCACTCAACCAGCATCGCGTCGTCCGTCGGCAGGTGATGGGCCATTCTGCCCAGCAGGGTGTGTAGAGTCGAGCTTGCTCGACTGCCTCAGCGCAGCCGGGCACGGGCTCGGCTCTACAAGGGAGGGCGGGCTTCAATGCCGCACCGGCACCTCGCTCAGCTGGCGAACCGATTCGGCGTGGCGGCGGCCGTTGAGCGCCATGCAGGCAATGGCCTGCGCCGCCCGCTCCAGCTGTGCATCCGGCAGCGGCGAGGAGATACCCTTGCTCAGCGCCAGATGGTGGTCGCACAGCAGCAGCGCCATGCCTTCGATGCCTTCCAGCATGCGCTGCAGGCGCAGCCAGCCCAGTTCCAGGTCCTGCCGGTGTGATGGGGTGTTCATGCAGCCTCCTTCAACGGATCTGGCCACCGGTGAAGGTGGCGGACGATGCGTGGTTGCAATACCGGGGAACAAGCAACGGGAACAAACCGGCGGGCACACGGCCCCCACGCACCGCCCGCCAGAAGGCAGAGCGGGTCGCCAGCCGCTGCAAAAGCAGGGGCAGCGGCTGGCGAATTTACCGTTACTCGATTCCTCGGGATTGCAAGCCCGGCCGCTGCAGATGCAGCGGCTTGCCATCATGGACACAGCGAAGCCAGTGATTCCAATTGATTTGGATCGCGCGAACTGCCGGAACCGGTAGGAAGAATCACTTATCGCATTCGGCCCATGATTCCGCGCATTGCGCCATAGGCGACAGCCTGCGCAGGGAGTACGGCAGGGCCGACCAACGGTCGGCACCCACCAGACCAGACGACAGGCATGAAAAAACCCGCCACAAGGGCGGGTTTCTTCGCGGGGACCAGCAATCCGTGCGGATTACTTGATCTTGCCTTCCTTGTACAGGACGTGCTTGCGCACGACCGGATCGTACTTCAGGAATTCCATCTTCCCCGGGGTGTTCTTCTTGTTCTTGTCCGTGGTGTAGAAGTGGCCGGTACCGGCCGAGGAAATCATACGGACCTTATCGCGCTTGCCTGCCATGATGCTTTACTCCTCAGACCTTTTCGCCGCGCGCACGCAGCTCAGCCAGAACGGAATCGATGCCGTTCTTGTCGATGGTGCGCAGTGCATGCGCGGAAACACGAAGCTTGACCCAGCGGTTCTCGCTGGCCACCCAGAAACGGCGCTCGTGCAGATTCGGCAGGAAACGACGACGGGTCTTGTTGTTGGCGTGCGAGACGTTGTTACCCGTCTGCACTCGCTTGCCGGAAACCTGGCATACGCGGGACATTGCGCACCTCGATAGTAGTTGTTGTCAGCCCGTAGCCCGGGAGACGGCGGCCTCGGTGGTTGCCCACCACACGTCAAGAGAATCAAAGGGTTACGCTGGCGTTGGGCGGCCGGGGACGTGCTCCCGGGGGCGCCGCCCGGCACGAAACCGGACACAGCGAGCCGCGCATTATGCATGCAATCAAGGCCTTGCGCAAGGTACCCACAGGAGCGGCCGGGCGTGGGCTCGGCCCTGCGGGTCCATCACCCCAGCGCTTCCACCACCCAGTCGATGAATACCCGCAGGCGCTGGCTCATGTGCCGGTTCGGCGCAAACATGATGTGCATCGGCATCGACGGCAGCTGCCAGGCCTGCAGCAGCGGCAGCAGTTCACCGCGTGCCACGTGCGGCTCGGCCATGTAGCTGGGCAGGGCGACCACGCCCAGCCCGGCCAGGCCGGCGGCGAGATAGGCATTGCCGTCATCGAAGCCGACCGTATGGCGGCCCTGCACCTGGACGGTCTCATCGCCGCGCCGCGCGGCGAAGACCCGCGCCCGCCCGCTGCGTGGGCTGAGCAGCCCAACCATGTGGTGCTGCGGTCCCTCCAGCGCGCGCGGATGCTCCGGCAGACCAAAGCGCTGCACGTAGTCCGGGCTGGCGTGGAAGCCGATCGGCAGCTCGCCCAGCGGCCGTGCCACCAGGGCCGGGTCGGCCGGGGTGCCGCCACGGATCACGCAGTCGACGTTGTCAGCGATGACGTCGACCTCGCGGTCGCTGACGCCGATGTCCAGCTGGATCTCGGGGTAGCGCGCCTGGAAGTCCGGCAGTGCCGGCACCAGCCGCAGCCGCGCATAGGGCCCGGGCACGTCGATGCGCAGGCGGCCGCGCGGCTGCACGGCGGCATCGCCCAGGCCACCCTCGACCTCTTCCAGCTCGGCCAGCAGGCGGGCAATGCGGGGGTAGTAGGCCGCACCATCGGCGGTGACGCTGACCCGCCGCGTGGTGCGGTTGAGCAGGCGCAGACGCAGGTGCGCTTCCAGCTGCTGCACCAGCTGGGTCACCGTGGTGCGACTGATCTGCAGGGTCGTCGCGGCACGGGTGAAGCTGCCGGTCTCCACCACACGGGCAAAGGCGCGCATGGCCTCGAAGCGGTCCATCGGCGATCCGATTGTTCGGGTTGTGCGATCAATCTAGTCCGATCATCGCGGTATATCCAGACAACAATCGCGAGCAGGATGGCGGTTCTTCCCATCAGGCCCTTCCCATGTCACACCGCGATGTCGTTTTCCCCGTTGGCCGCCAGGCCCTGTATGACCGCAACCGCTACTCTCCGGCGATCCGGTCCAATGGCTTCCTGTTCGTCTCCGGGCAGGTCGGCAGCCGCGAGGATGGCTCGCCCGAACCGGACTTCGAGGCGCAGGTCCGTCGCGCCTTCGACAATCTCAATGCCGTGCTGGCCGCCGCAGGCTGCACGTTCGATGACGTGATCGACGTGACCGTGTTCCTGGTCGATCCGGAGAAAAACTTCGAGAAGGCCTGGGCGATCGTGCCCGAGTACTGGGGCGAGGCGCCGCACCCCACCCTGACCGGTATCGGCGTGACCTGGCTGTACGGCTTCCAGTTCGAGATCAAGGTGATCGCGAAGCTGCCGTGACCCGGGTAGTGCCGGCCGCTGGCCGGCAATGCGATGGGATCAGAGCCCTTTCCAGAGAAAAGGGATCTGACCCCAGCGGCGAAAAGCGTGTCGACCAAGGTCGACACCTACCAGAGCACATGTGCGCGACGCACCCGAACGGCGGGTTGGGTCAGAGCCCTTTCCGGAGGAAAGGGATCCGACCCCGCGCCCGCCCAGCTGAACGGGAGATTCCGACGAATTCCCGAAGTGGCCATTGATATTGTATCCGGCGAAAACCGCTTGCTAGCCTCCCCTCCATGCGCCGGATCGCCCGCCACCTACGCTCGTACCTGCTGATGCTGCTGATGGCGGCATTCGTGGTCGTGCCGGTGGCCGACGCGCTGGCGTGCGCGGTGGAACCGCATGCCAGCGTGGCGCATGTGGAGCCGGCGGCCGATGACACCGCAGGCGACAGTGACAGCAAGCACACCGGTGCCTGCACGCATAACCACTGCCACCATTCCACCTCCAGCCTGCCGGCGAACACCTTCGCCGCCTTCGATGCGCCGCTGCCGGCGCGCTGGATGACGGCCGGCGATGCGACGGCCTACGCCGTCGCCCAGGATGAACTGACGCGTCCCCCCCGGGCGTGAGCTGAGCGCGTCCCGCTGCTGCGGGCTCCCGTTTCACTCACAACCGGAATCCCCCTATGTCGATCCTGACACCACGGTCGCCGCGTGCGGCCGGGCTGGTCGTCGCCGTGTTGCTGGGCCTGGCCCCGGCGGCATCGGTGATGGCGCAAGCTGCTCCTTCCTACGACACCCTGCTTGAACGCCTGGACCAGCTGCCCGGCGCCCGTGTGGGCTCGGCGCTGGCCGAGGCTGCCGACGCCCGTGCCGACCAGGCCCGTGCGCTGCCCAATCCTTCCCTTTCCTGGTCGGCCGAGAATGCGTGGGGCACCGGCTCCTACGGCGGCATGGGCAAGGCCGACAGTGTGCTCAGCCTGTCCCAGCCGCTGGAGGTCTGGGGCCAGCGCGGCGCGCGCGTACGTGCCGCCCGTGCCGAGGCCCAGGCCGCCAATCTGCGTGGCGCGCAAAGCCGCAGTGATGTTGCCGGCCAGCTGGCCGCGGCCTACGCACAGGCAGAGAGCGCATTGCGCCGTTATGCCCTGGCCGAAGAAGCGCTGGCCCTGACCCGCGACGATGCCAACGCCGTCAATGCCATGGTCAGGCAAGGGCGTGAACCGCAACTGCGTGCGGTGCAGGCGCAGAGCGAGGTGGCCAATGCCAGCGCCGCGCTGGACGAGGCGCAGGCCTTCCGCGACGCCGCGTTGGCGCGCCTGGCCGGCGCCGCGCTGCTGGACTCGCCGGTGCAGTCGATCGACAGCAGCCTGCTCGACCGCGCACCTCCGCTGCCACGCGGCGCCACCGATGCCGCACTCGCGGTGCGTATCGCCGAAGCCGAAGCCGATGCGGCCGGCCGGCTGGTGGACGTCGAGCGCAAGCGGGCGCTGCCCGACCTGAGCCTGACCGCCGGACAGACCCGCTTCCGCGAAGGCGGCGAACGCGCTTACACGCTCGGCGTCAGCCTGACCGTGCCGTTGTTCGACCGCAACCGGGGCGGCATCCGTGCCGCCAGTGCCGACCAGCGCGCGGCCGAAGCCCGCCTGGACCAGCAACGCCGCGACAGCGAGGCCGGACGGCTGTCGGCCATTGCCGGGCTGAAGGCTGCCAGCAGCCGCACCCGCGCCGCCGATGAAAGCGTGGTGGCGGCCGAGGAAGCCTATCGGCTGGCCCGCGTCGGCTTCGATGCCGGACGCATCTCGCAGCTGGAACTGCGCAGCACGCGCAGCGCGCTCATTGCCGCCCGCGGCACCGCGGTGGATGCACGCCTGTCGCGCGTCGCCGCGGAAATCGATCTTGCCCGCCTCGAGGGGCGCGCACCCTTTATGGAGGCCCCATGACACTGTCCCGTTCCTTTCCCCTGCTTGGCGGCGTCGTGCTGGCCGTTCTCCTCGCCGGCTGCGCCGGCAACGCACAGACACCGGAAACAGCCGATGCCACTGCAGCCACAGCCGGCAGCGATGACGGCCACGGCCACGCAGCCGACAGCCCGGACGCCAAGGCCGAGGCTACCAAGGCACCGGCCGACGCCGACGAAGGCGTGGTGCAGCTGACGCCGGAACAGATCAAGGCGTCCGGTATCGAAGTGGTGGCCGTCGGACGCGGTGGTGGCGGCTCCACCCGCCTGTCGGGCCGTGTCGAACCATCGGTGGGCGCACGTGCCTCGGTGGCGTCCACCGTGAGCGGTCGCGTCGAACGTGTGCTGGTGGCACCAGGCACAGCGGTGAAGCAGAACCAGGCCCTGGCGATCGTGGTCAGCGGCGAAGCCGCCGTGTTCCGCGCCAACGCTCTGGCCGCATCGGCTGAAGCCGAGGCAGCACGCCTGGCCTACGGCCGCGACAAGGCGCTGGTCGAACAGGGCGTGGTCGCCCGCCAGGAGCTGGAAGCATCGCGCGCCCGTTCGCTGGCCGCACAGGCGCAGGCGACTGCCGCACAGGCGCAGGCCGCGGCCAACGGTGCGCCCGATGCCAGTGGCCGCGTGCGCATCACCAGCCCGGTGACCGGCATCGTCGGCAACGTCCAGGTCACTCCAGGCGGCGTGGTCGCCGCAGGCAGCGCGGTGGCCGATGTCGCCGATCCGGCGATGAACGAACTGGTGTTCACCGCACCGCCTGCGCTGGCCGCGCAGGTCACCCCGGGAATGACGCTGGACGTCACGGTGCCGGGCGGCAGCTTCACCGCCACGGTCACCGGCTCTGCGGCCGACGTGCGCCAGCAGGGCGGCGTGGCGGTCATCCGCGCGACGCCGGTGGAGGCGGCCTTGCCGCCGGCCGGTTCGCCGGTCTCGGCCAGGGTGGTCACCGAAGGCCGGGACGGTGCACTGAGCGTGCCAGCCGATGCCGTGCAGAACGTCGACGGCAGCAGCGCCGTGTTCGTCGCCGTGGAAGGCGGTTTCAAGGCACAGCCGGTGCTGGCCGGCCGTCGTGCCGGTGATCGCATCGAGATCCTCGGTGGACTGAGCGGCAACGAGCGCATCGTCGGCACCAATGCCTTCCTGCTCAAGGCCGAACTGGCCAAGGGCGAAGCCGAGCACGGCCACTGAGGAGGCGACCATGTTCAAGCTCATCATTGAATCAGCGGTGCGCTTCCGCTGGCTGGTGGTGTTCCTGGCGGCGCTGATCGCGGCCTGGGGCCTGTTCCAGCTGGGCAAGCTGCCGATCGACGCCGTGCCGGACATCACCAACCGCCAGGTACAGATCAACACGGTGGCACCTGCGCTGACACCGGAACAGATCGAGCGGCAGGTGACCTACCCGCTGGAAACCGCGCTGGCCGGCATTCCCGGCCTGACCACCACCCGTTCGCTGTCGCGCAACGGCTTCTCCCAGGTCACCGCGATCTTCACCGACGCGACCGACATCTACTTCGCCCGCCAGCAGGTGGCCGAGCGCATGCGTGAAGCAGCGGAAGATCTGCCCGATGGCGCGTCGCCGCTGCTGTCGCCGGTCACCACCGGCCTGGGCGAGGTGCTGATGTGGACGGTGGACTTCACCCCGTTCGATCCCACCCGGCTGGCCAGACCGGGGGATGCGGGCTGGCAGGCCGGCGAGGTCTACCGGACGCCGGAGGGCAGCCTGCTGCGCACGCCGGAAGAACGCGCCACCTACCTGCGTACGGTGCAGGACTGGATCATCGCACCGCAGATGCGCTCCAGCCCGGGATTGGCCGGCGTCGATACGGTCGGCGGGTACGTGAAGGAGTACGGCGTGCACCCGGACACTGCCAGGCTGGCTGCGCATGGCCTGGGCCTGGCCGACCTGGTCACGGCACTGCAGCGCGCCAACGTGCAGGCGGGTGCCGGTTTCGTGCAGCGTGCCGGCGAAGGCCTGGTGGTACGTGCGGACGGCCTGGCACTGACCACTGATGATCTGGCGCAGGCCCCCGTTGCGACCCGCAACGGCGTGGTGGTGCGCGTGGCCGACGTGGCCGATGTCGATCTCAGCCGTGCACCGCGCCTGGGCGCGGCCAGCCGCAATGGTCACGAGGCTGTGCTCGGTACCGCCCTGATGATCGCCGGTGGCAACAGCCGCACCGTCGCGCAGGCGGCAGCGGCGCGCCTGGAGCAGGTCAACAGGTCGTTGCCGGCCGACATCGTGGCCGTGCCGGTGCTGGACCGCAGCGTGCTGGTGAACTCCACCATCAGAACCGTGGCAAAGAACCTCACCGAAGGTGCGCTGCTGGTTGTGGTGGTGCTGTTCCTGCTGCTGGGCAACCTGCGCGCGGCAACCATCACCGCGCTGGTGATTCCGCTGTCGTTCCTGTTCGCCGTGATCGGCATGAACCGCTTCGGCATCAGCGGCAACCTGATGAGCCTGGGTGCGCTGGATTTCGGCATCCTGGTGGACGGTGCAGTGATCGTGATCGAGTCAACGCTGTTGATGCTGGGCCAGCGCCGCGCCGAACTGGGCCGTGCGCTGACCGCGATGGAACGTCTGCGCGTGGCGGCGGAGTCGGCGCGGAAGATGGCGCGTCCAGCGGCGTTCGGCCAGTTGATCATCCTGCTGGTGTTTGCGCCGATCCTGACCCTGGAAGGCGTGGAAGGAAAAACGTTTCATCCGATGGCCGCCACGTTCATGCTGGCTCTGGTGGGTGCCTTCCTGTTCTCCTTCACCTTCGTGCCGGCCATGGCTGCGCTGCTGGTGCGCGAGCCGAAGCTGAAGGAAAGCGGGGCGCACGCCGATGACGGCGAACACGAAACACGCCTGATCCGCGTGCTGCGCGCACGCATCGAACCGGTGATCCGCAAGGCGGTGGACCACCCGCGCTCGGTGCTGGCCGGCGCGGTGATGATGGTGGTGGTGGGCATCGGTTCGTTCTCGCTGCTGGGCCGCGAATTCATGCCGACGCTGGATGAGGGCAATGTGGCGATGCAGGCGTTGCGCGTACCGTCGACCTCGCTGGAGCAGTCGCTGGCGATGCAGCTGGCGCTGGAAAAGGCGATTGCCGGGCAACCGGAAGTGGAAACCGTGTTTTCGCGCACCGGTACCGCTGAAGCCGCGATCGACCCGATGCCAACCAACATCTCCGACAGCGTGATCGTGCTGAAGCCGCGCAAGGAGTGGCCCGATCCGACGCTGGACAAGGAGGCGCTGGTGGCGCGCTTCGAGGCGCTGGCCGGGCAGCAGCTGGGCAACAGCTTCGAGTTCAGCCAGCCGATCGAGCTGCGCTTCAACGAGCTGATCTCCGGCGTGCGCACCGACCTGGCGGTGATGATCTTCGGCGATGACTTCAGCCAGCTGCAGAAGGTGGCCGACCAGGTCGCGTTGAAGCTGCGTGCGGTGGACGGTGCGGCTGACGTGCGGGTGGAGCAGATTTCCGGCCTGCCGACCCTGAACGTGAAGATCGACCATGTCGCCGCCGCGCAGTACGGGCTGACCGCTGCGGACGTAAGCGATGCACTGGCCACCGGCATCGGTGGCACGGCGGCCGGCAAGATCTTCGAGGGCGACCGACGCTTCGACGTGGTGGTGCGGCTGGACGATGCCGCGCGCAACGATCCGGACCAGCTGTCATCGCTGCCGATTGCCACACCGGCCGGACGGGTCATCCCGCTGTCCTCGGTGGCCCGCATCACGGTCAGCGAGGGACCGAACCAGATCAGCCGCAACAATGGCAGCCGCCGGGTGGTGGTGCAGGCCAATGTGCGCGGCCGCGACCTGGGCGGCTTCGTCGGCGAAGCGCAGGCAGCGGTGGCCGACGTGGCGCTGCCGCCGGGCGCCTATCTCACCTGGGGTGGCCAGTTCGAGAACCTGCAGCGCGCGGAAAAGCGCCTGGCAACGGTGGTGCCGGTCGTGTTCCTGCTGATCGGCAGCCTGCTGTTCATGGCCCTGCGCAGTGGCAAGGAAGCCGTGCTGGTGTTCAGCTGCGTGCCGCTGGCGCTGGTCGGCGGCATTCTCGCCCTGCTGCTGCGTGGCATGCCCTTCTCGGTATCGGCTGCGGTCGGCTTCATCGCCGTGTCCGGCGTGGCCACGCTGAACGGCCTGGTGTTGATGCAGGCCATCCGCGAGCGGCTCGATGCCGGTGACCTGCCCCTGCAGGCGGCAATCAACGGTGCCGCCAGCCGGATCCGCGCGGTGCTGACCACGGCACTGGTGGCGATCGTCGGCTTCATTCCGATGGCGATCGCCAGTGGCTCCGGTGCGGAGGTGCAGAAACCGCTGGCGACGGTGGTGATCGGTGGCCTGATCACGGCGACCGCGCTGACCCTGCTGGTGCTGCCGACCTTCGCTGCGCGCGTGGCCAGGCCTCGGCCGGCCAACGTGGCCGGCACGTCGCACTGAGGCCCTTCTGGCCCGGCAGGGATGTACCTGCCGGGTCGATCACCTGCAAGGAGACGTTGCATGACCACACCGCAGGACCGCACCCGCCACCTGGTCCAGGCCGGCGCCTTCCTGATCGAACTGGCCGACAACGCCGGGCTGCCGATGGATATCCGGGCCGAAGCGCATCGCCTGCTGCGTCACTACCCTACGGTCAGCGAGATCCGGATGATGGCGCAGCTGGAGAACAATACGGCGATCTTCAAGGTGCCGTTGATCGCCGACGCCTTCGAGCGCGAATGGGTGGATCGCTACACGCGCGGTGCGCATCGATGAAGACGCGGCGGGGCCGGGGTTCCTGGAGGAAACCCGGCCCCGTCTGCCGCGCTTCGCGCTCGCCGGGCGTGGCCCGGCGCTACCACCGCGCATTCTGGTAGCGCCGGGCCATGCCCGGCGGCATTTCGGATCAGGCCTGCTTGCGCTGCGCGATATAGGCCTGGATCTGCTGTTCCAGTACCGGCAGCGGCACCGACCCCTGCTTGAGCACGGCGTCATGGAAACCCTTGACGTCGAACTTGTCGCCCAGCTCCTTCTCGGCCTGCGCGCGCAGGCGCACGATGGCGATCTCGCCGAGCTTGTAGCTCAACGCCTGGCCCGGCCAGGAGATGTAGCGATCCACTTCGGTGGTCACTTCGTGCTCGCTCAGCGCGGTATGGTCACGCAGGTAGGCGATGGCCTGTTCCCGGGTCCAGCCCTTGCTGTGCAACCCGGTATCGATCACCAGGCGTGCCGCGCGCCACATCTCGTAGGTGAGGCGACCGAAATCCTCGTAGGGCGTTTCATAGATGCCCATCTCCACGCCCAGCTTCTCGCTGTACAGGCCCCAGCCTTCGCCGTAGGCGGAGATGTAGGCGTTGCGGCGGAACTCGGGCTGTTCGCCCTGTTCGGCGGCGAGCGCGCCCTGCAGGGCATGACCGGGATCGGACTCGTGCAGGGTCAGCGCTGGCAGGTTGTACAGCGGCCGCGCCGGCAGGTTGTAGGTGTTGAGCCAATAGGTGCCCATGCCACCGCGGCCTGCGGTCCAGAACGGCGCGATGTCCGGCGGCACCGGCACGATGGTGAAGCGCGCGCGCGGCAGTGTCATGTACTTGCCGATGACACCATCGATGCGCTTGGAGATCCACGCCGCCCGATACAGCAGCTCGTTCGGGGTCTTGGCGTAGAACTGCGGATCGGTGCGCAGGAAGGTCAGGAATTCGCCGAAACTGCCCTTGAAGCCGACCTGCTGGATGATGTCGTTCATCTCCTTCTGGATGCGCGCGACTTCGCCCAGGCCGATGCGATGGATCTCATCCGGCGACAGGTCCAGCGTGGTGTATTCGTGGATCTGCTGCCTGTAGAACGCCTTGCCCTCCGGCATCGCTTCGGCCGCCAGGGTGGTACGCGCCTGCGGGACGTACTCATTGACGAAGAAGGTACGCAGCTGCTGGAAGGCCGGCACCACCTTGCCGCTGATCGCCGCACGGGCCTGCGCCTGCAGCTGCGCCTGCTCGGCCGCCGGAATGCTGGCCGGCAGCTTCTTGAACGGCGCGTACAGCGGCGACTCGGTGGGGTCCTTCAGCTCGGCGACGGTGGCGATGGAGACCTCGCGCCCGTCAAGCACCGCGCGGGGCACGCTGAAACCCCGCTTGAGTCCGGCGCGCATGTTCTCGGTCTGCTGGTCGAAATAGCGCGGCACATCGTCCAGGCGTGCGATGTAGTTACGGAAGTCCTGCGCGGTCTTCATCTCGCGCCGGGCCATGAACGAGAGATTGGACCAGAACGAGGAATCGGAGTTGAACGGCATCTCGTAGGCCCGCAGACGCACCTCCTCGGCGAGGTTGAACACCTGGTCGCGGTAGATCGCGTAGTTCACCTGGTTGTCGGCGCTGAGTGTCTTCGGGTCGATCTTCTTCAGCTCGGCCAGGGTCTGGTCCCAGACCTTCAGGCGCGCCTGCTGCGCGGCCGCGCCCACATCGGGCAGCCGCGTGGCGTTGGCCGGCGCGTCGCCATCCTCGCTGGCTTCACCGCCCCCGGCCTGGCGCCACTTCCATTCCTTTTCGTACAGCGCGCGGAAGGCGGCATCGGCCGCCGATTCGGTGGTCGCAGGGGCGGACGCCGCGAGCGCGGGCGGAGCCGCCACGACGGCAGCCGGAGCGGACAGGGCGATGAGCAGGGCAACGGCAAGACGGGTTTTCACGAGCACAGGTTCCCGGGAAGGCAGACGCCGATCATGGCACCGCCGGACAGCCGGGGCATGGTTCAAAAGTCCTGCCTGCGCTGCAGGACCGGTAGCGCGGAGAACGGACACCTCCGCCGGGCATGGCCCGGCGCTACCGGCGTTCGATCCCGCCCAGGTGCCGCCTCAACGGTTGGATCGGTAGCGCGGGGCCATGCCCCGCGAGCGCGCAGCGCGGAGAACGGACACCTCTCCGGCGCTGCCTCAATGGCTGGCTTTGTCCCGCTTCCAGCCGCGATGGCGGATGTCCAGGTGCAGGCTGTACAGCGCGGTGAACGCCGGGAACAGGTTCTGCAGCACACCTACCGAATCCTGCTTGGCCGAGAACAGGAAGTAGCTCAGCGTCATCAGGCTGCCGATCACGCTCATGTACCAGAACAGGCGCGGGATGACCGGCTTGCCGGCACGCCGGGAGGCGATGAACTGGACCAGCCAGCGGCCGCCGAACATCAGTGCGCCGGTATAGCCGATCAGCTTCCAGCCTGTCACATGCAGGCCGGTCCAGAACAGCCAGGTCAGCGGCTGGTCGAGCCAGTGCAGCGCCATCATCGTTCTTCCACCGCCGTACGCCTGCTGCGGGTGATCAGCCAGGCAACGCCCCGCAGGTCGCGGATGCCGACCAGCGCACGGCCGAGGTTGTTGTACTTGGAGACGCCAGCGGTACGGTGGCGATGGTTGACCGGCACGCTGGTGGTCTTCCAACCGGCACGCTGCATCAGCGCCGGCAGATAGCGGTGCATGTGGTCGAAATACGGCAGGTCGAGGAAGGCTTCGCGCTCGAACAGCTTGATGCCGCAGCCGGTGTCGGGCGTATCGTCGCGCAGCATGCGCGCCCGGATGCGGTTGGCCCAGCGACTGGCCCAGCGCTTGCTGCCGCTGTCCTGGCGGTTGACGCGCCAGCCGGCAAACAGCTTCACCTGCCCGTCGGCAGCATCGCGGGCCGCCAGCAGCTTGGGGATGTCGGCCGGATCGTTCTGGCCATCACCATCCAGGGTGGCGATCCACGGCGCACGGGCATGCTTGACGCCGGTGCGCACCGCTGTGCTCTGCCCGCTCTGCTCGACGTGGTGCAGCACCCGCAGCTCCGGCGTGGTGGCTTTCAGGCCCTGCAGCACCGCCAGGCTGTCATCGCGGGAGTGATCGTCGACATAGACGATCTCGAACGGCAACCGGCCCCGCAGTGCCGCGACGATTTCGGCGATCAGGGGCGCGACATTGTCGCGCTCGTTGAATACGGGGACGACAACGGAAAGCTCGGGTTGGCTCATGGGTCACTCGGCCAAGAGGGGACAAAGACCGCGCATTCTCCGAAGCCGAGGTTATCCGAAGATGAATCCGGCTGTGTGAGGATTGCTCCTCAGGCGCGATCGCCGAAATACTCGCGGCACCACTGGACGACGGGCGGCAGCCCCTGCTCGATCGGGGTCACCGCATCGAAGCCGAATGCGTCATGTGCGCGGCGGGTGTCGGCCATCGTGCGGACCATGTCGCCCGGCTGCATCGGCTTGTAGACCTTCTGCGCAGGGCGGCCGGCGGCCTGCTCGATGACGCTGATGAAGCGCTCCAGCTCGACCGGCGTATGGTTGCCGAGGTTGAATACCCGATGCGGTACCGGACCGTCGGCCGGGTGCGCGAGCGCGCCGAGGATACCCGACACGATGTCGGAGACATGTGTGAAATCGCGCTGCATGCGCCCCTGGTTGAACACCTCGATCGGGCGCCCGGCCAGGACGGCACGCGAAAACAGCAGCGGCGCCATGTCCGGCCGTCCCCACGCGCCGTACACGGTGAAGAAGCGCAGGCCGGTGGCACGCAGGCCATACAGCTGCGCGTAGGTGTGCGCCATCAGCTCGTTGGCAGCCTTGGTGGCCGCGTACAGCGAGCGCGGCTGGTCCACGCGCTGGTCCTCGGAGAACGGCGGCGTGGCCGAATCGCCGTACACCGAACTGCTGGAGGCGTAGACCAGATGCTGCACGCCGCGGTGGCGGCACAGTTCCAGGGTATTGACGAAGCCGACCAGGTTGCTGTCGACGTAGGCCTGCGGATTCTCCAGCGAGTAGCGCACCCCGGCCTGCGCGGCCAGGTGGATCACTGCCGCCGGCTGCACCTCATCGAACAGCGCAGCCAGGCCCTGCTGGTCGGTCAGGTCCAGGGTGCGCAGGTCCAGCGTGGGGCACAGCGCGGCCACGCGGTCCCGCTTGATCTGCGGGTCGTAGTAGTCGTTGAAGTTGTCCAGGCCCACCACCGGCTGGCCCGCCTCCAGCAGCGCGCGGGCGGTGTAGGCACCGATGAAGCCGGCAGCGCCGGTGAGCAGGATGGTCATTGCAGGTCTCTGTCCACGTGCCGAGCGACTCAGCCCTGGCGGGTCCGCAGCTTTTCCAGCACGCCGTCGAGGGTATCCAGATCGGTGTAGTGGATGATCAGCTTGCCCTTGCCGCCGCGACCGTGGCTGATCGCCACCTTGGTCCCCAGCGACTCGGACAGTTCGGTTTCCAGCGAGGCGATGTCGGCCTGCTGCACCTTCGGCGCGGCCGCCGGGCGGTTGCTCGGCACCTTGCCGGCGGCGAAGGCCTGCGCGCGGCGCTCCACTTCACGCACCGACCAGCCTTCATCGGCCGCTTCCTGCGCCAGCTTGCCGGCCAGTTCCGGGGCCAGGGTCAGCAGCGCGCGGGCGTGGCCCATTTCCAGGCGGCGGGTTTCCAGCAGCAGGCGGATGGCCACCGGCAGTTCCAGCAGGCGCAGCAGGTTGGACACCGCCGCGCGCGAGCGGCCGACGGCCTCGGCCGCCTCGGCATGGGTCAGGGTGAACTCGCTGATCAGGCGCTGCAGCGCCTCGGCTTCTTCCAGCGGATTGAGGTCTTCGCGCTGGATGTTCTCGATCAGCGCCATCGCGATGACGGTGCGGTCTTCCAGTTCGCGCACCACCACCGGCACTTCGTCCAGACCGGCCAGCTGCGAGGCGCGCCAGCGGCGTTCGCCGGCGACGATCTCGAAGTTGCCCGCCGGCAGCTGACGCACCAGGATCGGCTGGATCACGCCCTGCGACCGGATCGAGTCCGCCAGTTCGGACAGCTTGCCCTCGTCCATTTCGCGACGCGGCTGGTACTTGCCCGGCTGCAGCTGGCCGACCGGCAGCTTGCGCAGCACCTCACCCGGCAACGGTTCGATCACCGCGGTGGTGGCCTGCACCTGGCTGACCGCTCCCTTCGGACCGAGCAGCGCATCCAGGCCACGGCCGAGGCCTCGCTTCTTGGCTGCCGGCTTGCTGCTGGTCATCAGACGGTCTCCACGGCCTTGGTGGCCTTGTTGCGTTCGTTGTTGCGACGGATGATCTCGCCGGCCAGGCCCAGGTAAGCCACGCCGCCGCGCGAGGCGCGGTCGTAGCCGACGATGCTCTGGCCGTGGCTGGGCGCTTCAGCCAGGCGCACGTTGCGTGGCACGATGGTACGGAACACGCGGTCGCCGAAGTGTTCGGTCAGTTCGGCCGATACGGCGTTGGCCAGGTTGTTGCGCACATCGAACATGGTACGCAGCACGCCCTCGATCTCCAGCGCCGGGTTCAGGCTGGCGCGCAGCGCCTCGATGGTTTCCACCAGAGCACTCAGACCTTCCAGCGCGTAGTACTCGCACTGCATCGGCACGATCACCGAATCGGCGGCGGCCAGTGCGTTGAGCGTCAGCAGTGAAAGCGCCGGCGGGCAGTCGATCAGGATGTAGTCATACTCGTCGCGGATCGGCGCCAGCGCGCGCTTCAGGCGCTGCTCGCGCTCGCCCTGCGCCATCAGCTGGATTTCGGCTGCGGTCAGGTCGATGTTGCCGGGCAGCAGGTCGTAGCCTTCCGCGGTCTGCACACGCACGTCGGCGGCGGTGTTCTCGCCCAGCAGCAGGTCGCAGGTGGACGCCGCCAGCTCACGCTTGTCCACACCACTGCCCATGGTCGCGTTGCCCTGCGAATCCAGGTCGACCAACAGCACGCGCTTGGGTGCGTTGGCCAGGGAAGCGGCCAGGTTGACGGCGGTCGTGGTCTTGCCGACGCCACCCTTCTGGTTGGCGATGGCGATGATGCGGGCCATGCGGGTGTGCCTCGTCGACGGATGCTGGGACCGGTCATTATGCGTACAACCGGGCCCGGGCGGAAATCGTGGATCGCCAACCCCTTGTCGCGCAAAGGGTTGGCGGCGGGATCAGGGGCCTGTAACGGTGACCAGGTGGCGCTCGCCCGCCAGGCCGGGCACGCTCAACGGGGCCACGTCGCGCACCTGCCAGCCTGCCGGCAGTGCGGCGATCTCTTCATGCGGGTAGACGCCCTTCATCGCCAGCAGCACACCGCCAGGACGCAACAGGTGGCCACCGACGCGGATGATGCCGGCCAGCGTGTCCATCGCACGGGCGGTCAACTGGTCGTAGTGGCCGGCCTCGTCCAGCGCTTCGGCGCGCGACTCGGCCACGCGGGCATTGCCCAGGCCGAGCTGGCGCACGGCCTCGCGCATGAAGCGGGCCTTCTTGCCGTTGCTCTCGACCAGGGTGACCTGCAGACCCGGGCAGGCGATCGCCAGCGGGATGCCGGGCAGGCCAGGACCGGTACCCAGGTCGGCCAGGCGGCCATCGGCCACGAACGGCTGCATGGCCAGCGAATCGAGCAGGTGACGGGTGACCATCTCCTGCGGGTCGCGGATGGCGGTGAGGTTGTAGGTGCCGTTCCAGCGGTGCAGCAGGCCCAGGTAGCGCAGCAGCGGCGGCGCCAGTGCGGCGTCCAGGCCCATGCCGGCCAGGCCCTGCTCCAGCGTGGCGGTCACGCCGGCGGGGAGTTCGTGTTCGCTCATGCCGCCATTATCGCCCGTTTCCCGGGCTGATTCGCCGCTTCATTGCGGATACCAGGCCAATGCGGCACGGAACTGGCCGCTGGCCTGCCATTCGTGCAGATGCCACTGCCGGGCATCACCCAGCGCAGGGTCGCACCAGCGCAGGTGCAGGGCGCCGTCGACACCTGGCGCCAGCTGCAGGCGATGCAGGCCGAACGAAATGCCCTGCCCGTGTGCCTTCAGCAGCGCCTCCTTGGCGCACCAGACACGGAAGAACCAGTGTTCGCGTTCCGTGGCGTCCAGGCCCTGCAGCCAGGCCACCTCTTCCGGATGGAAGAAACGCTGCACGATCTCCAGCAGGCGTGGGCGCGGGCGCAGCAGTTCCAGGTCCACGCCGAGCCGTACACCTTCACCCAGCGCCACCAGCAGCACGTCGCCACTGTGGCTCCAGCCCGTGCCGTGGTCGGCCAGCGCACCGGTCAGCTCGGGTCGGCCCTTTTCGTCGCGGAGCAGCGGCAGTGCCTCCGGCGCGAGATCCAGCGCCTGTGCCAGCACCTGCCGGGCCTGCGGCTCACCGCGCTGGCCCGGCACATGTGGCCGCCGCCAGACCGTCACGGGCCCGAAGCGCCAGGGGCCATCCAGGGTGGCTGGCAAGCTCATCCGCACGCAACCGTCACGCGATTGCACGACGGGTTCACAGCCATGCGCGTCAACTGGTCACGGTTTTCCACCGGAGGTTCGATCATGGGCATCATCATCTGGCTGATCGTCGGCGGCATCGTGGGCTGGCTGGCAAGCATCATCATGAAGCGCGATGCGCAGCAGGGCATCATTCTCAACATCGTGGTCGGCATCGTCGGCGCGCTGATTTCCGGCTGGCTGTTCGGCGGCGGCATCAACGAAGCGATCACCATCCGCACCTTCCTGTTCTCGCTGATCGGTGCGGTGATCCTGCTGGCGATCGTCAACCTGTTCACCCGCAAGAGCATACGTTGATCCGACGGGCAGCGCCGGGCATGGCCCGGCGACTGCCACCGACCGCTGCGCTCGCCGGGCACGGCCCGGCGCTACCTCACCCCAACTGCACCCATGCCGGCGCGTGGTCGCTGGGGCGCTCCCAGGTACGTGGCTCGCGGTCGATGCCGGACGCCACGGCGCCGCCCTTGAGCGCATCGGAGACCAGGGTGAGGTCGATGCGCAGGCCCAGATTGCGGCGGAAGCCCGCCGCGCGGTAATCCCACCAGCTGAACGTGCCGGCTTCCTCGTTGTGCAGCCGGAAACCGTCGTGCAGGCCCAGCTGCAGCAGCTTGTTCAGCGCGCCGCGCTCGGCGGTGGAGGTGAGGATGTGGTTCTCGTTCCACACCTCCGGATCATGCACGTCGCGGGCGTCCGGGGCGATGTTGAAGTCACCCAGCACGACCAGCTTCGGGTGCCGCTGCAGTTCCTCGCCGATCCAGGCGTGCACGGCCTCCAGCCAGCGCAGCTTGTACGCATACTTGTCGGTGCCGACGTCCTGGCCGTTGACCACATACAGGTTGATCACCCGCAGGTCGCCAAAGGTGCCGGCGATGACGCGCTTCTGCTCGTCCTCGAAACCCGGAATGCCGATCTGCACGTCCTGCGCCGGCTCGCGTGACAGCAGTGCCACGCCGTTGTAGGTCTTCTGGCCGGCGAATACGCTGCGGTAGCCGGCGCCGATCAACGCCGCATCCGGGAACTTGTGGTCCTCCAGCTTGGTTTCCTGGATACCGACGATGTCCGGGCCGAACTCCTTGAGCCACTGCTCCAGGTGCGGCAGGCGGACATTGAGCGAATTGACATTCCACGAGGCGATCTTCATGGGGGCATTCTACCCGGGCCTGCTTTGGTAGGCGCCAACCTTGGTTGGCACCTACCAGTAGAGCCAGGCCATGCGTGGCTTCACCGCAGCAGCAGCTTCAACATCCCCGCAATCTTCGAATACGGCGGCCGCAGCCTGTCGCTGGCCGCCCAGCGCGACTGCCACAGCACCGGCAACCGCTTGCTCATCGCATCGAACCCGGCGCGGCCGTGGTACGCGCCCATGCCGCTGGCGCCCACCCCGCCGAACGGCAGGCCATCGGCGGCGAAGTGCAGCAGCGTGTCGTTGACCGTCACTCCCCCGGCCACCACGCTGGCAAGAATGCGCTCCACGGTGGCGCGGTCGTGGCTGAAGGGATACAGCGCCAGCGGCCGGTCGCGGGAGACAACGTCGACCAGCGCGGCATCCAGATCCGGGTAGGCGCGCACCGGCAGGATCGGCCCGAAGATCTCCTCGCGCATCAGGTCCAGATCGTCCGGCGGATCCAGTACCACGGTCGGTACCAGCAGGCGCTCGCGGCCGGCGCGAGCCTCATCCACGTGCGCCAGCGGAATCACCGGCACCCCGCGTCCGCGCGCCTGCGCCAGATAGCCCTGCAGGCGCTGGTACTGGCCTTCGTTGATGATGCGCGTGTAGTCGCCGGCCTCGCTGAAATCGCCGTAGCGTTCGCGCACCTGCTGCTGCAGCGCCTGCACGAACTCGCGCTGACGCGCGGTATCGATCAGCACGTAATCCGGCGCGATGCAGGTCTGGCCCGCGTTGAACCACTTGCCGGTGGCCAGCCGTGCGGCGGCTTTGTCCAGCGGGAAATCACGGCAGACGATGGCCGGCGACTTGCCGCCCAGTTCCAAGGTAACCGGTACCAGATGCTCGGCTGCCGCTGCCATCACCTTGCGGCCCACGGCCGTCGAGCCGGTGAACAACAGATGGTCCAGCGGCAAAGAGGAGACCGCTGCGGCTACGTCCGCCCCACCCTGCACCACCGCCACCCGATCGGGCGGGAACACACTGGCCAGCAGGTCGGCCAGGAACGCGCTGGTGCGCGGGGTATGTTCGGACGGCTTCAGCAACACATGGTTGCCGGCAGCGATGGCGGTGGCCAGTGGCACCAATGCCAGCGTAACCGGGTAGTTCCACGGCGAGATCACCCCGACCACGCCCAACGGCGTCGGCCGCAGCTGCGCGCGCGCCGGCCACAACTTCCATCCCGCCGATGCCCGCTGCGGCTTCGACCAGCGCCGCAGGTGGCGCCGCAGGTGGTCGATGGCCGACAGCACGCTCATGCCATCGGCCAGTTTCGATTCAACGTGGGCGCGATGGCCGAAGTCCTCGGCGATGGCCTGGGCCATTTCATCCAGACGCGGCTTCAGCGCCTCGCGCAGGCGGCGCAGGTCGGCTTCGCGCTGATCCAGCGACGGGCGCTGCGACTGCCAGGCGCTGCGCAGGGTGTGCAGGAGGTCGGGGAGGTCGGCTGGGGCGGTGGTCGTCATGGGCCGACTATACGGGGTGCGGCACTGTCCGACGGAGTCAGATACCTTTCGCGCGCGAAAGAGATCTGACCCTGGGCGCGAGATGGCGGGTGGCTTCGGATGCTTTTCAACCACGATTACGGCATTGAACGCTGTCTTTTCGCGTCTGCGGAGTTTTGTGCCGCGCGCTGCGCGGTCGCCGAGCATGGCTCGGCGCTACAAGGCAACGAAAAGGCCGTGGTCTGCACCACGGCCTCTCCTTCATCCGGTGAACATCATTCCTACTTGGTGATATCCACGTCCTTGGTTTCACGCAGGAACAGGCCACCGATCACCACCGACATCAGCGCGATCGCGATCGGATACCACAGGCCGTAGTACAGATTGCCGGTACCGGCCACCAGCGCGAAGGAGATCGCCGGCAGGAAGCCACCGAACCAGCCGTTGCCGATGTGATACGGCAGCGACATCGAGGTGTAGCGGATGCGGGTCGGGAACAGCTCGACCAGGTAGGCGGCGATCGGGCCGTAGACCATGGTCACGTACAGCACCAGCAGCCACAGCATGAAGATCGTGCCCGCAATGTTGATGCGCGCGCTGTCCGCCTTGGCCGGGTAGCCGGCGGTGGTCAGGGCGGTCTTCAGTTCGGCACCGAACGCGTCGGCCTTGGCCTTGCCTTCGTCCTTGCTCAGTCCCGCCGCTTCATACGAGGTGACGCTGGCGCTGCCGACGTTGACGATCGCCAGCGAACCCGCCGCTGCCGGCTGCACGTCGTACGGCACGCCCGCCTTGGTCAACGCGGCGGTGGCCACGTCACAGGAGCTGGTGAACTTGCGCAGGCCGACCGGATCGAACTGGAACGAGCAGGTGGACGGATCGGCCACGACCAGGGCCGGCGAGCTGCTGCGGGCCTCTTCGATGGCCGGGTTGGCGAAGTGGGTCAGGCCCTTGAAGATCGGGATGTAAGTCACGGCAGCCAGCAGGCAGCCGGCGAGGATGATCTTCTTGCGGCCGATACGGTCGGACAGCCAGCCGAAGAAGATGAAGAACGGCACACCCAGCGCCAGTGCGGCTGCGATCAGCAGGTAGGAGGTGGTGGCGTCGACCTTCAGCATGCTGCTGAGGAAGAACAGCGCATAGAACTGGCCGCCGTACCAGACCACGGCCTGGCCGGCCGCTGCGCCGAGCAGGACCAGCAGCATCAGCTTCAGGTTGCCGTCCTTCAGGCTGTCACGGAACGGCGTCTTGGAGCCCTTGCCTTCCGACTTCATCTGCTGGAACAGCGGCGACTCACTCAGCTGCAGGCGGATCCACACCGAGATGCCCAGCAGCACGATGGACACCAGGAACGGAATGCGCCAGCCCCAGGCTTCGAATGCTTCATTGCCCAGGAAGTAGCGGCAGGCCAGGATGATCAGCAGCGACATGAACAGGCCCAGCGTGGCGGTGCACTGGATGAAGCTGGTGTACAGGCCACGCTTGTCGTCCGGGGCATGCTCGGCCACGTAGGTCGCCGCGCCGCCGTATTCGCCACCCATCGCCAGGCCCTGGGCCAGACGCAGGATGATCAGGATCACCGGCGCGGCAAAGCCGATCGACGCGTAGTTGGGCAGCACACCGACCAGGAAGGTCGAGATGCCCATGATCAGGATGGTGACCAGGAAGGTGTACTTGCGGCCGATGCGGTCGCCGAGGCTGCCGAAGAAGGCCGCGCCGAACGGTCGCACGAAGAAGCCGGCGGCGAACGCCAGCAGGGCGAAGATCATGCCCGTGGTTTCATTGACTCCGCTGAAGAACTGCTTGGCGATGATGGCGGCGAGCGAGCCGTACAGGAAGAAGTCATACCACTCGAAGACCGTACCCAGGCTCGAAGCGAAGATGACTTTCTTGTGGCCCTTGGTTAGGGTGCCCGCGGGATTGTGCGCGGTGCTGGGTGTGCTGGACATGAGACGCTTCCCCTCCGAAGCAATCGTTGTTGGTAGGTGCCGACGGTGGGTCGGCACTCAGTATCGGTAGCGGCCGACCTGGGTCGGCGCGCCGTCAGAAGCTGTACTTCGTGGTGAACTGCAGCCGGGTGATGTCACCCTTGTTGCCGTTCTCGATCTCGCGGCGGCCATACATCAGCTCGGCGCCGACATCGACCTTGGGCAGCGGTGAGTAGAAGATGTTGCCGCGGATGCTCTGCACGCTCTTGGTGACCAGCGGGCCCAGCACGCTGTCGTTGTCGTAGTCGCTGCGCGCATAGATCAGGTTGGTGCGCAGCTTCGGCGAGAACGCATGGCGCCAGCCCACGTAGCCGGCCAGAACGCCGGTCGGATTGAGCTCGTCGCGGGCGATGTCATAGGCCGAGTCGGCGGTGATGCCCAGGCCGATGTAACGCGCGATGCCCTCGCCTCCGGTGAACTGGTAATGCAGCGAATCGCTGTCGCCCATCACCCACTTGCCGCCCAGGGTCAGGCCGCCGGCAACCTTGTCGGCCTTGGCGCCGGTGGTCTGGTTGTCGACCTTCAGCTGGCGGACGATGCCGCCGACGCCGAAGGTGCCCCAGTCGCCCTTCCAGCCGTAACGCATCGTCAGATCAGGCAGACTGCCGCGATCGGAGTTGGCGCTGGCGTTGGTCCAGGCACCCGTGACCGGATTGCGGGTACCGGTAAGCGTGGTGGTTTCCGGGTTTTCCAGGGCAACGCTGAAGCCGCCGCTGGTGTAACGCACCTGTGCCTGGCGTACGAAGATCACACCGTCGGTCGGGCCGACGAAGTCGACCGCTTCCGGCAATGCGGCCGCGTCCATGAAGTTGGACCAGGTCTGGCCGGCGAGCCAGTTGTTCCAGTACATGTAGGCATGGCGCAGGGTGACACCGTAGGTGTTGGTGGCGGTCTGGTTGCCGAGCGAGTTGCCGAAGAAGTCCATCTCGAAGAACGCGCCGGCCTTGTTGCCGGACTCGCTCACGTTGTCGATGCCCAGGTTGAAGCGCGAGAACTTTGCGTGGGCGTTGTAGTCGGTGCCCGAACGCCTGCCGTTTCCGCCGGCGCCTTCCACCGGGGTCTGGCCCGGCAGATACAGCGAACGGCCGGTGGCATCGTCGGCCAGCTGGCCGTCACTGGTCTGGGTCGCCAGGAAGTCAGCCTTGATGAAGCCACCGATCTTGACCGTGGTACCCGGTGCGGCACCCGGAGTGATGGTGGTGACCTGGATCGGCTGCTTGCCGGCCGGCACCGCCGGCTTCTGCTCGGACTGCACGGTGCGGACTTCGGTCACCGCCTGCTGGGTCTGGGCGATCTGGGTCTGCTGCTGTTGCTGCGAAGACAGCAGCAGCTGGACCTGGCGCTCCAGTTCGGCGACGCGTGATTCGAGTGCTTTTTCTTTGGCGGTCTCTGCGAACGCCATGCCCGGTGCGACCAGGGCGACCAGCAGGCAGGCCGCCAAAGGTGTGCGCACGGCTTTCAACGTACGGTGGCTCATGTTGCCCTCTCTCCCAAGTGGCAAGGTGATGCCGCGCGTGGGGCACGGTCGAGCCGAGACTGCGGGGCACATGCGCGCACCGGCTATTCGCCATTGGTCGAAGCCGGGCCCGCAGGGCGCCCACTTTCGACCATGGTCTAAGCACAGTGGTGACGCGGCCGGGGGTGGATGGGGCAAACTGAGGGGGATCGGTCGTTGCGATGCTGCGACCGCACATACAAAGTCAACGTGCAAGTGAGGGTGCCATGGCTGATATCTACCCCGTCGATCCGCAGTTCGCCGCCAAGGCACGCATCGACAAGACGTCCTACCAACAGCAGTACCAGGCTTCTGTGACCGACCCGGAGGGTTTCTGGGGCAAGGCCGCCGAGCGCCTGCAATGGATGCGCACGCCGACGAAGATCAAGAACGTCAGCTACGACCTGGCCGACTTCCACATCAAGTGGTTCGAGGACGGCGAGCTCAACGCCAGCGTCAACTGCCTTGACCGCCAGCTGGACAGCCGTGGCGACAAGACCGCCCTGCTGTTCGAGCCGGACAGCCCGGACGCACCGGCCCAGCACGTGACCTATCGCGAGCTGTACGAGCGCACCTGCCGGCTCGGCAATGCGCTGCGCAACCTGGGCGTCGGCAAGGGTGACCGGGTCACCATCTACCTGCCGATGATCGTCGATGCTGCCGTGGCCATGCTGGCCTGCGCGCGCATCGGTGCGATCCACTCGGTGGTGTTCGGTGGCTTCGCGCCGAACTCGATCGCCGATCGTGTCAGCGACTGCCAGAGCAAGCTCATCATCACCGCCGACGAGGGCCTGCGCGGTGGCCGCAAGGTTCCGCTGAAGGCCAACGTCGATGCAGCGCTGAAACTGCCGGGCACCAACACCGTGGAGACCGTGCTGGTGGTGCGCCACACCGGCGGCGCGGTGGACATGCAGGCCCCGCGCGACCGCTGGTTCCATGACGTCGTGGACAGCCAGCCCTCCACCTGCGAGCCGGAGCGCATGAACGCCGAGGATCCGCTGTTCATCCTCTACACGTCCGGTTCCACCGGCAAGCCGAAGGGCGTGCTCCACACCACCGGCGGTTATCTGCTGTACGCGGCATACACCCACGAAGCGGTGTTCGACCTGCGCGAGGACGACATCTACTGGTGCACCGCCGACGTCGGCTGGGTCACCGGCCACAGCTACATCGTGTACGGCCCGCTGGCCAACGGCGCGACCTCGCTGATGTTCGAGGGCGTGCCGAACTACCCGGACACCTCGCGTTTCTGGAACGTCATCGACAAGCACAAGGTGTCGATCTTCTACACCGCCCCGACCGCCATCCGTGCACTGATGCGCGAAGGCGAGGAGCCGGTGAAGAAGACCTCGCGCGCCTCGCTGCGCCTGCTCGGTAGCGTCGGCGAGCCGATCAATCCCGAGGCCTGGCGCTGGTACTACGAGGTGGTCGGCGACAGCCGCTGCCCGATCGTCGATACCTGGTGGCAGACCGAGACCGGCGGCATCCTGATCTCGCCGCTGGCCGGTGCGATGGACCTCAAGCCGGGGTCGGCCACCCTGCCCTTCTTCGGCGTACAGCCGGCGCTGGTGAATGCCGATGGCGAGATCCAGGACGGCCCGACCGAAGGCAATCTGATCATCCGTGATTCCTGGCCGGGCCAGATGCGCACGGTGTACGGCGACCACCAGCGCTTCATCGACACCTATTTCCGCACGTATCCGGGCAGCTACTTCACCGGCGACGGTTGCCGCCGCGACGAAGACGGCTACTACTGGATCACCGGCCGCGTGGACGATGTGATCAACGTGTCCGGCCACCGCATCGGCACCGCCGAGGTCGAAAGCGCGCTGGTCTCGCACCCGAAGGTGGCAGAAGCCGCCGTCGTCGGCTTCCCGCACGACGTGAAGGGCCAGGGCATCTATGCCTACGTCACCCTGGTGGCCGAGGAAGCGCCGAGCGAAGAGCTGCACAAGGAGCTGATCGCATGGGTGCGCAAGGAAATCGGGCCGATCGCCACCCCGGACCATCTGCAGTGGGCACCGGGCCTGCCCAAGACCCGCTCGGGCAAGATCATGCGCCGCATCCTGCGCAAGATTGCTGAAAACGCGCCGGACCAGCTCGGCGACACCTCGACCCTGGCCGATCCGTCGGTGGTGGCGTCACTGGTGGACGAACGCAAGGTACGCTGACGTACGACCCGGGGTCGGACCCCTTTCCGCAGGGAAAGGGCTCTGACCCCAGGGGCCTGGCCCCCGAACAGTTTCCCCACGGTTCCCCCCGACCATGACCACCCTCCTGATTGCAGATGACCACCCGCTGTTCCGCGAAGCCCTGCGTGGGGCCGTACAGCGGGTCATCCCCGGCGTGCAGCTGTTCGAGGCTGACAGCGTGGAAGCGCTGTATGCGCTGGCCGACCAGCACAACGATGCCGACCTGGTCCTGATGGACCTCAACATGCCGGGTGCACAGGGTTTCAACGCACTGGTGCACATGCGCTCGCTGCATCCTCACCTGCCGGTGGTGGTCGTCTCCGCGCGGGAGGAGGCCACGGTGATGCGCCGTGCGCTCGATCACGGTGCGCTGGGCTTCATTCCCAAGTCCGCCGACTCGGACACCATCGGTCATGCGCTGGGCACCATCCTCGACGGCGAGACGTGGGCCCCGCCGGAGGCACACAACGTGCCACCCACCGAGCGCGAGGAACGCGAGGTCGGCCAGCGCCTGCGCGAGCTGACGCCGCAGCAGTTCCGCGTGCTGCAGATGCTGGGCGCCGGCCGTCTGAACAAGCAGATCGCCTACGACCTCAACGTCTCCGAAGCGACGATCAAGGCACATGTGACCGCGATCCTGCGCAAGCTGGGCGTGACCAACCGCACCCAGGCGGTGCTGATGGCCGGCAAGCTGGCCATCGACGACGACGCGATCGTGCTGCCGCCGGAAGAAGACTGATCGCGGCGTACTGCGGTGCCGTGCACGGGGTCTTGTGATGCCCTCGTAGAGCCGAGCCCACGCTCGGCTGCTTCATACGCCAGCCGAGCACGGGCTCGGCTCTACAGGTAGCCCCTGCTCAGCCCACGCCGCGCAGGTGTTCGTACAGGATCGTCGCGCCGATGATCACCAGGATCGCGCCGCCAATGATCTCGGCACGCTTGCCAACCATGCTGCCCAGCACGCGGCCGAGCATGATGCCGACGGTGACCATTGTGAGCGTGCACAGGCCGATGACCGCCGCCATCACGCCGATATGGACATCCATGAACGCCAAGCCGATACCCACCGCCATCGCATCGATGCTGGTGGCGAATCCCGTCAGCGCCAGCTTCCAGAAGCCGTGGTGCTGCGAGGGGTCTTCATCTTCTTCACCCTCATCCGGACGCAGACCGTTGTAGATCATGTGGATGCCCAGCGCGCCGAGCAGGCCGAAGGCGATCCAATGATCGAAGGCTTCGACGTACTGCAGGGCGGCACGGCCGAGCAACCAGCCGATGATGGGCGTGATCGCCTCGATGACGCCGAAGATGATGCCGGCACGCAGTGCATCGCGGAACACCGGCTTGCGCATCGCCGCACCCTTGCCGATCGCCGCGGCGAAGGCATCGGTGGACATGGCAAAGCCGATCAGGAGGATCGAAATGGGGGACATGTGTGGCTGCTGAGGTCGGGCTAGGACGGACGCACGGCCTGCGCTCGCGCCCAACCTGACGTTGCGCGCGCGGGCCGCTGGTCTCGCCAACCATCATGGTTGTCCACGCCACGGCGCACTGGCCGAGTATGTTGACGTGGACGATTCCTGCGTAGGAATCCGGCTACTCCCCAAGGGGACGCGAAGCTTAGCATCGCGATTCGCGCCTGGCACATTTCTGGTGAAACGCGCAGGCAGGGCTGGTTTGTATAGCGATGGCTATATCAGCGCCGGGCTGCGCGCGGAGCCGAGCATGGGCTCGGCTCTACAGAGAGGCTGCGCAAGTGGATTCTTGTGGAGCCGAGCCAATGCTCGGCTGCTGTTCGTCCGGGCCACGGAACACCGTGCCGCGCGCAGGAGCCGAGCATAGGCCCGGCTCTACAGTTGCCATCAGGCTTCGTTGCTGCCGGCGTCGCGCAGCGCGCCGAGGAAGGCGCGCAGCGAGGCCGGCTTGATCGGCTTGGTCAGCACCCGATAACCCCGCTCGCGCGCCATCCGCTTCAGCTCATCGCGACCATCGGCAGTGAGCAGGGCACCGGGCAGCGGATATCCTGCCGCCTCGCGCAGTGCCACCAGCGCGTCCAGGCCATCCATGCGGTCATGCAGGTGGTAATCCACCAGCATCACCTGCGGGCGCTCGGCAATCTTTTCCAGCGCCTGATCGACGGTGGCGGCGGTGATCACCTGCACCTGCCAGCGACCCAGCAGCGCACGCATGCCGTCGAGGATTTCCTCGTCATTGTCCACGCACAGCACGCGCAGGCCGGCCAGCGAATCGCTGCGCACCGGCGTGGCGGCCACCTGGACCGCCGTGGCAGGCTCGGTGTAGCCCGGCAGAGGCGCCACGCGCGGCAGGATGATCGAGAACATCGACCCGCTGCCGACGCGGCTGCGTGCGTTGAGCCGATGGTCCAGCAGGCGCGAGATGCGCTGGCAGATCGACAGGCCCAGGCCCAGGCCCTGCTCGCCCCAGTCGAAGGGCTGCTGGTAGCGATGGAACTCATCGAAGATCTGCCGCATGTGATGCTCCGGGATGCCGGGGCCGGTATCCCACACCTGCAGTTCCACTTCCTCGCCCCGGTGGCGCACGGCCAGCACGATGCGGCCCTGCCGTGTATAGCGCAGCGCGTTGGCCAGGAAGTTCTGCAGCACACGCCGCAGCAGGCGCCGGTCGCTGCGCACCCATGCCGGGCGCGCGAACAGATCCAGGCGCAGGCCACGGCCGGCGGCAACCGGCGTGTACTGTGCGGCCAGCTCGCGCATCAGCGCGCTGACGTCGAACTCGCCGATGACCGGATGCAACCCACCTGCATCCAGCCGCGATACGTCCAGCAGGCCATCCAGCAGCTCCTCGGCCGCGCGCAGCGAGGCATCCACGCGCTCGGCCAGATGCTTCTGCTCGTCGCTCACATGAACGCTGTCACGCAGCGCCGAAGCGAACAGGCGCGCCGCATTGAGCGGCTGCAGCACGTCATGGCTGATCGCGGCCAGGAAGCGGGTCTTCGACTGCTGGGCGGCTTCAGCTTCGTGGGAGCGCTCGGCGACGCGCTGTTCCAGCGTTTCATTGGCTTCCAGCAGCGCCTTCTCGGCGTGCTTGTAATCGGTGATGTCGTTGTAGCTGGTCACATAGCCGCCGCCAGGCAAGGCCTGGCCACGCATCTCGATCACCTTGCCATCGCTGCGCGTGCGCTCGAACACGTGCGGTGAACCGGCGCGCATGTAGCCGATGCGGCGGTTGATCTGCACCTCGATGTCGCCCTCGCCCAGCTCGCCCCGTTCGGCGTTGTAGCGGATCAGGTCGGCCACCGGGCGGCCCACGTACAGCATGCCGTCGGGGTAGCCGAACATGTCCTGGTAGCGGCGGTTCCACGCCGTCAGGCGCATGTCCGGATCGACCACGCTGACACCTGCACTGATGTTTTCCAGCGTGGTGGACAGGATCTCGCGGTTGAAGCGCAGTTCCTGTCCGGCTTCGTCCAACACCGCCACCACCTCACCCAGGTCCATGCCGGAGCCGCGCAGCAGGCTGGTCAGCAGCAGGCGCGCGGAGGCGGCACCGATCGACGCGGCCAGCAGGCGCTCGGTGAACTGCACCCAGGGCCGGTCGGCCGGCGCGGAAGACTGCAGTTCGCGGCCCAGCGACTGCGCCTGCTCGAAGAACGAACGCCGCGCATGACGCTCGCCCACCACGCGCGAGGCCAGCGCCAGCAGGTCGCCCACATGCACGTGGCCGGGCCAACCGCCGGCGACCGAGGGGCGCTCGGCGTACGGATCGAGGAAGGGCGCAGCACGCAGTCGCTCGTCCACCCCCGGCCGCCAGCGTGCGGACACCAGCATCATCGTTGCTGCATTGACCAGCAACGACCAGAAGGTACCGTGGGTCAGCGGATCCCAGCCGGTCATGCCGAACAGCTGCTGCGGGCGCAGCCATTCGATGCCGAACGGGCCCTGCTGGACCCAGCCGGCGTCGACCCATCCCGCCATGGTCATCGCCGGCAGCAACAGGGTATAGAGCCAGGTGGCGAAGCCGAGCAGCATGCCGGTTTCCACGCCGCGGCGGCTGGCGCCACGCCAGTACAGGCCGCCGATCAGGCCCGGTGCGAACTGCGCTACCGCGGCGAACGCCATCAGGCCGTAGGACGCCAGGGTGCTGTCGTTGCTGCTGCTGCGGTAGTAGCTGTACGCCATCAACGCGAGCAGCAGGATCGCCAGGCGGCGGATCCACAGCACGCGTGAAGCCACGTCGGCTGCTTCCTGGTGATCGCCACTGCGGCGCAGCAGCACCGGCATCACCAGATCATTGCTGACCATGGTGGCCAGCGCGATGGATGAGACGATGACCATGCCGGTGGCGGCAGAGAAGCCCCCCACATAGGCGACCAGCGCCAGCGCGTTGCGGCCCTCGGCCAGCGGCAGCGCCAGCACCATCGCATCGTCGGCGACGCTGCCGCCGGTGCCGAACAACGTGACGCCCGCGGTGGCGATGGGCAGCACCATCGCCGAGATCAGCACCAGGTAACCACCGAACATCCAGCGTGCACGGCGCACGTCGCGTACATCGCCACATTCGACCACCGCGACATGGAACTGGCGCGGCAGGCAGACGATGGCGAGGAAACTGAGCAGGGTCTGCGAAATGAATCCCACCGGCGGCAATCCGGTGAACAGCGTATGCACCGACTCGACCACCGCATCGGTGCGGTCGGTCAGCCACACATAGGCGAATACGCCAACGGCGAGCATCGCCAGCAGCTTGATCACCGATTCCAGGGCGATCGCCAGCATCATGCCGTGGTGATGCTCGGTGGCATCCACCTGGCGCGTGCCGAACAGCGTGGCGAACAGGGCCATCAGCAGGGCGACATACAGTGCGGGATCGCTGAAGAAGCCGGTCGGGCCGGTGTTGCCGGTCAGCACCTGCAGGCTCATCGCCACCGCTTTGTACTGCAGGGCCAGGTAGGGAACGATGCCGATCAGGGCGATGATCGCCACCAGCGCGGCCAGGCGCCGCGAGCGGCCGAAGCGCGAGGAGATGAAATCGGCGATGGACACCACGTTCTGGCTGCGGGCGATCAGGGCCAGGCGCTCGATGATGCGCCAGCCGAACAGCAGCAGCAGCAGCGGCCCGATGTAGATCGGCAGGTAGCCGATACCGTTGCGCACGGCGGTGCCCACCGCGCCATAGAAGGTCCAGGACGAGCAGTACACGGCCAGCGCCAGGCTGTAGACCACCGGCCGCAGCCAGGGCCGGTCTGGGTACATCGGCCGACGGTCGCCCCACCATGCCACGCCGAACAGCAGTGCGGCATAGGCAACCGAGACCAGCAGCAGGATCCAGCTGGAGACCACGCGCGCGTTTCCGTCAGAGGAACCCGCAGTGTAGGCCAGAGGCGGCCAGACGTACGGGCTCGTTGGGGGCAACACCCCCCCACCGGCGTGGGGGGCTTACGCGGTGCGGGCCACGACCGGGGTCGTGGCCGGCGACTTACTGGGCCGGAACGCCCATTTCCTTCAACAGTTCCGGCGCCGGGTAGACCTTGGCCAACAGCCAGCGCAGATAGCGCATGTCCACGTGCACGGCGCGCTTGTAGCGCGGATCGAACCACCAGCTGGCACTGACCGATTCCCAGTTGCTGTCGAAGTTCAGGCCAATCAGTTCACCCTTGGCATTGAGCACGGGCGATCCCGAGTTGCCGCCGGTGGTATCGAGGTTGGTCAGGAAGTTGACGGTCTGTGTCTTCAGGGCCGGATCGGCCGTGCTGCCGAAATCACCCTTGGCGATGGCGGCCAGCAGCGGAGCCGGCGCATCGAAGGGATAGGCGTTGGTGTTCTTCTCGATGATACCGGCCACCGTGGTCACCGGCGAGTAGGTCACGCCGTCACGCGGGTGCAGTGCCTCGACCTTGCCGTAGCTGATGCGCAGGGTACGGTTGGCATCCGGGTACACCGCGCGGCCCTGCTTGGCACGCCAGGCGAACAGCGCCTGCATGTAGGCCGGGCGCAGGCGCAGCTGCTCGCCTTCGCGGGTCTTGCTCTCGTTCTCGATGCGCAGCTGCGCCGCCACCAGCGGCGCGGCCACTGCGATCAGCGGATCGGGTGCCAGGGCCTTGCCTTCGCGCGCAGCGGCGAAGCGCGAGAGACGCTGCGCCTCGTCGCCCAGCCGGGTGCTGGCGTAAAGCGTGTCCAGCGCCTGCGCCAGCTGCGCCGGGGTGCGGCCGAAGGCGGCATCGAACTCGGCCACGCGCTGCGCGTCCGGCAACTGCTGGTATCGCGTAAGCAGGGTGGTCAGCAGCGCCTTTTCGACCTCCGCTGCATACCGACGCTGCACCTGCTTGAGTACGCCCTCGATCATCGCCTGGTCGCGCTGCTGGTAACCGCTTTCGCGCTGTGCATCCGGCTTGGCCGACTCGATGCGCAGGCGTTCCAGCAGCAGCGCCGAGCGCAGCAGCTGGCTCTGGTTGGCCATCTGCTCCAGCAGCAGGTCGCGCTCACCCACCGCCGCACCCTGCGAGAGATTGGCCAGCAACGCCTGGATGTCACTCCGGTACCGGCGGTCGGTGGCCGCCAGCATGGCCGACTCGTCGGCAGCGCGCTGCGCCTTGGCATCGCTGCGCAGCAGGCCTTCCAGCTCACCGGCGGCGCGCTTGCGGTTGTTCTTCAGCGACTGCAGCTGCGAAGCGTAACGGGTACGCGCCTGCGCGTCCTTGGCAGTTGCCACCTCGATGGTGTCGATCATCTGCTGGAACACCGATACCCGGCGCGGCAACACCGCATCGACCTGGCTGGCGAACTCGGCCGCGGTGCGGTGGCGGTAGGTGATGCCCGGGTAACCGGCCAGCATCGCGTAATCGCCCTCCTTCGGACCTTCAACGGACATCTTCAGGTGCGCCGGTGGCTGATACGGCACGTTGTCCTTGCTGTACGCGGCCGGCTTGCCATCCTTGCCGACATAGGCACGCAGCAGAGTGAAATCGCCGGTATGGCGCGGCCACATGAAATTGTCGATCTCGTCGCCATAGTTGCCGATCGCACGCGGCGGCGCGTAGACCAGGCGCACATCGCTCAGTTCCAGCTGGGCAATGCGGTAGAAATCGGTGCCGTAGTACATGTTGGCTACCGAGCAGCGCACGCTGCCGTTCTTCTCGCACTCCGCCACGATCTGCTTGCTGGCCGCATCGACCGCATCGAAGTACGCACGGCCGGTTTTGCCACGGGCATTGGCCAGCACCTGATCGGTCACCTTGTCGAAGCCGACGGTGACCAGCACACGGAAGTCCGGATTGGCCGGCCGCTCGTCGGCGCGCCCCTGGGCGATGAAGCCGTTGTCGATCAGGTTGTGCTCGGGCGAACTGTTGTACTGGATCACGCCCATCGCCACATGGTGGTTGGTCAACAGCAGTCCGTCGGCGGAAACGAACGAACCGGTGCCGCCTCCGGCCCGCACCACGGCGCTCAGCGGTGGTGCGGTGACGTTGGCCAGGTCGGCCGGATCGCCCATGAAGCCCGCTGCGCGCAGCGGCTTGGCCAGCTCCGGCAGCTGGGTCGGCATCCACATGCCTTCATCGGCATGGGCGCCCGCAGCGAGGGTGAGGCCCAGGGCCAGGGCGGCAGGAAGGGTTTTGCGTGGCGACATGAGGCGATCCGGTACGACAGAACAGCCCGGGACCATAGCCGCTGGGGCCGGCAGGGGCAACGGCCGATGGTTGGGGGCCGGGCGCGGCCCGGCGCTACCGGTCGATGGCGGCGGGTTACTTCTCCCGCCGCCAGTTGATCGAGCCGCGGTTTTCCACCGTGCTCGACTCCACTTCCACGTCGAAACCGCGGCGCAGCAGATACTTCAGGGTGATCACCGAACCGGCGCCGACCAGCGATACGCCATAGCCCACATACAGCTTGGGCGAGATGTACTTGCCCACGCCGATCACCGATCCGCCCAGCGCGCGCGATTGGCTCACGCCTGCATCGTCCAAGCCCAGCTTGGCCCCCAGCTGCGACGCCAGCAGGCCGCTGCCGGCCGACAGTGCGGCCGAGGCTGCATTGACCTGCTGGGCCTGGTCGCTGCTGGCACCGGTGAGGCTGCGGCCCAGCACCAGATAGGCCAGCGCTTCGGACTGCGACATCGCCGGGTCGGACCACACGTCCGCACGCGGCTGCTGTGCACGGCCGGTCACGTCGATGCCAGCGGTGACATCACCGATCCGGCGCTCGGCGCGGATGTTGATGCGCGGGTCGGATACGGCGTTGTAGTTCCAGTTGAGGTTGCCGCGGGTGATGGTCAGGTCCTGGCCATAGGCCTTGTAGCGGCCACTGACCTCCAGCCCGCCATTGGCGGTCATCTCGCGACCGGGCTTGGCCCAGACCTGCATCTTGCCGGTCAGCGCGCCCTTCAGGCCGAAGCCGGTCATCTTCACCTTGTCGCCCAGGCTGACGGTCAGGTCCATGTCCAGCGGCGAGGTGCGCGATTCCTCCGGATCGGCCGGGTCCAGCACCACCACGTCCTCGGAAACCGACGTCCCGCGATCCAGCCGCTCAAGATCGATGTCCGCCTCCGGCACATGCACGGTGCCACGCAGCTCCATCGCGGCCTTGGCCAGGGTGAAGTCCAGATTGGGGTTGGCGACGATGCGCAGTTCGCTGGTATTGGACAGCAGCACGTTCTCGCCGTGGATCTTCAGTTGCAGCGGCTGCGCATCACCGAACCAGGACAGGCCGCCATCGACATACAGCGTGCCCTGGCCCGAGTTGGCCTGCGCGGTGATCTTGGCCGAGCCGTCGGGCTGGGCGACGAAGCTGCCCTTGCCCTGGTCGAACGTCAGCCCCAGCGCGGGGAATTCGCCCTTGAAATTGCTCAGCTGCGCGTCGCCGCCCAGCGATGGCTGGCCACGGGTACCGCGCAGGCTCACGTGGCCCTCGATCAGGCCGGTCGGGCGCACGATGTCCGGCGAGAACAGCTCCAGCCAGTACAGCCGCGACATGTTGAGGTAGAGCTCACCGTTCAACGGCGCGCTGGCTTCCCAGCCGGTCTGCATCCTGGCATCGACGAAGCCGTTGCCCTGGAAGCCCATGCCCAGATAGCCCTTGATGCTGGCCGGGGTCATGTCCAGCCTCAGCGAGAACTGGTCATAACGCACCAGTTCGCCCCGGGTGCTGTCGCCACCGACGTTGCGGTTCTCGCCCAGGCGCACCCCGCCCTCCAGCGAACGCACTTCGACGTGTCCTTCCCACGCATTGCCGCGCGGCCGGATCTGCGCATCCAGACCGAGCTCGCCGCGCAGGTAGATGCGACGTCCGGACTGCGGCGGCAGCCACGGCTGCACCAGTGCCAGCGGCAACGCATCGCCGCGCACCACCAGGCCCTCGCGCGGCCAGTTCGCCTGCGCACAGAGCGCCCCGCTGCTGGCGGCAGCCAGGCAGGCCTCGGCCAGCGTGTAGCTGCCATTGTTGATGGCGAAGGCGGCCGGCGCGCGCAGCGCCCAGGCATCGCCCTTCACCGGTGCGATACGCAGCGAAGCCAGTTCGCCCCGCCATTGCTGGCCCTGCTGGCGCACGCTGCCCTGCAGGTCGATCGCGCCCAGTTCGTTGCGGGTCTGTGCCGCCAGGCGCAGGTTCGACACGCTGCCCTGCGCATCGATGTTCAACCGTTCCAGCAGCATGCCGGCGTTGACCTGCTGTCCCTGCACGGCCAGCGTGCCGCTGTCGCCGCGCCACGGCAGCCGCCCCTTGATGCTCAGGCTCTCGGCGCCATAGCCATCCCAGTTGAGGTTGTTGCCGACCAGGTCCGCGGTGATGTCCGGTGCGTCACGCGGGCCGGTCACCTGTACCTGCCCGCGCAGGCCGCCATCGGCGCCAGGCAGCAGGTCGCTCAGCTGCAGCGGTTCGAAACGTGCGTCGATGTCCAGGCGGTCGCCCACCTTGCCCGAGGCGGTGACCCGGCTGCTGCCGACGGCCAGCTTCAGCTCGCCCTGGCCCTGTTCGCCCTGCAGCGCGAACTTGCCCTGCGCATCAAGGTTGCGCTGACGCAGCACGCCCTTCAGCGACGGCAGATCGACCGTGGCTTCCAGCGTGCCGGCAGTACCCGGCGGGGCATTTGCCGGCGGCGGCAGCTGGCGGCCCTTGGACGCCAAATTGCCCGACAGCCGGCCATTCCATCCAGGCACGAAATAGCCCGGATCGAAGTCCTTCAATGTGGCCTTGGCATCCCAGTCCAGCTGCGGTGCCCATGCCACCTGGCCCTCCACCTGCAACTGCCCGCCGGGCGTCTGCGCCTGCAGCTCGCGGATCGAGGCCGCCTGGTCGTTGCCGCGTACGTCGAAGCGCAGCTGCGCCTTCTGCTGCTCACGCTCCACGTCGGCACGACCGATCGCAGCCCATGCCTTCAACGTCCCTGCCAGGCCGAAGCGGGCTTCCTTCAGTGTCACCGGTACGGGCGGACCACCGGCGGTGTTCGGATCCTCCGCCGGCACCCAGGTCAGATCATGGGCGATGACCGAGAAATCGAGTTTCTGCTGGTCTTCCTGGCTGAAATCAGCGGTACCTTCCAGGCGTGCCTCGCCCCCCAGTCCCTTCACCACCAGCGGCGAGACCTTCAGCACCTGGTCCTGCAGCGAGATGACCGAGGGCGCCAGCTCCAGCGCCTGCTCGCCCTGCTTCACCGTGCCGCGCAGCTGGGCGTTGCCGCCCTTGCCGGTGGCGCTGAAATCCAGCGCGAGTGGCGCGATGGCCGAACCCGCGAGCGCTGGCGACAGCAGAGCCGGGTCCAGTTCGTCGCTGCGCACGGTCGCGCTCCAGCTCGGATCGGTCCGCCCGTCAAACACCAGCATCGCATGCAGCGGTTTGGGCGCGCGCCCGGCCACGGCCACTTCCATGTGCGCCAGATTGCCCCGTGCAACCAGGCCGAGCGTGGCGGCCGTGCGCCCACGCGGCGCCGGCAGCACCGCGGTGACGGTCACGTCGGTGTCGTAGTCCTTGGCCGGGATGTAGCGGCCCTGGGCGGTGAAGTTGCCCATATCGCTGTCCACGACCAGCGCGCGCGCCTGGAATTCGCCGTTGGCGATTTCCACGCCGCCGCGCACGCGGCTGATGTCGATCACCGGTTCACCGGTCTGGGTCACCCGGAAACCGTCGATGGCGATGGCGTCGGCCTGGATGGCCAGCGGCATCTCGATCTGCGGCAGCGAGTCCGGCCACGACGGCAGCTTGAACGGCTCCTCGCTCTTGGCCAGGTTCAGCGAGGCATTGGTCAGTTCCAGCCTGTCGAGCAGCAGTTTGCGGCCCAGCAGCGGGCGCAGGTCCGGCTCCAGGTACGCGCGCTCGGCATGGAAGTGGATGTCGTCATAGCGGAAGTCGACGTTGTAGAGCGTCAGCGGGCCGGCCACCGGTCCGTCCACCTTGTCCCAGGTGAAGCTGGCACCCACCGGCAGGCGCGCGACCACCTGCGCCAGCAGCACGTCACGGCCGGCCACGGTCTGCAGCAGCCAGTACAGCAGCAGCAGGCCGAGCAGGACCAGGCCCAGCACGCCCACGCCGGACCATGCCCAGAAGCGGCGGCGGCGATAGAAGCGCACGCGCGGCGGCGGTGTTCCCGGGGTCTGTGCGGGCGTGCTCACAGGTCCGCTCCGATGTTCAGATACAGCTGGAACTGCGAATCCGGGTTGTTCAGGCCGTGGGCCACGTCGATGCGCACCGGGCCCACCGGCGACTTCCAGCGCACGCCGAAGCCCACACCGGTATGCAGGTCGATGGTGTTGTCGAAGGCACTGCCGGTGTCGACGAACACCGCCGCACCCCAGGGGCCACCGTTGAAGTAGTGCTCGTACTCGGCCGAGCCGATCACCAGGTTCTTGGCACCCAGCGCGTACTTGTCCGGCGCGGGCGTGCGCGGGCCCACCTCGCGGTAGGCATAGCCACGGATGCTGCGGTCACCGCCAGCGAAGTAGCGCAGGCTGGGTGGCATCGCCACCAGATCGCTGGTCCAGGTGGTGCCCCCCTCGCCACGCAGGATCAGGCGATTGCTTTCGCCCACCGGAACGTACCAGCGAAGCACGGCATTGGCCTGCACGAAGCTGGTATCGGAGCCGGCGCCTTCAACGCCCGCGCGCACGGTGGCCGTGCCGCTGATGCCTTTGCGCGGGAACATCTGATCATCGACATTGACGTAGTCGGCCACCAGCTGCGGATAGACCAGCGTGGAGGTGTTGTAGACCGCGTCGGTGAACTCGGTACCCGATGCATAGCGCCAGCGCTCGCGCAGCGCGTTGACCGACGCGATCGCGGTCCAGTATTCGTTGATCTCGCCGCTGCGGCTGGCGATCAGCTTGAAGTTGCGCAGGTCGATGTAGTCGGTCTGCTCGTCGTAGGCGCTGGCGGCGAAGGTATACCAGCCATCAAGCCAGGCGAACGCGGGAATCCGGTAGCTGGTCACCAGGCTCTTGCGCTTCTGCGCATAGTCCAGCTGGGTGTTCATCTTGTGGCCGCGGTTGTTGAGGAACCGCCGCTCGACACCGCCGCGTACACCGGGACCACTCTCGCTGCCGTAGCTCAGGCCCGCGGTGTAGATCGTGCGCTTGGCACGGGTCAGCTTGACGTCGACCGGCACCTCACCATTGTCGTCGGCCTGGTCCGGCCGCGGCTGGATGTCGATCACGCTGAAGTAGTCGAGCTTGGTCAGCGACTCGCGCAGCCGGTCCAGCTTGCCTTCGTGGTAGTAGCTGCCCTGTTCCCAGTACACCAGCGGATCGAACAGCTTGTCGACGAAGTAATCCTGCTCGAACCGGACCGGGCCCATGTTGTAGCGGCGGCCGCTGTCCCAGGTCAGGTCGATGTCCGCGGCGTTGTCGGCGCGGGTGATCTGTACCTGGCGCTGGGTGTAATCGGCATCGAAGTAGCCACGCTCGGCCAGGCGGCGGGTGATGGTGATCTTGCTGGCTTCGTACTGGGTATGTTCGAAACGCTGGCCCTTGCGCGGCTTGAAGGCGGTCAGGTCATCCTGCAGGTACTGGTCGTACATGGCCGGGCCGGTGATGTCGATATGCTCGCGCCGCACCGTCACCGGCGTGCCCTTGTCGACGTGGATCAGCACCTGCACATGCTCGTCCTGGCGCGGCGCCTCCACCGTGATCACCGGGTTGTAGTACCCGAACGGCTCCAACGCCTGCCGGGTCTGCCGCTCGGCCTGTGACAGCAGGTACTCCAGCCGCGATTCACCCTGCTCCTTGCCGATCGTGTCGTACAGCGTGAGCGATTCCTGGATGTTCTCGATGATCGCGGCGTCGTCGCCCTTGTCCAATCCCTTGATGTCCACCTTGTCGATGGTGCCGCGCGCGTGGGCCACGGGGGTGGCGACCAGCGACAGGACCATCAGCGGCAGGGCGTATTTCTTTGGCTGCATGCGGCACAGCATACCGACCCAACGTGACGATGCGAAATGCATCACGTCTTCAGGCATCGGTTGTTAAGTGGCGGTCAAAATACGCGCTGCCGACATCATCCGCATGACGTCGGTAGCGCCGGGCCATGCCCGGCGGCTTCTTCCGGCACCACACCGCGCGCTCGCCGGGCGTAGCCCGGCGCGACCACTCAGCTCGACAGATGCTCGATCGCGGCGACCTTGCCCAGTCGCTCGCCCAGCAGGGTCAGCAGCGCCAGGCGATTGCCGCGCAGTGCGGGGTCTTCGGCATTGACCATCACACCATCGAAGAATGCATCGACCTGCGGGCGCAGGCGGGCCAGGCGGGCCAGCACGGCCACGTAGTCCTTCTGATGCAGGCTGGCGCCCGTGTCGTCGATGGCGGCGGTGACGGCTTCGGCCAGCGCGCGCTCGGCCTCCTCCTGCAGCAGCGACGGGTCGATCTGGCCCGGAATGTCGCCTTCAGCCTTACGGAGGATGTTGCGGATGCGCTTGTTCGCGGCGGCCAGGGCCTCGGCCTCGGGCAGCGCTGCAAACGTGCCGATCGCGTCGAGGCGGCGATCGAAGTCGTACAGCGACGCCGGCTTCAGTTCGGCAACCGCGTTGAAGTGGGTGGCCGGCACGCCCTTGTCGGCGTAATAGCCCTTCAGGCGATCCAGGATGAAGTCGTACAGCTCACCCACATCGGCCTGCACGCCACGCGCAGCCAGGCCCTGGTTGGCGCTGGCCAGCAGCGCGCGCAGGTCCAGCTCGAAGCCACTCTCGATGATCGTACGGGCCAGGCCCAGTGCGTTGCGGCGCAGGGCAAAGGGATCCTTGTTGCCGGTCGGCTTCAGGCCCGCCGCGAACCCGCCGGCCAGTGTGTCCACACGCTCGGCGATGGCCAGCACCTTGCCCAGCGGCGACAGCGCGATGTCATCGCCACCGAAGCGCGGCTGGTACGCCTCGTCGAGGGCCAGCGCCACGTCCGGCGATTCTCCGCCCGCCACCGCGTAATGGCGGCCGGCGATGCCCTGCAGTTCCGGGAACTCGTTGACCATGCGCGACTGCAGGTCGTTCTTGGCCAGCTCCGCGCTGCGGCGGGCCTGCACCGGATCGGCACCCACCTGCACGGCAACCGCTTCGGCCAGCGCCGCCACGCGCGCGACCTTGTCCGCCACGCTGCCCAGCTTGGCCTGGTAGGTCACGGTCTTCAGGCCCTCGCCCATCGCGGCCAGCCCCTGCTTCAGGTCTTCATCGAAGAAGAACTTGGCATCGGCGAAGCGCGGGCGGATCACGCGTTCGTAGCCCTTGGCCACTTCGGCCACATCCTTCGACTCGATGTTGGCGATGCCGATGAACCTCTCGGTCAGCGTGCCCGCGTCATCCAGCACCGGGAAGAACTTCTGGTTGATCTCCATCGTTTCGATCAACGCTTCCTGCGGCACGGCCAGGAAGGCGCGCTCGAAGCTGCACAGCACTGCCGAGGGCCACTCGACCAGGTTCACCACCTGCTCCAGGTTGTCCTCGGTGATGCGCGCACTGCCGCCAGCCTTGCCGGCGGCGGCTTCGACCTCGGCGACGATGCGCGCGCGGCGCTCGGCCGGGTCGACCAGCACATGGGCCGCGCGCAGCGATTCGACGTAGTCCTGCGGCTGGGTCAGCCACACGGTCTTGTCATGGTGGAAGCGATGGCCACGGCTCATGCGGTCGGCCGTGAGGCCGAACAACTCGGCCGCGACCACGTCCTTGCCGTGCAGCAGCACCAGCCAATGCACCGGCCGCGCGAAGCCCCACGGGTGGTCGCCCCAGCGCATCGGCTTGGGGATCGGCATGGCGGCGATGGCCTCGCGCAGGATCTCAGGCAGCAGATCGGCGGTGCTCGCGCCCGGCGTCACCGCGCGATGCACGAAACGCTCGCCCTTGTTGTCGGTGGTCTTCTCCAGCGCGGTCCAGTCGATGCCGGCCTTGGCGGCGAAGCCCTGCAACGCCTTGGTCGGCTGGCCTTCTGCATCCAGCGCGATGTTCAGGTACGGGCCCAGCACTTCGCTGTGCTGCTCCGGCTGTTCCAGGCCGACGCCCGGCAGCAGCACGGCCAACCGGCGCGGGGTGGACAGCGGGCGTGCATCGCCCGTGTCCAGTGCAATGCCGCGCTTGCGCAGGCCTTCGACAACACCGTCGAAAAACGCCTGGGCCAGGCCCGGCAGCGCCTTGACCGGCAACTCCTCGGTGCCCAGTTCGATCAGCAGGGGGGACAATTGGCTCATCGGTTCGATCCTGTGGTGGGGGGCGCAGCGCGCAACGCGTCCGGCGCCCCGGGGGTGATGAAAAGCAGGGTGGGAGAGCGGCCGTCAGGCTTTCTTCGCGCCCGGGAAGCCCAGCTTCTCGCGCTGCTCGTAGTAGGCCCGGGCCACCGCCTGGGCCAGCGCACGCACGCGCAGGATGTAGCGTTGGCGTTCGGTCACGCTGATGGCGCGGCGCGCATCCAGCAGGTTGAACGTGTGGCTGGCCTTCATCACCTGCTCGTAGGCCGGCAGCGGCAGGCCCACTTCGACCAGCTTCTGCGCCTCGCGCTCGCAGGCGTCGAAGCGGTGGAACATTTCTTCCACGTCGGCATGCTCGAAGTTGTAGGTGCTCTGCTCCACCTCGTTCTGGTGATAGACGTCACCGTAGGTCACCGGCTGTCCGTCCGGCCCGTAGGTCCACACCAGGTCGTAGACGTTGTCGCAGTTCTGCAGGTACATGCACAGGCGCTCGAGACCGTAGGTGATCTCGCCCAGCACCGGGCGGCACTCCAGGCCACCGGCCTGCTGGAAGTAGGTGAACTGGGTCACTTCCATGCCGTTGAGCCAGACCTCCCAGCCCAGGCCCCAGGCACCCAGGGTCGGCGACTCCCAGTTGTCCTCGACGAAGCGCAGGTCGTGCACCAGCGGGTCGATGCCCAGCGCCTGCAGCGAATCCAGGTACAGCTGCTGGATGTTGTCCGGCGCCGGCTTCATCGCCACCTGGTACTGGTAATAGCGCTGCAGGCGGTTCGGGTTCTCGCCGTAACGGCCGTCGGTGGGACGGCGCGAGGGCTGCACGTAGGCCGCGTTCCAGCCTTCCGGACCGATCGCACGCAGGAAGGTCGCCGGGTGGAACGTACCGGCGCCCACCTCCAGGTCGAGCGGCTGGATGAGCACGCAGCCCTGCTGGGCCCAGAACTGGTTCAGGGTCTGGATCAGGCCCTGGAAGGTGATCGGAACGGTCGGGGTCGCGGACATGCGGACGATTCTTGGCCGGCAAGGGGGTGCGCTAGTATAACGGCCGACCTGCGGGGCATTCCGTACCCGGGAGGAGCAGGCAGATGGAACATCGGCTGCCGGCGGGCACGCCCGGCGAGCCCGGCGCGGTACCGCTGCCGTGGGGCCGCCTGCTGTTCGAACAGGTCTCGGCCGCACTGCTGGCCGATGGCCTGGTGGCCGGGCAGGACCGCGAGCGCGTGCGGTTTTCCGCGCAGGGCGCCCGCAACGCCAGTGAAGTCCATCCGCTGGTACTGCTGTCCAACCTCAAGCTTGCCGCCAGCGATGGCGGCGAACTCACCCTGGAACGCCTCACCGAGTGGCTGGCGCGACGCACCGGCACCCGCTACCTGCGCATCGACCCGACCCGCGTCGATGTGGCGGCGGTCACGGCCCTGGTTTCGCACGCCTATGCGCGCCGCCATCGCTTCCTGCCACTGGCGGTGGACGCCGAACGCGTGCTGGTGGCCACCAGCGAACCGCTGGTACAGGAATGGCGCCGCGACCTGCAGCACCTGACCCGCCGCCGCATCGAGCTGGCCGTGGTCAATCCGCTGGACCTGCACCGCTACACCATGGAGTTCTACGGCGTCACGCGCTCGGTGCGTGGCGCGCGCGGCGACGTGCGCGGCGAGGTGAACACCGCCCTGCCCAGCTTCGAGCAGCTGGTCGAGCTCGGCCGCACCGGCGACGTCAATGCCGACGACCAGCACATCGTGCACATCGTCGACTGGCTGCTGCAGTACGCCTATGAGCAGCGTGCGTCGGACATCCACCTGGAACCGCGCCGCGACATGGGCCGCATGCGGTTCCGCATCGATGGCGTGCTGCACAAGGTGTTCGAGGTGCCACCGGCGGTGATGACCGCCGTGGTCAGCCGCATCAAGGTGCTGGGCCGCATGGACCTGGCCGAGCGTCGCCGGCCGCAGGATGGCCGCATCAAGACCCGGTCACCGGGCGGGCGCGAGGTGGAAATGCGCCTGTCGACCATGCCCACAGCGTTCGGCGAGAAGTGCGTGATGCGCATCTTCGACCCGGATGCGGCGTTCAAGAGCATCGACCAGCTGGGTTTCAGCCCGCAGGAGGCTGCCGGCTGGAACGCCCTGGTCGAGCGTCCGCACGGCATCGTGCTGGTGACCGGCCCGACCGGCTCCGGCAAGACCACCACCCTGTACTCCACGCTCAAGCGCCTGGCCACCCCGGACGTGAACGTGTGCACGGTGGAGGATCCGATCGAGATGATCGCGCCGGAGTTCAACCAGATGCAGGTGCAGACCAACATCGACCTGGACTTCGCCAGCGGCGTACGCACCCTGCTGCGGCAGGATCCGGACATCATCATGATCGGCGAGATCCGCGACCTGGAAACCGCGCAGATGGCGGTACAGGCGTCGCTGACGGGCCATCTGGTGCTGTCCACCCTGCACACCAACGACGCCCCCTCGGCCATCACCCGCCTGCTCGACCTGGGCGTGCCGCATTACCTGCTGGCCTCCACCGTCAACGGCATCCTCGCCCAGCGCCTGGTGCGCACCCTGTGCCCGCACTGCAAGCAGCCGCATACGCTCGGTGCCGCCGATTGGGCGGTACTGGCTGATAGCCATGCCGCATATCCAGATGCCGCCACGCCCTGTCGGCCGGTCGGTTGCCTGGAGTGCCGGCGCACCGGTTTCCTCGGCCGCATCGGCCTGTATGAGTTGCTGCCATTGGGTTCGCGGCTCCGCGCGCAGATCCGCGCCGACATGGATCTGGCCGGTTTCAGCCGTGCCGCCCGTGCCGAGGGCCTGCGAACCCTGCGCCAGGCGGGGCTTGAAAAGGTGGCGCAGGGGCTGACTACAATCGAGGAAGTCCTGTCTGTCCTGCCGCCCCCGGATGAACCCAGCGCCCTTCCTGATTCTTGAAACCGGCCGTCCAGTGCCCTCGCTGCGTCGTTATGGGCGTTTCCCGCACTGGATCCGCGTCGCCGCCGGCCTGGAAGAACACGAGACGGTGGTGGTCGATGTCGAACACGGCGGCGTCCTGCCCGACCCGCGCGCGTTCGCCGGAGTGATGGTGACCGGCTCGGCCGCTTTCGTCACCGACCACGCCGACTGGAGCGAGCGCAGCGCGGCGTGGCTGCGGCAGGCCGCCCACGATGACGTGCCGGTGTTCGGCATCTGCTACGGGCACCAGCTGCTGGCGCATGCGCTGGGCGGCGAAGTGGCCTACAACCCCGCCGGACGCGAGTCGGGCACCATCGAACTGGAGCTGCAGCCGCAGGCAGCACAGGACCCCCTGTTCCAGGGGCTGCCACAGCATTTCGCGGCGCACGCCACCCATCTGCAGACCGTACTGCGTGCCCCCGAGGGGGCCGCCGTGCTGGCACGCTCGCCGCAGGATGGCTGCCATGCCTTCCGCTGGGGCCGGCAGGCGTGGGGCGTGCAGTTCCATCCCGAGTTCGCCACCCACCACATGCGCGGCTACGTGCGTGCGCGGGCCGACTGCATCGGCCGCCATGGTGGCTGCGCCCGCAGCATCGAGCGCGCGGTCAGCGCCGCCCCCCTGGCCCGGCAGCTGCTGCGCCGTTTCGTCCGCCAGGCACGGCAGTCTTCAGCCCAGCCGGCGGCAAAACAGGGATAATCGGCGGCGCGGGTACTGCCCGCTCCCCTTCTGTCCTCTCCGGATGTCCATGAAAGAGATTCGCAAGCTGCCGGCCTCGGCGGGCGCCCAGTGGTTGCTGGATACGTTCTCCCTGTACCGGCGTGCACCGCTGCAGCTGGCGCGGATCGGCCTGACCTGGATGCTGGTCAGCTGGGTGGTCACCCTGCTGTCCACCCTGGTGCCCGGCGCGCTCGGTCTGGCCGTGCAGCTGATGACCCTGGCCGTCTCGCCGATCATGTTCGGCGGCATGCTGTACGCCATGGGCGAGATCGACGACGGCCGGCCCGGCCTGGTCACCCACCTGCTGCAGCCGATCCGTGACCACCGCGTCAGCCACCTGCTGGTGCCGCTGGCGATCCAGGTGCTGGTGGTCCTGCTGCTGGGCGTGCTGCTGTACCTGATGATCGGTCGCGAAGGCTTCGCTGCCTTCAGCGACGTCATGGCACGGATGGAGGAGATCGCCCGCAGCAACCAGCAGGTCAGCCCCGAAGCCGCTGCCGAACTGGTCGCCCAGCTGCCGGCCACGCGCATCGCACTGTGGATGCTGCTGGTGTTCGTGACCGCCATCGCCCTGACCCTGGCGATGTTCACCCAGCCAGCGCTGGTGGTGTTCGACAAGCAGAGCGGCATGCACGCGCTGCGCCTGAGCCTGCAGGGCTGCATCGAGAACATCGCGGCGATGGCCGTGTTCGCCGTGCTCGGCGTGATCGCCGCCTTCTGCGGCTACATCCTGTTCGTGATCGTGATCCAGATCGCGATGCTGCTGGGGGGGCAGATGGTTGCCGTATTCATCGCCCAGCTGCTGCTGACCACCGTGGTGATGCCGCTGTACGTCGGCGCGGTGTATGCCGCCTGGAAGCAGATGTTCGTGCACCGTGGCAGCCGTGGCGCTCCGCCGGTTCCGGCCACGCCGCCGGTAAACGACGTCTTCCACGCCTGAGCACGCCCAACGGTAGCGCCGGGCCATGCCCGGCGGGCTCTCCCAGGCCGGGCCATGCCCGGCGCTGCCAGATCACGCGGCGGGCTTCTTCACCACCGAGGACGGCACCAGCCATCGCGCGGCATGGATGCCCAGTTCGTACAGCAGGCACATCGGGATCGCCAGCATCAGCTGCGAGACCACGTCCGGCGGCGTCAGCACGGCCGCCACCACGAAGATGCCCACGATCGCGTAGCCGCGGCCTTCCTTGAACTGCTGCGGCGTCACCCATCCCAGCAGCACCAGGATCACCATCGCCACCGGCAGCTCGAAGCTGCCACCGAAGGCGAAGAAGATCGCCAGCACGAAATCCAGGTAAGCGTTGGCATCCGGAGTGATCGCGATGACATCCGGGCTGAAGGTGGTGAGGAAGTGGAACACCGCCGGCAACACCAGGAAGTACGCGAAGGCGCAACCGGTGTAGAACAGCAGCACCGACGACACCAGCAGCGGCACCGCCAGACGCTTCTCGCGGGCATACAGTCCCGGCGCGACGAAGGCCCACAGCTGGTACAGCAGCCACGGCACCGCCACGAACAGCGCGACGAAGAAGGTCAGCTTCAACGGAGCGAAGAAGGCGCCGGCCGGGTTGGTGGCGATCATCGTCTGGCCGTTCGGCAGCTGCGAGACCAGCGGTTCGGCCAGCGCGTTGTACAACTTCTGGGTAAAGGGCAGCAGTGCCAGCAGCACCACGCCCAGGCCCAGCAGCGCACGCACCAGGCGGCCGCGAAGCTCCACCAGATGCTCAACCAGCGAGCTCTCGCCGAAATCCTGTTCGCTCATCGGCCGCGCTCCTCGCTCTGCGACGCTGGCACCGGACGGGTGTCGTCTACATCCGCTGCGGATGCAGCGGACGCCCCGCCGGCATCGGCCGCAGTGCCGTCGCCCATGGACGCGGGAGGTGCAGCCTGCTGTGCCTGGCTGACATGCGGCGGCAGGTCCGCCGGCGCCGGTGCCCGCGTCTCCTGCGCCAGCGCATCACCCTGCTGCTGTGCCTGCGCGGCTTCGCGACGGATCGCCTCGCCGCTGGCACGCAACTGGTTCTCGGTGTCCTGCATGCCCTGCCGCACGTCCTGCATCTGCCGCTTGATCTCTTCGGCCTGCAGTTCGCGCTCCAGTTCCTGTTTCACCGAGTCCCACTGATTGCGGGCACGACGGACCCACAGGCCGGCAAAACGGGCCGCCTTGGGCAGACGCTCGGGACCGAGCACCACCAGGGCGACCACCGCAATGACCAGCAGTTCGCTGAAGCCGATATCAAACACCGCGACCGCTCCGGATCAGCGTGCGTTGCGGTCGTGCTCGTCCTGCGCGGTGCGCGAGGCGTCCTGGCTGCGCGTCTCATCGCCCAGCTGCGCGTTCGGCTTGTCCTCGTCGCGCATGCCCTTCTTGAATTCCTTGACCGCCGAACCGAGGTCCTTGGCGCCGCTGGTCAGACGCTTGGTGCCGAACACCAGCAGGACGATGGCCAGCACGACCAACCAATGCCAGATGCTGAAACTGCCCATAAAGACGCTCGTTACGTTAGTGATCAGGCTGTCGAGCATAGCGCACCGGCCGTTAGCCGGCGCGCGTGACGAAAGTCAGTTCCCGCCCAGCGTCTCCGTGCGGATTTCGCCTTCATTGACCGGCTGGAAGCCCTGCTGCTGTGGCGGCGGGTTCTGCGGCACGTTCTGCAGGGGCGCGGTGGTGGCTTCCGCCGGGACCGCCGGGGCTGCCTGAACAGGCGGCGGTGCGACCGTCGGCGCCGGAGCCGGACGCGAGGCCGTGCCACCATTGCCACCGCGGTTGTTGCGCGCGGCATAGGTCGCCTCCTCCAGGCGATCACGGAAGGCGACCACATCCATCGACGGCGCACCTGCTGCCCGGCCCTCGAAGATCATCCGCGGCGTGGTGTTGCTGCCATAGGCGTCAAGGTTGGCGGCATCGTCGATCTGCAGCACCGCACCGTCCAGGGCGACGCCGGCGAACAGGCCACGCGCACGCGACCACGACCAGATTTCGGCCTTGAGCTGGCCGTCGGTGGCCGCGGCCGCATTGCGGCCGACCGGACCGGCCGCCACACCGGCATCGGCGCCCAGGGTGAACTTGCCGTTGACCAGGTTGTCCAGGCTGCGGTCGTTGCGGAACACCAGCACCACGTCCGACGACTGCACGCCGGCCTGGAAGCCAATGCTGCCGCCGGTGAGCTTGACGAAGACCGGGTTGGACCAGGCGCCGTTCGGCATGCGGACCGACATCAGGCCATGGCCACGGCGGCCACCAATGACCAGGCCTGCCTTGATCGTGTCGGGAATGACGATGACCGCGCGGCCTTCGTCGAGCAATTTGTCCGGAATCCCCTGTTCAGGGATTTCCTGGATTTCAGCCAGCACACGCACCGCGTTGCGGGCGCGCTGGTCTTCCTGCGGCCCGGCCATGGCCTGGCTGGACAGCAGGCTGGCGGCGATCAGCAGGGCTTGGATCGGGCGACGCATGGCAGGCTCCAGAAGTCAGTCCATAGGAAGATATAGCAAGTGACTGAAATTAGTAGTGTTGTGATGAATCGGCAATGAGCGTCATCGGTCCCGCATCGGAGATGACTATGCCTGCGATGCAGATCCTGCATCCCGATACAGCGGCAGATCGGCGACAATGAGCCCCATGCTCGACGCACCCGATACCGCCGTGCTGGCGGTCAACCTAGGCACGCCCGAGACGCCGACGGCCCCCGCCGTACGCCGTTACCTGGCTGAGTTCCTGTCCGACCCGCGCGTGGTGTCGATTCCGGCGCTGCTGTGGCAGCCGCTGCTGCGCGGCCTGATCCTGCCATTGCGCAGCGGCCGCTCGGCCGCCAAGTACGCCCAGGTCTGGCTGCCCGAGGGCTCGCCGCTGATGGTCCATACCCGGCGGCTGGCGCAGGCCATGCAAGCTCTGCTGCCGACCCTGCGCGTGCGCCATGCGATGCGCTATGGCGAACCCGCATTGACCGCGGAACTGGACCGGCTGGCGGCGGAAGGCGTGCGGCGCATCGTCGTGCTGCCGCTCTATCCCCAGTATTCGACCACCACCACCGCATCGGTGGAGGATCGTGTCGATGCCTGGCAGCGCAGGAATCCGGGCATCACGGTCAGCCTGGTACAGGACTACTCGGTCGACCCGGACTGGGTCGCAGCCGTGGCAGCCTCCATCCAGCGCTACTGGCAGGCGCATGGCCGTGGCCAGATGTTGATGTTCTCCTTCCACGGCATTCCACAGCGCCTGGCCGATGGCGGTGATCCCTATCCGCAGCGCTGCGAGGCCAGTGCGCAGGCGATCGCCAATGCGCTGGGCCTGGAACGGAGCGAGTGGCAGCTCGGCTACCAGTCGCGTTTCGGGCGCGAGCGCTGGTTGCAGCCGTATGCCGAACCCAGCCTGTGGGCGCTGGCCGAGGCCGGCGTGAAGCAGATCGACGTGGTCTGTCCCGGCTTTGCCACCGACTGTCTGGAAACGCTGGAAGAAGTCGAGATGGGATTCACTGAAACCCTCGCCGAACGCGGCGCACGGATGCGTTACATCCCCTGCCTCAACGATGGATCCGAGCACGCGCGTGCCTTGGCACGGCTGGCCGTGGCCTCGCTGGCATGAGCCTGCAGGGGTTCGAACTCGAGGTCGGCGGCGCGCGCGTGGCCGGCCTGCGCAATCACGGGGAGGGCCCGCGTGTGCTGGCCCTGCATGGGTGGTTGGATAACGCCGCCAGCTTCGTGCCACTCGCGCCGCATCTGCCCCATCTGGATCTGGTGGCCATCGACCTGCCTGGCCATGGCCACAGCGCCCATCTCCCGGCCGGCGGCAGCTACACCACCGCTGCCGCGATCTGCCACGTGCTTGACGTGGCCGACGCGCTGGGCTGGGAGCGCTTCAGCCTGCTCGGCCATTCGATGGGTGCGGGCATCGCCAGCCTGACGGCGGCGGTCAGTGACCGCATTGAACGCCTGGTCGCCATCGAAGCGCTGGGTGGCCTGCGGGGACCGGAAGAGGACACCGCGCATCGGCTGCGTGAGCATGTGACTGCCACGCGCGCGCTATCGCGCAAGCAGCTTAGGGTCTTTCCCGATCTTGCCGCGCCGATCCGCGCGCGGATGATGACCAACCAGCTCAGTGAAGGCTGCGCGCGCCTGCTGGTCGAGCGCGGGGTCGAACCCGTAGAGGGCGGCTATCGCTGGTGCAGCGATCCGCGCCTGATGCTGCCCACCGCCATCCGGCTCAGCGAGGGCCAGATCGACAACCTGCTGCAGGCCATCGCCTGCCCTACGCAGGTGATCTACGCGACTCCCGCGCAGTCGTACTATCCCGAGCCGATGCGCAGCGAGCGACTGCAGCACCTGCGCGACGGGCGCCTGGCCGTGTTTCCGGGCAACCATCACCTGCATATGGAAGCGCCCGCCCAGATCGCGGCAGTGATCCAGCCGTTCCTGGGACACGGCAGCGCCGGCTGAAACATCGGCTGCTGAAACGCATAAAGAAAAACCCCGTTGCGTGAGCAGCGGGGTTT